>CAWUIM010000001.1:0-136633 GCA_963922595.1 uncultured Parvularculaceae bacterium
TGCCCAGGTGGCGGAATTGGTAGACGCGCTGGCTTCAGGTGCCAGTGGCCGCAAGGCCGTGGAAGTTCGAGTCTTCTCCTGGGCACCATCGGTTCGCAAGAACCAGTTTTCAAAAAATTATTTGCGGCCACCACGCTGCGTCATGTTTTATCCCGCATGCAAAAAATTGCTCGGAAACGAAAACTGTATCGACCCGAAACGCATCGCGGCGCGTGTTCGCTTCTAGTGATGACTTACGCCAGGGAACTCACCCATATAGAGTGGATGAAAATGAGAGAGTTTATATGGATTTGAACGTATTTCCGGCAAAAGACGCTCAAGGGGAGACGTGGGTTCGTTGGTGTGAAGAAAACCTTTCCCTATTTGATAAGGAAACCTCCCACGATCCGTTAGCTAACGGTGTCCGGTCTCTGGCCTATTCGCTTTCACAAGGGCTGGCGTCCGGCGCCATCCAGGCGCCAATAATGAAGGACATCGTTGCTCAATTATGTAATCGCGCCGTTAGCGCTCGTATCGGGCGCTTCGCCGCTATCCACACTCATACGATTGAAAGCGCGAGGAAACTGATCTTTGACGCGTTGGATAAGGCGGCGTTCAAAACCATAGACGAATTTAAGGAAGGACTGTCGCGTAACAGCGCCGGCGTCGTTTTCACCGCCCATCCCACATTCGCGATGCCCAAGGAGATGCGTGATGCGTTCGCAGACTTGGCCTCCGCAGGCGCCGCACCATCTGCGGACAAAACAAACGCTGCGCTCCAGAACATGCGACACCTTCCCGACGAACCCCTAACGCTGCACAAGGAACATGAGGAGTCGCAAACATCGATTGCGAACGCGCAGACCGCGCTCCGCTTTTTGCGACAGACTATTTGCGAATGGGCCGAAAAAACCTTCGCCGGCGCCCAACCGAACGACATGCCAAATCCTGTTAGCCTTGCGACCTGGGTCGGGTATGACCTCGACGGGCGCAATGACATTCACTGGGGACAGACATTTCGATTGCGTCTGGAGGAAAAAGCGACGCAGTTGGAGCGGTACGCTGAGGCTATCCTTGCAATTAAGAGCGGCGATCATTCTGAAGATCTTAAAAAAATCGCAGCCGAGCTGAAAAATGCATCAAAGCTCGCATACTCGCAGGCGGAATTATTTGCGCATGATCTGGATGATCCAGCCAATGTCGTGCGCGCAGCTAACGCATTAACCGCGCCTCACCCCAACCGCTTAACCAGCCTTGCTAACGTAAGGTCCGATATTCAAAAAATAATCGCCGCGTCGGACACGCTGGATGTTAAGCGATCGCTCCACCAGGTTTGTGACGAGATGTCTGCTTACGGACTGGGCGTCGCGCGTATTCACCTTCGCGTAAACGCTGCTCAAGTTCGTTCAACACTTAGAGCGGACTTGGACCTCAAGAAGGGGGAGGAATTTTCCAACCGGACAATTCTCGCCACAGCCGCTGAACGCTCTTCAAGCGTGACCGTGCGTAATGTCAATATGGCGACGGTCTTCAGCGAGAAGATGACGGCGCGCCGGCAGTTTATGATGTGCGCGCAATTTAAAAAACATGTGGACGAAGAAACGCCGATACGGTTTTTAATAGCCGAATGCGAAGCGCCGGCAACGGTCATGGGTGCGGTCTTTCTCGCGCGGCTCTACGGCGTTGACGACATCGTCGATATTTCCCCCCTCTTCGAAACGCCGGAGGCCATCGAACGCGGCGGACGCTTTATGGAGCGTCTCCTCGATGAGAAGGAGTTCGTCAGTTATATTCGCAAGCGCGGACGCGTCGCGATTCAACTGGGTTTTTCAGATAGCGGGCGCTTCATGGGGCAGATCGCCGCTGATCTTGCGATCGAGCGACTGCATATACTCTTGGCGCGCGCATTAGCGGCGCGTGACATCCGCGACGTTGAGGTTGTTCTTTTCAATACGCATGGCGAGTCAATGGGACGCGGCGCCTTTCCCGGCGGATTCAACGAACGGTTCAATCATCTATTGACACCGTGGACGCGGAGCCGGTACGTGCATGAGGGCATAAAGATCAATGCAGAAAGCAGTTTTCAGGGCGGCGACGGATTTTTACACTTCCAGACCCCGCAGCTCGCCCGATCGACTGTCGCGCAAATTTTCGTATGGGCTTTGTCCCCGGATGTTTCAAAGAAAGATGATACATTCTATACGGATATAAATTTTTCCTGGGATTTTTACCGCGGCGTCAAATCCTGGCAAGAAGCGCTGTTTGAGAACACGGACTATCACGTGGCCTTGACAGCCTTTTCGCCGAACCTTCTGGTCAAAACGGGATCACGTAAAGTTCGCCGCCAAAGCGCGGACCCGACAATCGCCGCAAGCCCGAGGTCCATGAGGGCGATCCCGAATAACGCAATCTTGCAAGGATTGAATGCGCCAGCAAACGTTTACGGCGGCATCGGTATGGCGGCCGGCCTTGAGGCCGAACGGTTTTCAAAATGGAGACATGGGTCCAAGCGCGTTGAAGGCATCGAATCCTATGCGCGATATGCGAGGAGGCTAACTGACTTGGGCGTTCTGCGCGCCTACGCCAGCCTCTATGACGCCAGTTTTTGGAGCATCCAGCCGGACGGCAGTTGTCCGGCGCCTGGCCGCCCACACGCGATCATCGCTAGCCGACTGGCCGATCAGCGCGTCAGCACCGCGATGACGCGGTTGGCGAATCATTTCAGCCGCGACCTTCAGTATTTTGATCGTCTGTTCGAAATCAATGACGCCGCAGACCAAGAGGAAAAAGCCTGCCTCAGGCTGCTCCATGCAGTGCGTATTGCGCTGATCATGGAAGCCTTCCGGCTCGTGGGGACAGCGCCGTCTTTTTCAAGGCGGCATGACATTTCTTACAACGCACTCGTGGACCTTGCCCTGCGACTTGAATTTGACGCGCTTGCAGATCTTTTGTCGGAAATCTTTCCTCTCGCAGAATCAAATGCGGACGCCCTCGCCGGGGTTGAGGAAGCGTCTGACGCAAATGAAATGCTCACGGAGGGCTATCCCGAGATTCACCGCACGATCATCAATCCGTTACGCGAGATCTCAAAAACGGTTCTCGAGTGCGGCGTTGGAATCGCGCACCATTACAACGCCTTCGGATAATAAAAACTTGGAGGCCGCCCGGCGAAGAACCATGATTAATCATTGATTAACGCCGCCATGCTCCAAAAAATCATCCCGTTTGGAGCGGACGATGATTACGCGCCTCATAGTTTTTGTTCTGATAATCGGCGTCTCGACGCCATCAACTGCTTTGGAACCATTGCCTGACATCGTGCAAGGCATGCTCGACGCAGCCATAGATACCGGCGACCCCGCGCAGATCGAAGCCGTCGCCAACGCGGCGCGCAAAGTGTTTCCGGATTACGAGGCAGCGATTTCTGAAACGGCGCAATTCAGCATTGACGCGTTGTCGCCGCCTGAGGAAATTGCATCTGACAGCGTGACGCCGGCATCTGATGGAGTTTGGCGTCTCGGGGCCTGGACCGGGAAAGCCAGCGCCGGCGCCTCGCTCGCGTCGGGGAATTCCGACAACATCGCCGTGGGCCTGGGGATTGAGGCGGCGCGCACCCATGGTATCTTTACGCACAATATCAGCGCTGGCCTCGATCTCGCTTCGTCTAATCCCGATTCCAACGATCCAGCGTCACAAAGGCTCCAAACACAGAACCGTTGGTTCACCGCTTATCAGCTCGATCTTGCATTCTCCGATAGAACTTATGCGTTCGGTCGTATCTCATACGAAGAAGACGCCTTCTCCGGTTTCGACTACAGAGCATTCGGCGGCGCAGGTGTTGGCCATTTTCTCTTCAGGTCAGAACCGTTTAAGTGGAAAGTCGAAGGCGGGCCCGGATATCAGTACTCGCTCGTGGACATCACGCCGGAAATTCAATCAGAGTTCGCTTTGTACGCATCAACCGAAATCGATTGGCTTATCCGGGAAGGCGTACTTTTTGAACAAGATGTGGACACCACGTGGACATCGCCGACGACAACCGTTGAGTCTTTAACGTCGCTTTCGACAACACTTACAGAATCAATCTCGACAAGCCTGTCATTTTTCGTCCGATACGAGACTAATCCACCGTTGACACGGCAAAACGTCGACACCCTGTTAAAAGCATCCGTCAATTATGGATTCTAGGCGGCGGGCAGTTCGACCACAAATCGCGCGCCTGTCGGATTTTCGTCGGAGCCGATATTTTCCGCCCAGATCTTACCGCCATGGGAATTCACAATCTGACGCGAAATGGCAAGACCAAGACCAGAATTGTCGCCGAACGCTGCCCCAGCAGGACGCTTGGTATAAAACCTTGAAAAGATTTTCTCCATCGTTTCCTTTGGGATTCCAGGTCCCTGATCGTCAATATAGACTCGAAACACATCGTCCAGCACGGCGAGATGAATACTCACTTCGCCATCTTTTGGGCTAAACGAACGCGCATTATCAATGAGGTTTCGAAATACCTGCCCGAGGGCGGATGGGTTTCCGAACATATAACTGGGGGCGCCCGATGGATCATATCGAACGAGCGCCTCACCGTCTTTGGTTGTTGCGCTGTAGAGCGAAACGATATCATCGATCAATTTGCGTAAGTCGACGGCCTCGCGCGCTTCCCGCGCCAATTCAGCATCAAGCCGCGACGCATTCGAAATATCGGTGATGAGGCGGTCCATACGCGCCACATCATTTTTGATAACGCCCATCAATTTTTCCTGCGCTTCGGGCGTTTTCGCAATCTCTAGCGTTTCGGTGGCGGACCGAATTGATGTGAGCGGATTCTTAAGCTCGTGAGCCACGTCCGCTGCGAAGCTCTCAATCGCCTCAATACGGTTGTAAATCGCTTGCGTCATTGATTTGAGCGAAGCTGAAAGTTCTCCAATTTCATCGCGGCGCGTAGAAAAATCAGGAATTCGAGCGCGCCCCGCTGCCGCTATCCCTTCGCGCACCTTATCCGCCGAAAGCGCAAGCTGACGGATTGGTTGAGCGATCATCGTCGTTAGCAACAGGGACGACAGAATCGCCGCCGCGCACCCCAGGCCGAAGAACGGCAAAATCGACCAGCGCGCACGCGCGACGAGGTCGTCAATGCCGCCAATCTCAGCAGTGACGATCCCGTAAATAGCCTGTACCTTTCGTATCGGCACGGAAACAGAGGCGACAAGCTCGCCATTCTCATTCAGCCGCACCGACGCCGCGCCACGCTCTTCTGCGAACGGCGACGACGCCAGGGCGTCGTTCAATTCGCTTTCTATTGTCATGGACGCCGCCTCACGGCGAAATCCGCCAGGCGAAACATCACTCAGCCACTTTGAGAAAGACCGATACGTGTCGTTAAGCGCACTAAGTGAAGTCGGCTGACTAATTGGCGGAAGCGGTTCAGCGATTATGTTATCCTCGCGGAGAACCACATCTTCGATGAGCAACGTCGAAGCGTCGGTTACCGGCGGGTCGTCAAATGTCTGCGGCGCGTTATAAATGCGCACACGCCCTTCAAAGGAATCCCAAACCCGATTGAAGACTTCCTGCACATCTTCCCGGCTTAGTGAAAGCGCGCAAATCGGATTTGCGTTCCCGGCGCTTGCGATCTCCAGCTCATCCACTGGCTGACAACTACTCTCATCGATCGCGACTTGGGCCAGAACATCGGCGATGATTTGCGCCTGCGCCCTGACGCCTTCGAGTTTCGCCTCGATTAGTCCGTCTCTGTATTGAGTAAGTCCGAACGAACCAACTAACAGGATTATCAGCCCAATCAGATTCGCGATGACGATCGTGAGCGTAAGCCGCGAAACCGTGAGCTTCGCGCGCCGCCGCGTGATCGTGCCGGCGTCATCCGCCATAGAAGCCCTTTTTAGTCGTTGTATTTGTATCCTACGCCATAGAGCGTTTCGATAGCGTCAAACTCCTTATCAACGACACGGAATTTCTTACGGACCCGCTTAATGTGGCTATCGATGGTTCGGTCGTCCACATATACCTGATCGTCATAGGCCGCGTCCATGAGTTGGTCGCGGCTCTTAACAAAACCAGGCCTTTGCGCCAGCGCTTCTAAAATGAGGAATTCTGTGACAGTGAGCGTCACCGGTTGATCGTTCCACGTGCAGGCGTGACGCATCGGGTCGAGCGTTAGCCTGCCGCGGCGGATGATTTTTTTCTCTTCTTCCTCAGTGGGCGTCGCCGCCGCCTGGCGACGCCGCAAAACCGCTTTGACGCGTTCCAGCAAGAGCCGCTGTGAGAATGGCTTTTTGACGTAGTCGTCGGCGCCCATCGTCAAGCCGAGCACTTCGTCAATTTCTTCGTCCTTCGACGTCAGAAAGATAAGCGGCAAGTCGGAGCCTTGACGAACGCGGCGCAGCAGCTCCATGCCATCCATCGTTGGCATTTTAATATCAGACACGACCAAATCAGGGGGAGCCTCATTTATTTTCTCAAGCGCCGCCGCCCCATCTTCAAATGTCGCGACTTTGTGGCCTTCCGCCTCAAGCGCCATGGAGACGGATGTGAGAATGTTTTGGTCGTCATCGACCAGGATGATTGAAGCCATGATAATCCCCGAATTCCTTTACAATGATGGCTGTACTGCTGTTCCCTGACCTAAGAAAGGCGCGTTGGGGACAACGGTGTGACGTATGCAAGGCCAATTGGTGACGTCGTTAATGCGACGCGGCATCTTCAATGAAAGCTGCTAGATCGACGTCGCGTTGAGACAAACCGTCGGCGTCATGGGTCGTCAGCGTAATTCTCACCTTGTTATAAACATTAGACCATTCCGGGTGATGATCGGATTTTTCCGCGGCGATCGCAACGCGTGTCATAAAACCCCAAGCCTCGTTGAAATCCTCGAACGTGAATTCTCGTTCGACAGCGTCACGCCCCTCCACCAAAGCCCAGCCCGAATATTTCCGAAGGAACTCCCGGCGTTGATCATCGCTAAGCTTTTGAACCATAAGCTTTCCTTTTCCTTTGAGCCCAAGATTTAGGGACTGCTCCAGCGAATGTCATCACTGACGTTTTTCTTTTTGAGAATGCAATTGACAGTCATTCTCAAAAAAGATAGCACGGCTAAAGATTTGCGAATTATTCTCAAGTAGGAGTCCTTCCATGATGCGCTATTTGCGCCTTGTTCCGTCGGCGCTGATCTACGCAGGCGCGGTCATCTGGAGCCCTGTTTCTGCAGAAACTGAAAGCGTAATCGAAGAAATCGTGGTCGAAGGACGATATCTTTCGCTGGACAAATTAAACGCCGTCAAAACGCCGACGCCAATAATCGATATTCCGCAAAGCTTGTCGATCGTAAACAGCGAACAAATCGACAAACAGGCTTTTACGAATATCGGCGACATCACCAGGTTTTCTCCCGGCCTGTCGATCAGTCAGGGCGAAGGACATCGCGACGCGATTATCATTCGCGGCAACCAGACAACCGCCGACTTCTTCATCGATGGCGTGCGAGACGATGTTCAGTATTTCCGCCCTCTCTATAATCTGGAACAGATTGAAATCCTGCGGGGCGCCAACGCTCTCCTCTTCGGCCGCGGCGGCGGCGGCGGCGTCATTAATCGGGTTACGAAACGTCCGCAACTGGATGAACAATTCGTTGGCTACGCTGCAAGCGTCGATACGTTTGGTTCTTATAACTTTAGCGGGGATATAAATTACGCAATTGGGGATGCAGCCGCCTTTCGGTTGAACGGGTTTTATGAGGACCTTCAAAATCACCGCGATTTTTTCAATGGCGAGCGTGTCGCCGTCAATCCGACATTCGCTTTCGACCCTTCGCCTGACACGGAAGTGATACTCTCATATGAGTACGTAAACGACGATCGTGTTGTTGATCGCGGCGTTCCTTCTCGCGACGTCAACGGCGTAACCAATGCCGTTCCGGAAAATCCCGATGTTCCTCTTGAAGGCTTTGACAATACCTTTTTTGGGTCGCCAGAAGAAAATTTTGCGTCGCTTGAAGCGCATATTGTTCGCGCGCGCGTCGATCATACATTCAACGAAATGCTTCGTGGCAACTTCACCGCCCAATACGCCGATTACGCAAAGCTCTATCAGAATTTATTTCCCAGCGAGGAAGTTATTGTTGCGAACGGCGCGCCCATTGAAGTTGAATTAGACGGGTATCGCGATGAAACCGATCGTCAGAACCTCATTTTCCAGGGCAACCTGATTGGCGAGTTCTCCACGGGAGACTTTGTTCACACCCTGCTTCTTGGCGCTGAATATGGCGATCAACAAACGTTCAACGCGCGGCGGGACAATGTTTTCGCTGATAATGGCGACGACCAGTTGGTGATTCCGTTCAGCGATCCGCTCAACATACCTGAATTTTCGTTCTCAGATCTGAGCCGGTCGCGCGAGTCGCAGGTTCAGTTTCTCTCCGTCTACGCACAAGACCAGGTTGATATCACCGATTGGCTAAAGATTATCGTTGGATTGCGTTGGGACCGCTTCGATATTGATGTCACTGATTTTATCGAGATTACGAATGGCGATACCGATGGCAATGACGGCTTTCTTTCGCGCACCGATAACGAACTCTCACCGCGGTTTGGCGTGATCCTGAAACCAGCGGAAAACATTTCACTTTACGGAAGCTACAGCGAGAGTTTCCTGCCGCGCTCAGGCGATCAGTTCCTGACATTAACCCTCACGAATGAAGCGCTTGAACCTCAAGCGTTCGAAAATATAGAGATCGGCGCAAAGTGGGACATCAACGAAAATCTGAGTTTTACTGCTGCATTGTTTCGCCTTGACCGTGAGAGCGTCACCACTGTCGATCCACTCGATCAAGGCAACTCGATCGTCTTACCAGGTGTGGTCACCGAAGGATTTGAACTTCAACTCGCTGGCGATGTAACCGACTGGTGGACGACGAATATCGGCTTTGCGTACCTCGACGGCATTGTCGATGGCGGAGACCTTAACGGTAATAGAACACGGCAGACGCCTGAAACGATGGTGTCGGTCTGGAACGAATTTCGTCCCACTTCTAAATTAGGCGTCGCCCTTGGCCTCACGCACCAAGCCTCGTTTTTTGTCCTTGAAGACAATGGCGTGGAAGTCCCCGACTTCGCCCGCGTAGACGCTGCGATCTATTACGACCTAAGCGACGCCGTTCGGGTTCAGGTTAATTTGGAAAACCTTACCGACATCGATTATTTTCCCGACGCGCATAGCAACGACAACATTACGACAGGTGAACCGATCAATGCGCGCTTTACCATAAGCGGCCGTTTTTAACGTCGTCGATCTGATCCTTACGATCCCTTCATGAACTTTTACTCACAACAGAAATGTTAATTCCAATTCATCGTTACACGTATTTTATTTGAATTTTATTGGTCGTCGGACCCATATATCCTTACGCCACTTGGCAAAGCTGATTTTGTTTTGGTCTCTACAACAGTCAATTCGACCGAGATGATCGCAAGACCAGCGCGTAACCTGGTAAAGGCAAGGAGCCCCAAAATGATGACGAAAATTTTTTTAACTTCTCTTTTCGCCCTGACCGCTGCAACGGCGTCCGCTCAAGAGTCAGACTTTTCGGCGATTGACTCTGATGCTTCGGGAAGCCTCTCGCTCGCTGAAGTTCAGGCCATTGCGCCGAATGTAACCGCTGAGGAATTTGCAACGTACGATGCAGACGGCTCCGGCGATCTGTCCGAAGACGAATTCACAGCGTGGACAACCCCATCCACTGATGAGCCGACTCCCCAATAGCCCCTTCCCTCTGCCCCCTTCAAGGAGCGTAAATCCTTGAAGCCATTGGGACGACAGGCTCATCAAATGGAGAAGGGCCGCCAGCACTGGCGGCCCTTCAATTTTCTTCTAAGAAGAAATTTCAAGCGTGATATTCAAAGCCGAAGGTCGGCGAGGCGAAAGCCTGGCGATTAGCGATGCGTCGAAGGCTGCTCCGATGCGCCCACTATTTCGCAAAAACCTTCCCGCTTTGTGAAATCACTAGACATCAGATCACCTCCTCTCGTTTCGTTGAACATGACAAGATATTGAAGAAGGTCGGCAGCGCTTGCAAGGGCGTTTCGTTATTGCGGCGGGGCGACTTCATCGACCCAGGCGGGCACAATATCGCCCGCCTTGCCATATCGCCCCTCGGTAAAAAGAGCGGCATTTTCTGATTTCTCCAGATTGAGTTCAATCGCCGGAATACTCAGCGCGCGCGCTTCCGCAACGAGACCCGCTGCGGGATAAACAGCGCCTGACGTTCCGATGGAAACAAACAGGTCCGCGCGTCTCATCGCGTCAGCGATTTCATCCATAAACATCGGCATTTCACCAAACCATACGACGTGAGGGCGCATCCGGCCGCGGACGCCGCACGATCCGCATAAAGTTTCAACGCCAATATCGTCGGCGCACAATGAGACGGCGCCGCAACCGCCGCACCGGATTTTGGCCAACTCGCCGTGCATATGCACCAGCGACTTTGATCCCGCGCGTTCGTGAAGATCATCAACATTTTGGGTTACTAACGTGACACTTCCGTTCGCCACAGCCAAGCGTTGTTCCAGGGCGGCGAGCGCATAATGCGCGGGGTTTGGCGTTACAGTTTTTAACCCGGCGCGACGTTGGTTGTAGAACGAATGAACGAGGTCTGGATTCGCCGCGAAACCCTCGGGCGTCGCCACATCGCGATAATCATATTTCGCCCACACGCCGCCGGCGTCGCGGAACGTGGCGACGCCTGACTCGGCTGAGATTCCAGCGCCGGTTAAAATAACAATATGATCGTACTTCATCTTTTGAGTATGCGCGAAGTCGGCCTCATGCGCCAATTGACGTAACGCTCTCGCCTGCGTATGGCGGCTCTTATGAAGAAAATCCTCGTTGTCTGCCTCGGTAACATTTGCCGTTCGCCCGCCGCCCAAGGCGTCTTGCAACAAAAGGCCGAAGAGCGGAATCTGAAAATGTTTGTCGATTCAGCGGGAACCGGCGCCTGGCACGCTGGAAACGCACCTGACGCGCGCATGACAAAAGCGGCGTCGCGCCGCGGATACGACCTTTCACGGCAAAAGGCGCGGCAGGTCGAACTCGCGGATTTTTATGAATTCGACCTCGTGCTTGCAATGGACCTAAGCAATCAACAAGATTTGCTCGCATTAGCGCCGCCCAATCGCGAATGTGACATACGCTTGTTCCTCGACTTTGCAGAAGGCGATGTTCGCGAAATGCCAGACCCTTATTATGGCGGCGCTGATGGTTTCGACCATGTCCTCGATCTTGTTGAAAAAGGCGCTGAAGGGCTGCTCGACTACATTGAGGACGATAGCGAGTAGGATTCGAGCAACTCGTAGTGCGAAACGTCGCCGCCCAGGTGAGAGGCGTAAAGATGAAAAGCCTTTGCCGGAAACGGCCCGCATGAGAACATGCTGTGGCTTGAGCAATAGGCCATCGTCGCCTCCAGCGGCACACCCTTCAAATAAGCAAGAGTGACATGCGGCTTGAATTTTCGGTTCTCAAGACTGACGCCATACCGGCGCAACGCTGTTTCAACTTTGCTCTGCAAATGCGTCAGGCCGGCGCAGGGCTCGACGCCCGTCCAGACCGACCGCGGTTTCCGCTCACCGAAATATCCAACGCCGGATAGGGTCAGTTGAAACGCCGGCGCCGCGATCCCCGAAAGGGCGTCAGCGACATCGTCAAGACCGTGACGGTCCACATCACCGATAAACTGTAACGTCAGATGAAAATTTTCCGGCGGCCGCCAACGCGCGCCGTCAAGTCCATATTGCAATTGAGAAAGCGCGTCGCCGACCACCTCGGGAATGGCGAGCGCAACAAAGAGCCGGTGCATCTTTCCTAACTATTCTGCTGGTTGCGCAACCGTCTTCGCCCATTTCATCGTCCGTGGACAGATGGGCCCGAGACATCCCTTCGCTTTAAGGCCGCCGTCATCCTCAACATCAACTTTGAACCCGTACCAGATCATCTTTCCCTTCGAGAGCGATTCGTCCACCGCATTGATGCGGCCGCCGCGGTACCGTCCCTCCCCCTTGTTCTTGAGGCCTGTGATCATCGTGAAACCGACGACAGACGTGCCGTCAGGCATGGCGTCTTGCGCATCAGGAGCGGGGTTCACAACGCGTTGAACCGTGCCGCATGTGAGCACCTCATTGTCCGAACAGGGGTGAAAAAGAATATCCAGCGACGACGCGCCGGTGGCTTCCACATCGGAAGCGCCGGTATTATAGACGCCTGACAAATTCGCAGCATGGGCGTTCGTGATAGCCGCAACACATAAACAAGAGAGCGTAAAGGTGACAATTGATCGGCGCGCCATGCGAAGAATTCTCGTGATGGGTTACGTCAAGTCGGATAGCCTATCGGCGTTGCGCAATCCAGCCCGCACTTAATTGGAGTTCCGGATGCTGCAAAAGATGCTGCTTTGTTTAGGGTACGGATATACCGCCAAACATTTAACCACGATACTGGCGGCGAAGGGCTGGCGTATTACCGGCACGACCCGTTCGCAGGAGAAGGCGCGACAGCTCCGAGAAACAGGTGTGGCGCCGCTTTTGTGGGAAGCCGGCGCAGACCTCCACCTGGAGGAACCATGTTCGGCGATTCTGATTTCTACGCCGCCCGGCGAAAACGGTTGCCCCTCTCTTCGGGCAATCTCACCGTGGCTGCGCTCATTAGAGTCACCGCCGACATGGATCGGATACCTGTCGACAAATGGCGTCTATGGCGATCACGACGGGGACTGGGTCAATGAAGACAGCCCGAGGCTGGCGACGTCCATACGCGGCGGGCGGCGCATCAAGGCTGAAGATGACTGGCTTTCGCTGAGCCGGGACCTGGAAATTCCGATAAAGATATTCAGATTGCCGGGTATCTATGGCCCGGGCCGGTCTGCCCTCGACACGGTGCGGGCCGGAAACGCAAAGCGTATCTATAAAGAAGGCCAAGTCTTTAATCGCGCCCATGTCGACGATATCGCGACCGTTATTCGCGCGAGTATCGATCGGCCGTCCGAGGGTCAAATCTTCAATATCGCAGATAACGATCCGGCGCCGCCGCAGGATGTAATCGCTTATGCTTGCGACCTGCTGGGTGCGCCCGTCCCGCCATTGATCCCGATTGAAGAAGCAAATATCAGCGAGATGGCGACGAGCTTTTATCGAGATAATAAACGCGTTTCCAATAAACGGATGAAAGACCTTCTCGGCGCCGACTTAAAATATCCTTCGTATAAGGAAGGCCTGAAGGCGATATTTTCATCAGAAAAAGAAGTCGGCGCCAAGCACGGTTACTAAAGCACCGCATGCGGATAAGCGGATTGAAAAAAGTTTTTCAGCAGGATCGGCACCTCAGGTCGCTGATGCTCCACTGTAATCGCGTTCAGTTTCTCTTTCGAAAAATCAAACAGCCCTTCAAGCGACCCCTCTGCACGGCGATATCCCATGGACCATTCGCCGAAGGCGCGCTTCTTAATTGAACCACGAAACAGCTCAATGATCCCCGTGTGCCGCTGGTCGGTGTGGATGCGCCTCAATGTTGCATCAAGCGCCTCGTGCGGCCCCTCGAGCACCTGCATGAAATTGCCTTCCGCATAGACAAGCATCCCCGTTATCCCGTTCCGCCGATTATGCGCGCGCGCTTTCGTCAACAGGGAATGCAATGCGACGGCCGTCATCGGCGCCGTCTCGGCGCTGGCGTAAACAATCGTCTCTAGCGTTTCGGTGGAGCTGCCCTCATCCATAAAACCGGCATATCCGATAAAAATTGCGATTTTCTTGCGCAACCGGCGGCGCTCCAGCCTTGAGCGAGACATAAAGAAATCTTTATATGCGGCTTGGCGAACCGGCGCGGCGTTGATATAAGCCGCTGCGAAACCTTCAAATCCACGAAAAACCCGAGGAAAGCCGCCATGGCCGACAAAGACTATATCGTAAAAGACATCGACCTCGCCGAATGGGGGCGCACCGAAATTGAGATCGCCGAAACGGAAATGCCCGGCCTGATGGCGACGCGCGAGGAATATGGCTCCGCGCAACCGCTGAAGGGCGCGCGCATCGCCGGTTCGCTGCATATGACGATCCAGACCGCCGTTCTGATCCAGACGCTCGAGGCGCTTGGCGCCGACGTGCGCTGGGCGTCCTGCAACATCTATTCGACGCAGGACCACGCCGCGGCGGCGATCGCGGCGGCCGGCACTCCTGTCTTCGCCGTTAAAGGGGAAACGCTCGAGGAGTACTGGGATTACGCCGACAAAATCTTTGAGTGGCCCAACGGCGAGACCGCTAACATGATCCTTGACGATGGCGGCGATGCGACGCTGCTGGTGCTCCTTGGCGCAGAAGCCGAAACCAACCCGTCGGTTCTCGACAATCCGGGCAACGAGGAAGAAGAAGCCCTGTTCGCCACCATTAAGCGGCGTCTGGAGAAAAATCCCGGCTGGTATTCGAAGGTAAAAGCCAACATTCAAGGCGTCACCGAAGAGACGACCACCGGCGTTCTGCGACTCTATCAGCGTGAGAAGGCCGGCGATCTGCCGTTCCCGGCCATTAACGTGAACGACTCGGTCACCAAGTCGAAATTCGACAATAAGTATGGCTGCAAGGAATCGCTGGTGGACGGCATTCGCCGCGGCACCGACGTGATGATGGCCGGCAAGACCGCCGTCGTCTGCGGCTACGGCGACGTGGGCAAAGGATCGGCCGCGTCTCTCGCCGGCGCAGGCGCGCGCGTCATGGTGACGGAAGTCGACCCGATCTGCGCACTGCAAGCAGCCATGGACGGTTTTGAAGTCGTGACCATGGAAGAAGCCGCGCCGCGCGCCGACATCGTAATCACCGCCACCGGCAACAAAGACGTCCTCACCGTCGACCATATGCGCGCCCTTAAAGACATGGCGATCGTCGGCAATATCGGTCACTTCGATAATGAAATTCAGGTCGAGGGCCTGAAGAATTTCAAATGGAAAAATGTCAAGGATCAGGTCGATATGGTGACCTTCCCGGACGGAAAACGCATGCTGCTGCTCTCTCAGGGTCGGCTTTTGAACCTCGGCAATGCAACGGGCCATCCATCCTTCGTGATGTCCGCCTCGTTCACGAACCAGACGTTGGCGCAGATCGAACTTTGGACCAAGGGCGACGACTATGAAAACAAGGTCTACGTCCTGCCAAAACATCTGGACGAGAAAGTCGCCGCTCTTCACCTCGACAAGGTTGGAGCCAACCTTTCGAAATTGTCCGCCGAACAAGCTGACTATATCGGCGTCGGACAGAACGGCCCGTTCAAGAATGAGCAATATCGTTACTAGTATTTTTACTATACAAGAATTTTCAGGCGGCCCCTTGGGCCGCCTTTTCTTTTGAATATATTGAATAATTTTGAAACTACACAGGTCAGTATAAATTTTGCCTTTCGCACAAATTTTTGCCATCCTTCTACAATGAGATGTGGGCGGATAATCCTTCTGTAATAATAAAAAAACTGCGCCCCTTGTATTGAACGCCGCAAATTTAACGGGCGGCAAGACAGTCCCGCCACTGACATTTGTAGCGGGCGGAGGGAAAGACAGATGACTATCTTTCGTATCATTTTTGGGTTGCCGATGGCGGCGCTGATTACGCTTGGCCTCTTTGTGTTTATGGCGAACATGATCAGGAGCGAAGCGCCTGTAGCTACGCCCAAGCCGACGCCTGAGATTAATATTCTGGCGAAGATCATCGAGACGCCGATTGCGCCCTCCCAACCGCAGAAACCAAACCCATTGCCGAACCCGCCGGACCCCATAACGCCTGACTATGAAGGGAAGAAAACGAACCCAGGAAACAATGGGTGGGGCGCGAAACCCGGCCCGATTGAAAAAGGGCCACTTGAGTTTGAATCGATTGGGCCGGTTACGCCGGACATTCGCGTGGCGCCGCAATACCCGAACGCCTGCCAGTCGCGCGGCGCGGAGGGCGTGGTGCTCGTCCAGTTCGATGTGACGCCGGACGGCGACGTTATCAACGTCCAAATCCTGGAATCGGCGAACAGCTGTTTTAACAGCACCGTCGTGCGCGCCGTCTCCCGCTGGAAGTACGCGCCCGGCCGGCGCAATGGCAAACCCGTGGCGCGGCGCGGCGTCATCGAAAAATTCGTCTTCACCCTCGAAGACTGAAACACATTCCATCGGACGATGGGACGCCGCGCGCACAAGCGTCCAGGGCTCTGCGGCGCCAATTTGCGCGGTCCTCGCGTATGGTCGAACAACATTCATGCGCGCCACTATACGGGCGCGAAAATGGGGGAAGATAAGTTTCCCACAAATTGTCCAGTATCTGTCCAAAAACCCCGTAAACACTGGAGGGCAACGCGCGCAAAAAATCAGCGCGCATGGTTAATTTCTGCACTGCAAGATGTCGTTTAAAGACGTATTTCGGGAAAATGGTACCGCCTGGTGGTCTCGAACCACCGACCTCTAGATCCACAATCTAGCGCTCTAACCAACTGAGCTAAGGCGGCACGCTTTTTCCCGGCGGCGCCAACGAGCCCGAAGAAGTCGCCGAGAAGCGCGGAAACTATCTCCGGGCCGGGCTTTTTTCAAGCGCGGATTGGGAGCAGCCGACCGATTATTCCGCCGGCTTGCGGAACCGCATCGTCATGCGATCGGTCTCACCGATCGCCGCAAATGCGTCGCGGTTTTGATCGCCCATGGCGAAACTTGGCGGCAGTCGCCACACGAATTCGCCCGAAGCCGGATTATCAGCGGGATTGGCGTTGACCTCAGATTTTTCTTCCAGAACGAATCCGGCGGCTTCAACCATCGCGACGACCGCCTCCTCGCTCATATAGCCAAGAGAACCATCGGCGTCCGCGCCCTCAGCGTCCGGATTTGCACGATGCTGCACCACGCCCAAAACGCCGCCCGGCTTCAGCATCGCATATGTTTCCGCGAGCGCGACCGCGCCATAGTCGCCGCCGGCGCGATTGAAGTTGTGGAGCGCCCGGATCATAAGGACGGCGTCGGCCTTCTCCTTCATGTCATCCGGCATCTCGCCGAAATGAAATGCGGTGACATCGCCGGTGGCGCCCCACATCGCAGCTTGATCCGGAAATCCAGCCGCCCAGCCGCGAATGCGGTTCATCGTCTCTTCGCTTGGGTTCGGCAGCACTTTTTCGAACATTTCGACCGAATAGTTTGCGGCCGCATATTCACCCGCGTCGTCGAGATAAGGCACAAGGATCCGTGAATACCAGCCGCCTCCCGGCAGCGTCTCAACCACGGTCATGTCGGGCGTAACGCCGAAGAATGCGAGCGTTTCACCAGGATTGCGCCACTCGTCGCGCGCTTTTTCTTCGTCGCTTCGACCGTCGACAACAGCCGCTAACGCTGTTCCGTCAAATGCGGGCGCCGCAGCCTCGGCGGCTTCAAGAGCGCTATTGTCGCCGCCAGGCATAGATTTGCATGCCGACAATGCGAGCAGAGATGCGCTGCAGAGAATTGCAACGTTCAGGGATGTTTTCATCATTTTATTTTCCTTAGTTCCCGATCACCTTATGAGCCGGCGCTCATCGCCTGGATTTCGGCTTTCAGATTTTGAATGCGCGTCGGACCGCTCGGGTGAGTCGACAAAAATTCAGGCGGCGCGCCATTGTTTTGCGCCGCCATTTTTTCCCAGAACCGAACCGCTTCATACGGATTATAACCGGCGGCCGCCATATAACGCAGACCTTTTTTGTCCGCCTCTGTCTCATGCGAGCGCGAGAACGGTAACGCATTGCCGACGCTTGCGCCAAGACCATAGATCTGCATCCACGCCTGAGGGTTCGCCGTTTGTCCGGCGGCGACCGAAACCGCGCCGCCAAGAACCGCGAGTTGATTGGAACGGCCCGCGCGCTTCATCGAGTGTTCAAGCTCCACATGCGCCACTTCGTGCCCCATGACAGCGGCGATTTGATCATCGTTTTCCATCAAATCCAGAATGCCCGTGTAGAAACCAATTTTCCCACCGGGTAACGCAAACGCGTTTAGCTGATCAGAGTCGAAAACCTGCACTTCCCACTCCGCAGGGTTGCCGCCGGCAGCGCGAATAATTTTCGGCGCCACGCGCGCCATACGCGACGTGTATTTCGGATCGGTGGAAATCTTTTCCTGCTTCTTAATCCCCGACCAGGCCGACAAGGCGCCGGCCCGCAATTGATCGGGCGGCGGCGCGAACGCCTGATCCAGAGAAGCGCAAGCGGTCATAGCAAGCGCAGCGGCCCCAGCGAGCAGCCCTCTTACAATAGTGCGATTTTTCAGGTTTTGGTGTTCCCTCATCATTTATCCCTTTTTTCATGCGCTGAACGCCGCCCCAGACAGGCATTAACTATACGAAAATTGCCCCCATGGGAAACCCGTTCATGGGTTGTAATGCGCGCGACTATCCAAAAATCAATGTGTGCGCCGCTCGCCTTGGGCTTATTGGCCCGCCGCGGAAGAAAGCAAATTGATTTCCTGCACGAGTTTACGCAACCGCGTTTCGTCGATCGGGTGGGATTGCGCAAAGCGCGGATCATCGAGGGTTTGCAGCATGCGCCACAGACGACCCGCCTCATGCGGATCATAGTTCGCGCGCGCCACGTATCGCACCGCGAATTTATCGGCAGCGACAGTATGATCGCGGGAAAACGGGATCAGTTGGACGTCCCGTTCGTTCACGCCAAAAAGCGCTTCGACAGCTTCCTTATCGGTGCGATAGGCGCTGGCGACCTGCGCCGCGGTTAGCCCCTTATCGGCCAGAGGCGAGCGTGTATAACGCTCACCATAATGATTGTAATTTACATGCGCGACGGCCAACGCAATCGCCGCTGCGAGCTGATCGTCATTTTCCGTGTGCGACAGTAACCCCGAATGCACAGCGATCTTTTTGTTCGGCAATGCGACAATGTCTACCGCGTCAGATTGAAGGATTGCGACTTCCCATTCGGAAGGATCATTGTTGGAAGCGGCGACAACCCGCGAGGCGGCGCGCTCGACGCGCGCAACATCGTCCGCGTCGGTCAACACAGAGTGACGCTCAAGCAACTGCGACCATATCGGACGCGCCAGCTGAGCCATCTGTCGCGAAGACACAAAGAGGAGCTCATTAGGCCCCAACTCTTCATCGTAGGAACACGCTGTCAAAATGGTCGCCGCGAGACCAGACACGACGACGCGTCGCGATATTGACGAGGAAACCAATGCAGGTTGATGGCGAACAAAATGCCGAACTCTATCCATTCGCGAAAAGTAAGCCCGACAGACGCGAAAGAGCAACAGCCCTGATCGATTACGGCTCCAGTTCGCTATCCCAATAGAGGAAGTCCTGCCAGCTATCGTGCAGGTAATGGGGCGGAAACGCGCGGCCGCGTTCATTCAGTTCGAACATGGTCGGGCGGATCGGTTTGCGGGCTGGATGCATTTTCGCTTCGTTCGGCATGCGTCCGCCCTTGCGCAAATTGCAAGGGCTGCAGGCGGCGACAATGTTCGTCCACGTCGTGCGACCGCCTTTGGACCGCGGCACCACATGATCGAACGTCAACAGGTCCCGGTCGGGATTGCCGCAATACTGGCAGGTGAAACTATCACGCAAAAAGACGTTAAACCGCGTGAAAGCGGGGGCGCGTTTGTGGTTGACGTAAGTCTTGAGCGAAACAACAGACGGCAGCTTCATCTCAAAGCTTGGGCTGCGCACCATCGTTTCGTATTGCGCAACGACGTCGACGCGATCAAGGAACACCGCTTTCAGGGCGTCCTGCCAGGACCAGAGCGATAGTGGAAAATAGCTGAGCGGCCGGAAGTCAGCGTTCAAAACCAGCGCAGGACAACTTTCCGGCGACTGTTTGCGCGCAGTAATAGGGGCGAGTTCCATTACGCGGCCCCCACTGCTCGTGCGGCTTTCGCCCGCATGTCAATCCGTACTTTCCTGAACGCAACACCTCCAAACTCGTCCAAACAATATAGGGAGCCGGCTATATCGACACAATTATCTGATTCTCCATGACAAAGGTTTGACAGATTGCGTGGTATTTTCGTCGCATCAGCGTGTTTTTGTGCAAACTCCCGCTCTAAATGGGCGTTCGGCCGCGGATATGCGCGTAATAGGTCCACAGAATATGCGCTGCGACGCCGCGATATGGCGCCCAGCGGGCGCTGCGCGAATCGAGGCCATTCTGGTCGAGGTCAGGCTTTCTCGGTTTCGCCGCATTATAGGCCGCTCGCAGCGCCACATCCCTAGGCGGCCAGATATCGACCCGCCCCTCGCAAAAAAGAAGGTAAATCGCAGCCGTCCAGGGACCAACGCCCGTCACTGATTGCAACGCCTCAGCAGCCTCCTCGTTATCAAGCGCCGACAAGGCGCCGAGATCGATAGCGCCGCATTCGATATCGTTCGCAAGGCCCAGCACATAGCGTGCTTTCGGTCCGGAAAGGCCAAGACCCCTTAACCCGTCCGCCCCATGATCAATAATGTGCGTCGGGGTGATCGCATCGAACGCGCCCTGGCAGCGCCCCCAAATCGCCTGCGCGCTCGGCACTGAAACCTGCTGTTCGACGATGATCCGGAACAGGCCGGCGAACCCGCCTTCCCGGCGGCGCACGACCGGTTTTGATATCGGCGCTAACGCCCTCGCCAGCGTTGGCTCACGTTCGGCTAACAGTGCGCAAGCTGATGATGTGTCTGCAAAGACGTCAAGCGACGTCACGATCAATACTCGCTCTCGCTCAACAAACGCCGCACATCGCCGTTAAGCACATTCACGAAGTAATCCGCCGTGTACTCGCCCATAGTGACACCGCTTTCGGCGATTTCCTGGAGCGGATTTAGGAACACTGTTTCATCTGGCTCCGTAGAGCCGGGGCGCGCACGCGCCTTTAGGCCATCGCGAGAGATCGCCAGCACTTCAAGCGCAATGTCCTGCACTGTCCGGCCACGGATTTCCGCCTTTAGCCCATACTTCGCGGCGTCGGTGCGCAAAGCCTCGCGCTCTTCCTTCGTCCACGCCTTGGCGACGTCCCACGCCGCTTGCAAAGACGTCTCTTCATAGAGAAGCCCAACCCAGAAAGCCGGCAGCGCGCAAATCCGCGCCCACGGCCCGGAGTCGGCCCCGCGCATTTCCAGAAATTTTTTCAGGCGCACTTCAGGAAACGCCGTCGACAGATGATCTTCCCAATCGCCCATATGCGGGCGCTCGCCCGGCAGGATTGGAAGCTCGCCTTTCATGAAGTCGCGAAATGAGAGCCCCGCCGCATCCAGATACTTGCCGCCACGATGGGCGAAATACATGGGCACATCCAGCATATAGTCCGCATAGCGCTCAAAACCGAAGCCGTCCTCGAAGACAAAATCCAGCATGCCGGTGCGATCCGGGTCCGTATCAGTCCAGATATTTGCGCGCCATGACGCCCACCCAGACGGCTCGCCTTCATAAAGCCCGGAGTTTGCGAACAAAGCGGTCGCGATCGGTTGCAACGCAAGCGACGTTTTAAACTTCATCGCCATGTCGGCTTCCGACGCGTAATCGAGATTGACCTGCACGGTGCAAGTGCGGTGCATCATATCGAGGCCGAGATCGCCCTTCGTTGGCATATAGCGCCGCATGATGTCGTAGCGCCCTTTCGGCATGCGCGGCATCTGATCACGGGTCCAGGTGGGCGCGAACCCCATACCGAAAAACGCAACGCCCGTCCCATCAGCCACATGCTTGACGGCCTCCAGGTGGCGGTTCACCTCCGTACACGTTTGATGAACGTTTTCCAGCGGCGCGCCCGACAACTCGAACTGACCACCGGGCTCCAGCGAGACCGACGCGCGCGCGCCCTTCAACCCGATTGGATGATCACCCTCCATCACCTGCGCCCATCCGGTGTGTCCCGACAAACGCTCCAGCAACGTGCGGATGCCGACCTCGCCCTCATAAGGAAGCGGCGTCAGGTTTTCGCGGCAATAAACGAATTTCTCATGCTCAGTGCCGATGCGCCACGTTTTCTTCGGCTTGCAACCGCTCTCAAGATAGGCCGCGAGCTGACCGACATTTTCAATCGGCGGCTGGTCGCCTGACGACGCTTGCAGACTCATATTATTATTCTCCCGCGTTCAGCCCTTGACGGAAATAAGCTGTAGCGGCGCTCCTGACGCTGGCCAAGCAAGAATTACTCAAACCCCTGTGAGTGCTCCTCGCGCAAATTTCGGTCATTGTTTGCGAAAATCTCCACAAGCCGCCTGCCAAAGCGTAACGGCGGCGATCGCAGCGGTATCGGCCCTCAGAATGCGCGGCCCGAGCGTGACCGGCGCCACGTAGGGTTTGGCGCGCAACAGAGCGCGTTCTTCGCGCGAAAAGCCGCCTTCCGGCCCAATCAGGATCGCCGCGCTTTCAGCCGCATTCTCCCGCGTCCGTAAAACCTCAAGCATCGGCGCCGCGCGGCCCTCACGCCCGCCCCATGCGTCGTCTTCATTTTCGCCTGCCTCGTCGCAAAAGATGAGCAACCGCTCGTGCGGCCAATCGGCAAGAACTGTTTCAAGCTTTTGCAGCGTTCGAACTTCAGGGACAGAAAGCCGATCGCATTGTTCCGCGGCCTCTGTTGCGATGGCGGTCAAGCGCTCGGTGTTGACGCGGCCCGCATTCGTACGGTCTGTGGACACAGGCGCCAGAACGCTGACGCCAAGCTCGGTCGCTTTTTGCGCGATCATATCCACAGGACCACGCTTGATCGGCGCAAAGAGGAGCCACAAATCCGGCTCTGATTCGGCGGCGCGCGTCTGGGCGCCGAGCGTGATAAGGCCGGTCTTTTTACTAAGCGAATTGATCACCGCCGCATATTCGCCGTCGCGCACATTGAAGACGTGAAGCGCATCACCTTCCTGTCGGCGCATGACGTTGCGCAGATAATGGACTTGCTCGGCGTTTAGTGAAGCCTCAGCGCCGTCGCTTAGCTGTTGGTTAAGATGCAGACGAATGGTCATGTCGGTCAGTGTGCTCCAATACGCCGCTTTTCTCCAGTCGCGGAGGGGGTTATGGAAAGCCCATGTCCGCCACTCCTGACACAGCGCCTGACAATTGGGTTGATCGGTTCGCGCCGCGCAGGGCCAAGCCCTATCTGCGTCTGATGCGCGCCGACCGACCGATCGGCGCGTGGCTCTTGCTGTTGCCTTGCTGGTTCGGATCAGCGCTTGCCGCCGCCTCGGGCGTATCCGCGCCATTTGCGTCCCATATGGCGTTCTTCGTTATTGGGGCCTTTGTCATGCGGGGCGCTGGATGCGCTTATAACGATATCGTCGATAAGGACTTTGACGCCCAGGTTGACCGCACTGCATTGCGCCCGATCCCCTCGGGGCAGGTCACTGTGCGCAGCGCCTGGATTTTTCTAATCAAGCTGTGCCTGTGCGGCTTGTTTGTTCTGTTACAATTTAATCCGTTCACCGTTCTTCTCGGCTTTGCTTCCCTGGCGCTGGTCGCAGCTTATCCCTTCATGAAGCGCATAACCTGGTGGCCGCAAGCCTGGCTTGGTCTCACCTTTAACTGGGGCGCCCTTGTCGGCTTTGCAGCCGCCGCTGCGGCTTTGAATGCTGCGGCGCTCATTCTCTACCTCGCCTGCATTTTCTGGACGCTGGGGTACGACACGATCTACGCGCACCAGGACAAAGACGATGATGCATTGATTGGCGTCAAATCTTCCGCGCGACGCCTTGCGGAAAATACAAAGCCGTTTCTTACGCTATTTTACGGCGCCGTTATAGGCTTGTTCGCGGCGGCTGGCGGATTATCCGGGTTCGGCCCGCTTTTTTTCGTGGCGCTAATCGCGCCCACGGCACATTTTGCTTGGCAAATTAGAACCCTCGATATCAACGACAGCGCTCGATGTCTCCTGCTGTTCAAGTCAAACCGGGATGCGGGTTTTCTTCTGCTCGCGCCATTGTTATTGGAAGCCGTCGTGGGCGGACCTTAAATCGGCTATTGGGCGAAATTACAGAGGGACCTAAAAACCATGGTTAACAGGCGGTTTTTCTTGAGCAGCGCAGGGCTTACAATTTTGGGCGCGTGCTCCGGCGCAAAAAGCGAGACAACTGAAGCTGAAATTATCGCAACGGTGAGCGAGGAGAATACTGTGGCGAAACCTGACCCAAAAGGGATACCTGACTACGACAAGTGGCAACTTTCCGATAAGGAATGGAAGGAACGCCTTTCGCCGGAAGCGTTTGCAGTTTTACGCAAAGAGGCGACAGAGCGGCCCTGGACGAGCCCTCTAAATGACGAAAAACGCGATGGCGTCTACGCGTGCGCCGGTTGCGGTCTTGATCTGTTTACATCTGACAAAAAATTCGATTCTGGAACGGGCTGGCCTTCATTCTTTGACTACATCGAAGGGTCACTTGGCACCAAGCGCGATTTCAAATTGATCATTCCGCGCACCGAGTATCATTGCGCGCGTTGCGGCGGTCATCAAGGGCACGTTTTCGAAGACGGCCCGGCGCCGACCGGCCTGCGCTACTGCAACAACGGCGTCGCCCTTACCTTCAAACCCACATAAGGCGGCTATTCGTCGGACAGCCTGCCGACAGCGTCTTGCGGCGCTGATTGGCAAAAAAGCGCGGGACGGTTGAAATTTTTGTAAGCCCCTGTCCGTCCTTACGTGATCCAATCGTCCATCTTCATATTTTCGGTCGGTTTCGCCGTTGCTGCACACGGGCGGACCTGAGCGTTTTTTCTCGCTGGCTCTGTGGCAGGCGGGTTTTCTGCGAAGCGAACAGGGATAACGTTTGGTCGTGAAACCTCAGCGCCTTTGACGACAGGACCAACGATTATGCAAGACGGGAACGCCGCCGCGACCCCCACGTCAAATTTATTAGACGGCGTACAAAACATGGATGCGGCGCTCGTAATCGCCCAGGGGCTTTTAGAACGCGCCGTCGACTTTCTGCCGAATGTAGTCGGCGCGATTTTGGTATTCATTATCGGCATGTGGCTCGCGGGGCGTGTGCGCGCGCTTGCGCAATCCTGGTTCGAACGGTCGTCGCGCCTCGACGCTACGCTGGAGAGCTTTCTTTCCAGTTTCATCTATTACGCTGTGGTCGTCCTCGTCGTGATCACGACTCTTGGAATTTTTGGGGTGCAGACCACGAGCCTTGCCGCAGTGGTCGGCGCCGCCGGGCTCGCCGTTGGACTAGCGCTACAGGGAACTCTCGGCCACCTCGCATCTGGCGTCATGCTTCTCGCTTTCCGGCCCTTCAAGATCGGCGATTATATCCAGGCCGCGGGACTGGAAGGCAGCGTTCGGGCGATCACGCTTTTCACGACCGAATTGGCGACATCGGATAACAAAAAAATCATTATGCCGAATAGCGAAGTATGGTCGTCTTCAATCGTCAATTTCTCAGCCTACGACACGCGGCGCGTAGACCTCGTATTCGGCGTCTCTTACGGCGATGACCTCAATAAGGCCGTCACGCTCATCAAGGATGAATTGGTAAAAGAAGAACGCGGCCTTGCAACGCCGGAAGCGGTTGTCGCCGTGGATAATCTCGGCGACAGCTCCGTTGATATCATCTGCCGCGTTTGGGTGAATGCGAGCGATTATTTCCCTGTCAAATGGGCGTTGACCCAAGCCGTCAAAGAACGGTTTGACGCCGAAGGGATCGAAATCCCCTTCCCCACCACAACGGTTGTTCGCAGTGCAGCTTGATGCCGCGCTATTCAGCCGCCGCGGTTTGCTGACCGAATTGCAACTCGGCGAGGCGCGCGTATAGGCCGCCGCGGGCGAGCAACTCATGATGCGTTCCCTGATCGACGATGCGACCGTCTTCCATCACGGCGATGAGATCCGCTTTCAACACGGTCGAAAGCCGGTGAGCGATCACGAGCGTTGTTCGGTCGGCTGAAATCTTTTCAAAAGCGTCCTGGATTGCCCGCTCGCTTTCTGAGTCGAGGGCGCTTGTGGCTTCGTCTAACAGCAAAACCGGCGCATCGCGCAGGATCGCGCGCGCAATGGCGAGACGCTGACGCTGGCCGCCCGAAAGCGTGGTCGCGCCCTCGCCGAGCGGCGTGTCGTAACCGTTCGGCAGCGCTGCAATAAAATCATGGGCGTTCGCCGCAATGGCGGCGGCGCGCACTTCATCATCGCGCGCGTCGGGTTGGCCGAAGCGGATATTGTCGAGCGCTGTTCCCGCAAAGAGCGGCGCCTGTTGCTGGACGATCGCGATTTGCTTGCGCAACGCGGCCGGATCGAGCGTCGCGAGCGGCGCGCCGTCCAGGCAAACAACACCGCTTTGCGGGTCGTAAAACCGCAACAGCAACTGGAACATGGTGCTCTTACCGGCGCCGGAGGGTCCAACAAGCGCCACTGTTTGTCCGGGCCTGACTTGCAACGATACATTGTGCAAGACCGTCGTCTCTGGTCGCGCTGGATAAGCGAATGTGACATTTTCAAAGCGCAACGCGCCGCTAACCGGTTGTGGCAATGAAGCGGGCGCCGGCGGCGACTTGATGTCCGATGACGCGCCCAGAATTTCCATTAGGCGCTCGGTGGCGCCCGCCGCCCTCATGACCTCCGCATACGTTTCAGTCAGCATGCCGACACCGCTTACGGCGATGAATGAATACATGACAAATTGCGTCATCGCGCCCGGCGTAATGGCGCCGCCCTGGACCTGAACGGCGCCGAACCATAAAACGCTGATTAAACCGGCTAGGACAACCGATGTGATGAGCGCGGTCATGGCGGCGCGCACGCGAATTCGCTTCAGGGCGACTGCGAATGTGTTTTCCACCGCGTTTGCGAAATTTCCGCGCTCGGCGTCTTCCCGCGTAAACGCTTGCACTGTTTCCACGGCGCGCAGGGACTCGCTCGCGCGCGCGGACGCCTCCGCCAGATTATCCTGACTGTCGCGCGAAAGGCGCTGCACCCGCCGGCCGAACAACATGATTGGTCCAAGGATTAACGGCCCCACCGCCAACACCATGAGCGTCAACTTCCAGTTGACCACGAACATTAACGCGATTGCGCCGAACGTGGTCGCCACCGTTCGGATCGCGACCGATATGGAAGAGCCGACAACCGTCTGGATCAGCGTTGTGTCCGTCGTCAGGCGTGACAACACTTCGCCCGTGCGTGTCTTGGCGTAAAAACCTGGGCTTAACGTCAACAGATGATCGTACACCGCGCGGCGCAAATCGGCGACGACGCGCTCGCCAAGCCGGCTGATAAAGTAAAAGCGCATGGCGCTCGCGAGGCCAAGAAAAAACGCCACCAGAATTCCGGCGAGAAAATAGCCGCCGAGCTGATCGCCGTAAGCGAACGTTTCGCAGACCGCGGCGCCCGACGCGCCGCCAAATCCACAGTCGACCACGAGCCGAAACGCCGCCGGTAAAACAAGCGTCAATCCTGAGGCAAGCGCCAGGAAAACGGCGAAGCCCGCAAGCAGTCCCGGATATCTGAAGACAAACGGCGCCAAGCGCTTTAGCGGTTTTGCGCTGCGCGCCTTTTCGCGATGGGCGCGGTCTTTTTCAAGCTCCGACGCAAAGCTTGAGCCGCGGTCAATGTCGGCCTGCGCTCTTTGCGATTCTTCCTGAATGGACGCGCCAGACGTCATTGCCCGCTCCTGCGCGACGCGCCGTCAAAGCGCGCCGATTCGTTTCAGGGAACATGGATCGTGGGGACAGCGACTTCAAGCGGCGCGAGCCGCGTTATTCGGCCGCCTTCATCCCCAGCATCGCTTCCATCTGCCCAATGTAGGCGATCCAGGCTTCGCGTCCCTTCGCCGTCAGATGGCAGAGCGTTTGAGGTCTTCGCCCCTTGAAGCGCTTTTCGACTTTGATGTATCGCGCTTCCTCCAGTTTTCGGATGTGGACCGAGAGATTTCCATCCGTCCCCCCCACTTTCTCCCGCAATTCGCCGAAATCGGCTGTGCCGGCGCCTGAAAGATACGCCATGACAGCAAGACGCACGCGCCCATGGATCACGTCATTGATGGCGCGATAATCGTTTGGCTGATGCTCAGTCGATTTGCTCATGCCTTACTTCGTGTGGGCTTTCATTCGTATCACGACGCCAGATCATCCGGTTCCCGGCGGAGCATTAAGACCCCGGGGACGACCGACACAAGCAGGATTCCAATCGACGTGGCAAAGAATTGAAAAAGCGAGCCGATCAACAGCGCCGTCACGATCGCGAAAATGTAGGACAAAACGATAAACGGCTTCAAATAGGATGCGCTCGACGCGACCATAGTCGCTGTCAGGGCGACGGCATAGACGCCGAAAATAACCGGCGGCAGCGCCGCATAAAGAAGCCAAGCCGCGGCTTCTCCGTTAGCGCCTGTTGCAGCGACGAACGTGAAACTCGTTGCAAGCAATCCGAAGAACGCTCCCGATGCTACCCATACTGCTTGCTCGACCTTAGCGCCGGTTGTCTGCGCGCCCGGTTTCTGCGCCAGTTTCGATCCAGTTGCAAAGCTGTAAATCCAGCCTGCCGCGGTCAGCCCGAGCCAAACAAAAAGAATGCTCGCCGGTGGAAACGGCGCCGCTCGCGACACAGTCGCCCATGTGAACATCGACCCGATGACAACCACCAAGCCCCAAATTACAAATTGACGTCCGCCTAACAACGGGGCCGCCCGCCCCTCCTCCGCAATCGAGCGCGCGTAGGCGAGGTCGTCGGCGACGGTTTCCATAGTAACCTTGCTCATAATCCCTCCTGCAAATTACTTTAATTTATAAAGTAAATTCGCGCGCTTGTCAATGGCGCTGAAAACGTCGAGCCGCCAGCCATTGACAAACCAGATGGGCCCATGACATCCGCCGCTGATGACGGACCAGGACGCCAACACGCACGCCTTTGAGATCGCCGCAGAAGACAGTGGCGCTCGCCTTGATAAGTGGCTGTCAGAACAAATCGAGGGCCTGACACGGACACGCCTGAAAGCGTTGATTGAAAACGGCGCGCTCGTGCGCAATGGGGAGCGCTTCACTGACCCTTCCTGGAAGATGCGCGAAGGGGAACATTTCGTGCTGACAATTCCGGAGGTCGCCGCCCCAACCCCGAATCCCGAAAATATTCCGCTGGATGTGGCCTACGAAGATGATGCGTTGATTGTCGTGAACAAGCCGGCGGGCATGGTCGTACATCCGGCCGCTGGTCACTGGACTGGCACACTCGTCAATGCGCTGATCTATCATTGCGGCGACAGTCTATCGGGCGTTGGCGGCGTCGCGCGTCCCGGCATCGTCCATCGGATCGATAAGGATACGTCGGGTCTGCTCGTGATCGCGAAACACGACCAGGCGCACAAAGCGCTCACCGCTGCTTTTTCCGTACACGATATTACGCGCGTTTATGAGGCCGTCACCCATGGCGCGCCCCGCCCCGGTCTCGGAGCAATCGACGCGCCGATTGGGCGGGCGTCCGGCGACCGCAAAAAATTCGCCGTCGTGAATGATCCCGACCGCCCCGATGCGCGGCGCGCGGTTACGCATTACAAAATTCTAGAGGCGTACGGCAGGACCCGTGCAAAGCTGAAGGGCGATGCGGTGGCGAGCCTTCTGGAGTGCCGTCTGGAAACCGGGCGCACCCACCAAATTCGCGTCCATCTGGCGTCGATCGGTCATCCCCTGATCGGCGATCCCGTTTATGGCCGCGGACCCGGCCTTTCCGGCGTCAAACCAGCCGATCCGACCGCTGACGCCGCGCTTCGCACGGTTTCTAAATTCAGGCGTCAGGCGCTCCACGCGAAAATTCTGGGCTTCGCCCATCCGATAACAGGGGAGCCGCTCAGCTTTGAGGCGAACGATCCGCCCGATTTCGCGCGGTTGAAGGAAGCACTGTCAAATCTCTGAATGGAGCCAAACGCTCGCCGTTCCCTAAACCCTTAAAAATATTAAATAAAACTCAGGGTGAGCCGTTATTCGACCCCATGCCTAACCGCCTTCAATCACGAAATATTGCACTGCAGTGATGGCGAGATGATTAGTAAATCCGAGGGTTTTGGCCCATGTTCAAGCCATATCGAACAATCTAACCACTGGAAATTCGCGTATTTGACACCATATGAAGATCATCAAGCGCCGCCAGGCGTTTCGACGGGGTCTTCACTACAAGATTTGAGAGAGTAATCGACATGAGCACAGCCCTCACGAGAACAACCGCTTTGACGCCAGAAGGAAGCCTTTCCAGGTATCTGACCGAAATCCGTAAATTCCCCATGCTTGAAAAGGATGAGGAATATATGCTGGCGAAGCGTTTTTCCGAACATGAGGACCCTGAAGCAGCCGAACAGCTCGTGAATTCGCATTTGCGCCTCGTCGCGAAGATCGCCATGGGCTATCGCGGTTATGGCCTGCCGATCGGCGAGGTAATTTCCGAAGGCAATGTCGGGTTGATGCAGGCGGTGAAACGCTTCGACCCAGAGAAAGGATTTCGGCTCGCAACCTACGCCATGTGGTGGATCCGCGCCTCGATCCAGGAATACATTCTGCGGTCATGGAGTCTTGTGAAAATCGGAACCACAGCGGCGCAGAAAAAGCTGTTCTTTAATCTGCGCAAGATCAAGGGCCAGATTGACGCCGTTGACGAAGGCGATCTGCACCCTGACCAGGTTGAACACATCGCCACCAAGCTTGGCGTCACAAATGACGAAGTGATTTCCATGAACCGGCGCATGTCGGGCGGCGAAGCGTCATTGAACGCCCCAATGGGCAAAGACGCTGAAGGCGGCGGCGAATGGCAGGATTGGCTCGTCGACGACAATGCGGTCAACGCCGAAGCGCAACTTGTTCGAGATGACGAATACGATATGCGTATGGAGCTTCTTGGCGAAGCGTTGAAAAACCTCAATGAACGTGAGCAGCATATTCTCACGGAACGGCGCCTCAAGGAAAACCCTTCAACACTTGAGGAGTTGAGCAAAGTCTACAATGTGAGCCGTGAACGCGTTCGCCAGATCGAGGTTCGCGCCTTCGAGAAATTGCAGAAAGCGATGAAGCGGATGTCCAAAGAGGCTCATGAAAATCCGCAAGCGGACGATGTGGAAGAAGTTCACGCATAACGTTCACTCACCAAGATAATGAAAAAAAGCCGCCGTCGGATTCCCGACGGCGGCTTTTGCATTTCAGATCGCAAGGGTGGATCGACGCGCCCTGTTCAGGCCTGTATCGTACGCTAAAGTTCAATTGCTTTTCGGCGGCAGATGGAAACATCCTAACCGGCTTGCATGCTGAGTTTGATGAATGTCGCCAGCGCAATTGAAAGCCGACGCCAGTACGCAACATTACCGCTGAAACGCCAAATATGATGAACACAAAAGCAGAAACCTTTCGAGCCCTGCACCAATCAGGCGATCCATTCATCATGCCGAATCCATGGGACGCCGGATCTGCGCGCATCCTCGAACATGCCGGCTTTCAGGCGCTGGCGGCCACGAGCGCCGGATTCGCACTCACGCTTGGACGCGAGGATTATGGCGTCACGCGCGAAGAAGCGCTCGCCCATGCGGCAACTATCGCAGCGAGCGTTGACGTCCCTGTTTCCGCTGATCTTGAGAATGGATTTGGACCAACGCCGGAAGATGCGGCGGAGACGATCCAGCAGGCGGTAAGGACAGGGCTCGCTGGCGGATCGATCGAAGACTCAACCGGTGACGACAATCACCCAGTCTTTGAGGAAGCACTTGCAGTGGAGAGAATAGCGGCCGCCGCGGAGGTCGCGCAAAAGACCGGCTTTGTCCTGACGGCGCGCGCCGAAGCCTTTCTTTACGACGACGCAAAGCTTGAAGACGTCATTCGTCGACTACAAAAATATTCCGAGGGCGGCGCCGACGTTCTTTTTGCGCCCGGACTTCCTGACCTGACCGCCGTCAAACAGGTATGCGCATCGGTTGATAAGCCGGTGAACGTCTTGGTCATGGGAGAGCTTACAAAGTGTTCCGTGGAAGACCTCGCCGGCGCCGGCGTCGCGCGCATCAGTGTCGGCAGCGGTTTGGCATGGAGCGCCTATGCTGCGCTCGCCTTTGACGCGGCGGAAATCATGCGCACCCAGGAATTCGGAACTCTGCGCAATCGTCAGGCTGAGAGCGCTCTTGTCAGGGATGTGTTGCAATCGAAAAGCTGACATTCCACAAGGATGGCGCAGCAGTTAAAGGGACTGGAAGATGGCGAAGTTTCTATTTCTGACATACGGGTTTGAAAAACCGACGCCCGAAATTATGGAAAAATGGAATGCGTGGTTTGCATCAATCAAAGAAAACATCGTGGAGCAAGCGCATTTACCGCGCGGACGAGAGATTTCTGACGCTGGCGTCAAGGACCTCTCGCTCGGACCCGACGCGCTAACCGGATATATGATCATCGAGGCTGAAAGCTTTGAGGCGGCCGATAAAATGGCTCAAACGAACCCGTATGTGAAAAGCGTCCAATTCTATGAGATCATGTCTCGAGAGTGATCGGGATATAGCCCCTCAAGGAACGCCCGCCGCACGTCTAACAAGCTAACCGCCACTATTTAATTTTAAGTGCGTAGCGGAACTTCCAGGAAAACCGCTCTTATGCGCCTTTCAGCATCCGGCGACGATTGTCGGCTATCGCCTTCGCTTCGCGTAGCCCGTAGCCGGACTCAGTTCGGATCGTTTTGATCGCCTCAATTACCTTTCCCTCAGTGATGAGATGATCCACCTCGTCCTGGGTTGTGGGCGATAAGGCGGAAAACGCTTCTTCGGCATGTTGCTGCGAGACCATCTCCTGCGCTTCTTGTTCGATTGAGGGCGCGCCGGAACCCACCATCCTCCCGAGCGTAAACGCAAATAACGCCGTCGCTGCGAGCACCAACCACACATTTTCAAGTATAAACTCTTCCATAAGCAATCCTTTCGCAAAGGCCGCCCAGACTATCCCGCAACAACGATAGTCGTTCGGACAATGATAATAATCAGCATAAGCGTCGATAACGCAAAAACCAAAAATCGTATGACAACATTCTTCAACACGATTTGCGCAAATGAGTGGACAATGCGCAACGCCACATAAGCCCACGCCAACGCGATATTAACGCTGTCGGCGGCGCCAGACAAATGCGCAGCGAAGGCGAGCGCATAAAACACCGTCGGCTGCTCATGCAGATGATTATAATTATCAGCCACAACGCGCACAGGCGCAGGTAATTGATCAAGCGCGCCAGGGTGAATATGCGCGTTTGGATCAATGCCCGCCGCACGTATCGCCGGCAAACGCGTCGCATACATCCAGACCCAGACGATCAAGGTCCACGCTATCAGGGTGATGATTGGCGATAACATGTATTCGACTCCTTTTTGAAATTCCAGCGTGTTCCGACTTTATCGCTTAGCGTTTGATCGCACCTCAGCCATCAAATCCGCACTCAAAATTTCGTCAGATGGCGTAAGCTGAAAACTTTCAGACAAAGGCGGCTGCGGGCGGCGATACAAGTCGATCACTTCCCGCGGCGGGTCGCTAACATCGGAGTTGACAAAGATGTAAGGCGCATCATCGTGTGCTTTCGCCGACGCACAGTTCAACCCTGCAACCTCATCTGCATGTGTCATACACATCGTTGCTTCTGAATTTCTTTTGAACAAGAGCGACGAGATCCCGCGGCGCCGTCTCCGGATGCCGTCGGCGACGAGGATGATGCGATCAGCAAACGCAGGGATCGCGGCGCGAGCGCCATCCGTCCACGTCGCAACGCAGAGCGGCCGTCCCCCTTCTTCAGGGATTGTCGCCCATGCTAAGGCCGCGACGTATACATCCTTGCCATTGTTCCGGAAATATTTCTCAAGGTTTGGTTTGCTCAGCCTATTCCATCGCCAAGCCTCCATTAATTTGGTTTCAGCAACGCATGGTGGAATGGCGCCGCCTTCTTCTCTGAGGCGCTCCATAATTGACGCGTACGCCTTTGCGTTCCCGGCGCGATAACGCGCTACGAATCCATGCGAAAAATATGCGTGCGTATCACCTGACGCTAACACGCCGACCTGCGGATCAACGAACTCAGGATCGAAGTATTCTCTGAAGGCGCTCAGCTCAATAGCCGCTTCATCACCAAAGAAGGGCGGCCTGAAATAGTTGATCTGGAAAACGATGCTTGGATTCGGAATCTCCAGGTTCGTGTTGGATGCGCTGCTCTCACGAAATCGCGCCACAAACGAAACATGCGTATCCGAATTACGGTAAGCAGCTTGCGCGGCATCCGCATCCACAGTCCAGCATGCGCGGTCGGAGAAATAGGCGACAACAGAAGCGATAGAAATCGGGCGCCGGCGGCCATTAAAGAAATAAACATTATGGCTCATTCGGCGCCCGAACAGGAAAAACGCTTATACGGCGTTTGAGTGTTTCTTGAATTCAATGCGCGATATTGACCGACAATGGACTTCATCCGGCCCGTCGGCAAGACGCAACGTGCGTAGCCCCGCATACGCATAGGCCAGACCGAAATCGTTGCTGACGCCCCCGCCGCCATGGGCCTGGATCGCGTCATCAATAATTTTCAGCGCCATCCGCGGCGCCGCGACCTTGATCATGGCGATCTCGCCCTGCGCCACCTTGTTGCCGACCGTGTCCATCATCCACGCCGCTTTGAGCGTTAGCAACCTCGCCATCTCGATGTCGATCCGCGCTTCTGCAACACGCTGTTCCCAGATCGAATGTTTATAAATCGGCTTGCCGAACGCTTCGCGCGTCAGCAATCGTTTCACCATTTTTTCCAGCGCAACTTCAGCGGCGCCGATCGTGCGCATGCAATGGTGAATGCGACCCGGTCCAAGGCGACCTTGGGCAATTTCGAAACCGCGGCCCTCGCCAAGGATAATATTTTCCTTCGGCACTCGGACGTTATCGAGCTCGACCTCCATATGTCCGTGCGGCGCGTCATCATAACCAAACACCGGCAAATGCCGGAGAACCTTCACCCCCGGCGCATCGGCCGGAACAAGAATTTGCGATTGCTGCTTGTGACGATCGGCCGATTTGTCAGTTTTACCCATTACAATAAAAATCTTACAGCGCGGGTCGCCTGCCCCTGACGACCACCATTTGCGACCGTTGATAATATAGTCGTCGCCATCGCGTTTGATCTCGGTCTCAATGTTCGTTGCGTCCGACGATGCGACCCGCGGCTCGGTCATCAAAAAGGCGGAGCGAATTTTTCCATCAAGCAATGGGTGGAGCCATTCCTCCTGTTGTTCCGGCGTGCCGTAGCGTGAAAGAACCTCCATATTTCCGGTGTCGGGCGCCGCACAGTTAAAAACTTCCGGCGCGATATGGCAGCGGCCTGTCAATTCAGCGATCGGCGCATAATCGGCGTTGGATAAACCCGGTCCGAATTTCGGATCGGGATGGAACATATTCCAAAGGCCCTCGGATTTCGCCTTGTCCTTTAGTTCATCAATAATCGGCGGCACCTTCCAACGGCCTTCGCCCGGACCGTACTCTGCATGCTGACGATGATATTCCTCATTTCCCTCATAGACGTACTTGTCCATGAAGTCGGAAATACGGCGCATATAGTCTTTGCAACGGTCGGAATACTCAAAATCCATTGTGGGGCTCTCCTCGCTGTTTGATCGATATCATAGGCCAAGAGCCGCCCGATAAAAGGACCAAAAGCAGTTACCTACCGCACACATTCTCTCGGGATTGGGTCGCCTGTCGTTCAAACCAGCGTAAATTGAACCCACCCAATTAAACGCACAGACGGAGGCGATCTCATGGCGAAAATCCTATCATTTCTGTCCTGGAATGTTGAGAATTTCAGCAACAAACGAGCACGCGTTGATCGCGTTGTCGACCAAATCGCCGGTGAAGACCCGGACGTCTTCGCCCTCTATGAGGTCAAAGGGGCCGCAGTTTTCTCGGCGATGGTCGAGAAGATGCCGAATTATCATTTCACGATCACCGAGACCGCAAACTCGGCCTTACCGGAAATTCTCGTAGGCGTGCGAAACAGTTTGACCAGCTTCGTCACGCAGCGCGATGAGCTGCAATCGAAAGTGCCGACGCTGCGTCCAGGCGCGCTCGCCACAATCACAAAAGAGGGCCAGAATTACAGTTTTCTGTTCCTGCACTTGAAAAGCTTTGACGGCCCTCGCGACTGGGGATTGCGCGACGACATGTTCGCCCATGTGAGTAGTCTGAAAAGAAAAATCGACAAGATAACCCCCAATAATCGTAAGGCGAACTTTATCGCCCTCGGCGACATCAATACGATGGGCATGGACCCATCATATAACGATGAAATCAATCTCGATGGCGCGCAGGAACTAGCCTTCGTCGATAAAAGAATGGGCGCCAAAATCAACGGGATGCGCCGCCTGGAGAAAACACACGCGCAAACATGGTGGAATGGAAAAGACAATTGGGAGCCGTCAAGCCTCGACCACGTCTACGCTGCTGAACACTTAACGTTCAAAAAGTTCGGCGCGGCCGAGGTCGCCGTCAAAGGCTGGGTTGAAGAGAAGACGACATCAAAAAAGAAAGCGTGGATCGAAAAATTTTCAGATCACTGCTTATTGTATGGCGAACTGCATCGTTAGTTTTTCCGGCGCACGCGAAAGAAAGCCTTCAAAAGTTCGCTGGCCTCTTCGGCGAAAGGTCCCGCCGCCACTTGTGGCTTCCAATGGCAGGTGGTTTGTTCAAAAAATTTCGGTCCGTGCCACACCGCGCCGCCTTTCGGATCCGAAGCGGCGATAATCAGCCGGTCAACCCGCGCGTGGGAAATCGCGCCCGCGCACATGGCGCAGGGTTCGAGCGTCACGTAGAGATGGGCGCCCGTGAGGCGATAATTCCCCAGCCGCGCCGCCGCCTCTCGGATCGCCCGAATTTCGGCATGAGCGGTTGGGTCGTGGGAGACAATCGGCGCGTTCCCGGCTTGCGCAAGCACGACGCCTTCAGCGCTTATGATGACGGCGCCCACGGGCGTTTCCCCCGCCTCCGCCGCGGCGTGCGCGGCGTCGAGGGCGAGGCGCATCATCGTCTCATCAATCTGTGCTGTCACTTTTTCAATACGAGCTTGAATTCCGCACCGCCATATCCGTGCACTGAATCATGAGCCCGGATAATGACGAAGTCGGCGCCTCCCGGAATTTTTATGCCGGAAAGCGAGCGCGTAAAAGGCTGCTCGTCGTCGTGGGGATGGGCGAGAATACGGGTGGCTAACACAACGCCGTCCTTGTCGAGCACTTCCCACCGGTTTGCGTAATGGTCCCAGCCGTCATCAGCATGGCGAACTGTTGCGGCGATGCGGTAGACGCCGTCGCCCGTCTTCTTAGCCGTCGCGTTGATAACGTCGGCTTCCCCCGCAAAAAGCGATGTCGGCGAGATAAATAAAAACAGCGCCAAGAAAATCCGCGTCATAACTGCTCTCCGTCGTATTATCTCTTCCTGCGACCTTCCGAACAATCTTTGCAGGAAAATGAGCTTTCAAGTCACTATTTGCCATCCTGGCGGCTGCTCCGGCAAGACAAAAATCTGTGACCCGTATGCGATGCGTTTTGAGGCGTTTCGTGACATAGTGATTACGACTAGGCCGGCAATGAGTCCCTTGATCAGCGCCGAATTTTCTATTTAGTACCGCTACAAGAGATGGCCCACCGCACAATCCCCTTTGAACGGCAAACACATCGGCCGCCTCACCAACGCCAAATCAAGTAGGCGCACCGGATTAAGGACGGATTCACAATGAAAGAGGTCCCGCCAAGCAATGCGGTCGCGACATCGCGGGAAGGCGAACGCATCGCCAAAGTGCTTGCGCGCGCCGGGATCGCCTCGCGCCGGGAAGCCGAACGCCTGATCGAACAGGGCATTGTAACCGTCGATGGCGTTACGCTGACAACGCCGGCTTTCAAGGTGACGCCAGGAATGGATATCCGTGTCGACGGCGTGCGCGTCGGCGCAAAAGAGCCGGCGAGATTATGGCGCTATCACAAGCCAGCCGGTCTCGTGACGACCCATCAAGACCCACAAGGAAGACCAACCGTTTTCGACGCTGTATCCGATCGGTTGCCGCGGGTGATTTCCGTTGGCCGGCTCGATCTTAACACTGAGGGCCTGCTTCTTCTGACCAACGACGGCGGTCTTTCCAGACTACTTGAATTGCCGGAAACCGGTTGGACAAGGCGTTATCGTGTTCGTGCGTACGGTCGCGTCACCCAACAAACGCTTGACGCGTTAGCCGAGGGGGTAACGATTGACGGCGTCGATTACCGCCCGATCCGCGCTCAATTCGAAAGCCAGCAAGGCGGCAATGTATGGCTCTCAATGTCCATCAATGAGGGGAAAAACCGCGAAGTGCGAACCGTTTGCCGCCATCTCGGCCTTCAGGTTAATCGGCTCATCCGAACGGCCTATGGGCCGTTTCAACTCGGGGCGCTGAAGAAGGGATTTGTAGAGGAAATTCCGGCAAAACAAATGAAGGAGCAACTCGGGAAGAAGATTTGTACGGAAATTGGGCTCGCGTAGGCTTAGACAGGGCGCTTGGGCAGCTTGTCGTTATCGCAATCCATTTTTACCGTCGGTTCCTATCGCCAGCAAAGGGATTTCGCTGCCCCCACCAACGCGTTCATGGCGCTGGTAGTTGTTCGAATTTTGGATTGTCGGCCTTCAAAAGCTCAGGATTCAGGCAGGGTTGGTCTCTTCTGAACTCGCGGTTGGCTGAATGCAAAAAAGCGCGTCTGGCTCTAGCAGCAGAAAACCGTACGGCCGGACCGTCCGCCTCGGGCAAGAAAACGAAGCGCGAAAGATGGTATGATCGTTACTGCGATTGTGGTGCGTGTGGTTTTCCGCGCATTGGCGGCGGCAAATCCAGCTCCCCAGATTGCGGGGACTTTGGCGGGTGTGACGGCTTCGATTGTTCGTGGTAATCCACAATAATGGATACTGTCACGAACCTAAATAAAGCACACAAACGCAAAGCGCGTCAGGACAAAGAACAACGCGCGGTTGAAAATCGCGCAAAATTCGGTCGGACAAAAGCGGAAAAAGCTCTGGATAAAAAAGCGATGAACGCGAACACGCTTCACGTGGCGGCGCATAAAATCGAGAACAAAGAAGAAGACTGACGTGCGCATTGTTGGCGGAGAGTTGCGAGGCCGAAAGATCATTGCGCCTAAGGGGGACACATCTCGTCCCACAACAGATCGAAACCGCGAGTCGCTTTTCAACATTCTGGCCTCACGAAAACCGGAACTCTTCAAGGGCGCGCGCGTGATTGATCTGTTTGCCGGCTCGGGCGCGCTTGGGCTTGAGGCGATTTCGAGGGGCGCGGCTTTCGCTCTGTTTGTGGAAACCGATGCTGCAGCGCGCGGTGCAATCCGCGAAAATATTGACAAGCTCGGCCTTTTCGGGCGGACCAGACTTCATCGGCGCTCGGCGACGAGTCTCGGCGCGCGTCCGGCGAGCGCCGGAGAGCCGTTTGACGTCGCGTTTCTAGACCCGCCATACCGCAAGAATTTCGCACCGCTCGCGTTGCAGGAACTCGACAGGGGCGGCTGGCTCCGCTCTGGCGCTACGCTCATCATCGAACAATCGAAAAACGAGGAACCGCCGGAAGTCGAAAAATATGTTTGCAGCGACAATCGCTTATATGGCGACAGCCAGTTGAGTTTCTTCATCTACCAACCATGAGCGGCGCCTCAATCGCCTTCCAATTGAGTTGACAACCGCGTGCAGTCTGGTTCCGATGCCGCTGACTTCTTCGGAGAGAGGCATGACAAATTTTCTGCGTACAACGCTCGCATTATCACTCGCCTTAGCGGCTTGCGCAAAATCCGCCGATGAGAGCACGAGCGTCCCCGCCGCAAACCTCGCAAGCGTCTCACCGGCGGATGAAAACGCCGCAGATCAATACGCGCGAATTGAGGCCGTGCTGCAGGATGAGGTCGAGCGGGGCGTCCGGTCAGGCTTTGTCGCAATGATCGCAGATGAAAAGAATGTGCTCCACACGACCGCTGTCGGCCTTGCTGACATAGAAGCGTCGACCGCGATGTCGGCAAAAACGCGCTTCCGCATCGCCAGCATGACGAAGCCGATAACAACGGTCGCATTGCTGATGCTCGTCGAAGAAGGTCGCGTTCTTTTGAACGACCCCGTCGCTCTCTATATTCCGGCGTTCGCAGACATGCGCGTCGCCACCTCGCCTTTCAAAGACGAAACAGGCGCTATTCCGACCGAAGCGCTTGTACGCCCTGTGACGATCCATCACTTGCTCACCCATACGGCCGGCCTCGGTTATGTGTTTGATAATCAGACAGATCTTGGAAAAGCGATTCTGGAGCGAGGCGTCCTTGCAAACGATGGCGATCTTAAGTCGCGCATCGATATCATCACAGAATACCCGCTCTATCAGCAACCCGGCGAAAAATGGCAGTACAGTTTCGCTACGGACGTAGCCGGCCGCATTGTCGAGATCGCTTCGGGAATGTCGCTGGAAGCATTCATGGACACCAATATCTTCATGCCTTTGAAAATGGCGGATACGGAATTTTTCTTTGATCAGTCCGACTTTGACCGGCTCGCGACCGTCTATACGTTTGACGATGAAGGGGCCATGATCCCGTTTGACGGCGGCGGATTGAGCGGCTCTCCGAACAAGAATGGAACAGGCTGGTACTCCGGCGGCGCCGGATTGGTTTCCACTGCGGGCGACTACGTACGATTTTTGCAAATGCTATTGAATGAAGGGGAGCTTGAAGGCGCGCGCATCTTATCACCTGCTACTGTCAGGCTGATGCTGGACAGCCATGTTTCCGTTGAAGCGCGGCCTGAGGAATGGCGTAACGGCGGCTTGACCTTTGGTCTCGGCGGATGGGTCCTTGAAGAGCCAGGGCTTTCCGGCAACATGTCCGCGGCGGGCCAATTCGGTTGGGGTGGTTATTACGACACCACATTCGCGATCAGCCCGCAGGATGGGCTCGCCTATGTGGTCCTCGCGCAACGTGAGCCTGGTCCAAATGACAAACCGTCGCGCGCAGGCGATCTCGTCCGGTCCATCGCCTTCGGAGCGTTAGATAACTAAGCAGCGCGAGCGGCGTCGTAGCGCCTGATGCTTTCCGCCGGCCAATGTGCGTCGCGCTTATAATATCCAGTTTTCGCGACTGCCTCATCCGGCAAGGTCACCCAAGGCTGCATGCTGGACGTATAAATGTGGATATCGGGCGGCGCCAAACTGGGATCGTCTAACGTTCCGACACGAATGAAATTGATACGCTCGCGGGCCCCGCTGTAATTGCTCCAAAGCCCGACGCTACAAGAGGGACATCGGGTGAAAGTCTGCCCCCGGCCGCTCGCTGTCGGCACGCTGACACGCACTGCTTGTCCCTTCAGGAGCGCCACTTCGGATGCTTCGACGAGCGCGTTGACCGCGAAGGCCGACCCGCTTTCGCGCTGACACCATGTGCAGTGACAGCAATGAACGAAGATGGGGGGCGCTGTCATTCGGTAACGAACAGCGCCGCAAGCGCATCCGCCTTCCGCAAAACCTATCTTTGTCATTTGTTGCACGCTCCTTTGGTCAAATTCGCTCCTGAAGACCATAACCCCGGCGAATTTTCGCCTTCATGCGGTCCCTTGCGTCTCCTATTTATCAATTATGAAGTACTTGAGCGTGAATATCGACTTCGGCGCGCCAAGAGGCGCGGCCGCGCTGACCCCGCCAACATCAGTGTCATGGCGGGTTTTCAAAAACCCGGTCACCGTGGCGGTTGGCGGCGTGGCCGCAGTCTTGCTCGAACTTGCGCATCCGCAGGTTCGCGCCGGCGTTTGGGTACATTCAAGCTTTCGGACAAAACCTTTGCGGCGGATGCGTCGAACAGGCTTGGCGGCCATGGTGACTGTTTATGGGCCTGAAGAAACCGCGCGCGAAGTGATCGCGCAGGTGGGCCGCATGCACCACAATGTACGCGGCGTGACGCCGGACGGCCTTCCTTACAGCGCTCTCGACCCCTCACTACTCACTTGGGTGCAAGCAACAGCGAGCTACGGTTTTCTTGAGGCGTACCACAAGTTCGCAAACCCTCTCTCGCCAGCAGAACGCGATCAGTTTTACCGAGAAGGCTCAACAGCTGCGACGCTTTATGGCGCGACCGCCGCGCCCACATCGGAAATCGAACGCGCAGCCCTATTCGCAGCGACGGATGCCGTAATCAGTGCAACGCCTGTGATTGGAGAATTCCTGAGCATTTTGCGCGCCGCGCTGCCGGCGCCACGAGATCTCCTTGTGCGCGCCGCCGTCGAAATACTGCCGCCGCCATTGCACAAGCGCCTGGGTCTTTCGGACTATCGGTTAAGTAAAAGGAGCGCGGCCATTGTCCACCGGCTTGCGCGCATCGCCGACCGGACGCCTCTGCCCTTATCGCCGCCGGTGCTTGCTTGCAAGCGACTTGGCCTCGCGGGTGATTTTCTATTCAGCAAGAACCCGAAAAAAATGGGGTGCTAGTGGATACGCACAATGTTGGCGGAAGGCGTCTCAGCTTCGGCCAATGCCGCATCCCACCAAACCGGACGGATGAGATTGGTGAAAATGGTCGCGATGAGCATTCCGGGCGCCACGACGAATACGGTCTCGACAATGGATTGTTCCGTAAGAATGGCGCCGTTCCGGAGCAGCGCCAACAGTGCGAGGCTCACGATGATCGCGGCGATAAAGTAAGGCCATGCTTTCCGAAATTTGCGGCGCTCCAATAGTTCGAACAATGGCATTCCAATACCCACCGCGGCGAGAAATCCGCCGAGAAACGCAAGAAACGCATAATTGATTGTAGCGAATGCAAGCCGTGCGAAAGCGGCAAGGTTCACTGACGCTGCAAAAATCATCGCTAGAACTTGCCACGCCAGGAAAAGCGCGGCGCTGATCAGCGCGCCGTAAAGAACAGAAAGAACCAGTTTTTCAAAGGCGATCCGACTGCGGATGCTCGCATGGACCGTTTGCGCTGAAACGGTTTCGCGCGTCACCTCTATTCAGCCGCCATCTTAACGGCGTCAGCCGACGCCGCACATTCCGCCATCGTCTTCGAGGCCCGGGCGATCGGATTGGTTAAATAAAAATTCTGAACAGCGCTAACGAACGGCGCATCCGTAATTTCTCCGGCGACGCCAATTTTCGTCATATCAAATTCAACGCCTTCTTTGGCTGGACCCTGATCCAGCCGGCCAAGCACCGGCGCATCTTCAATCATCGCCTGCCGCAAACTGAACAAATCGTCATAGGGCAGTGTATTGCCCACGCGATCCGACAGGGCGCGAATGATCGCCCAATCTTCGCGCGCTTCACCGAACGGGAAATGGGCGCGCCGCGCAATTTGGACGCGTCCTTCCATATTCACATACGTTCCATTTTGTTCCGTATACGCTGCCGCGGGGAAAATGACATCAGCCTTTCGCGCGCCGGCGTCGCCGTGATGCCCTTGGTAGATCATGAAGGCGCCGCCAAATTTCGCCGCATCAATTTCGTCCGCGCCTAGATTATAGATGACGTCAATTTCCCGGTCCTGGGCGCCTTGTAAAATACCTGAGATATCACGCCCGCCTTCACCTGGCAGAAAGCCGAGATCAAGGGCGCCGACCCGGCCCGCCGCCGTATGCAGAATATTAAAGCCGTTCCAATCAGGCGTGACGGCGCCGACGGAGTTCGCCAATTGAGCCGCGAGCGCTAGGACCGCGGGCCCATCGTCTCGGGTGAGCGCCCCCACTCCGATGATGATAGCGGGTCTTTCCGCATTCTTCAGCACATCGAAGAATGTTCCCTCGCCTTGCGCCAGTGACTTTAATGTGGCCGGACCAGCACCGAGATAGTCATAATCATATGTGAGCGCCGCCTCCTCACCAATAAGGCCAATTTTGAGGTCCAGTTTTTCGAGCCAGCTCTTGCGCAGTCGCGCATTGACGAGGGGCGCTTCCGCCCGGGGGTTTGCGCCGATCAAAAGGATCGCGTCCGCCTGCTCAATGCCGGCGATGCCTGAATTGAAGAGATAAGAGGACCGCTCGCCGCCGAGGAGCGCGCCGTCCTGGCGACAATCAAGATGCGGCGTCCCGATGGCGCCCATCAGGTCCTTCAACGCTTTGACCGCTTCCGCAGAAACGAGATCGCCGGCGATAGCGGCGATTCGGTCCGCAGGCGTCGTTGACAGCTTTTCGCCAGCAACGCGCAAGGCCTCATCCCACGACGCTGGGCGCAATTTGCCATGCTCTCGGACATAGGGCTGATCAAGACGCTGGGTCTTTAATCCGTCCCAGATAAAACGCGTTTTGTCAGATATCCACTCTTCATTCACGTCCTCATGAAGGCGCGGCAAAATCCGAAGCACTTCGCGCCCCCGCGTATCGACGCGAATGTTTGAGCCCACGGCATCCATCACGTCGATCGTCTCGGTCTTCGTCAATTCCCAAGGCCGCGCATTGAAGGCGTAAGGCTTTGACGTCAGGGCGCCGACAGGGCAGACGTCGATCAAATTGCCAGTAAGTTCACTCTCGACCGCTTTTTCAAGATAAGTCGTGATTTCCGCATTCTCACCGCGATTGACCAACCCCAGATCATCGACGCCCGCCACCTCTGTCGCGAAACGAACACACCGCGTACACTGAATGCACCGCGTCATGATCGTCTTGATCAGCGGGCCCATATGTTTTTCTTCGACCGCACGTTTGTTTTCTTCAAAACGCGTTCCGTCGCGTCCATACGCCATCGCCTGATCCTGCAAATCGCACTCGCCGCCTTGATCGCAGATCGGGCAGTCGAGCGGATGATTGATCAGAAGAAACTCCATGACGCCTTCGCGGGCTTTTTTCACCATGGGCGTATTGGTGAACAGCTCCGGCGGCGCACCGTCGGGTCCAGGGCGCAAATCGCGCACATTCTGAGCACAGGAGGCGACCGGCTTGGGCGGCCCCCCTTTCACTTCAATAAGGCACATGCGGCAATTGCCCGCGACCGAAAGACGCTCATGGTAGCAAAAGCGGGGAATTTCCTCTCCCGCCTCTTCACACGCCTGAAGCAGCGTCAGATCAGACCTAACTTCGATTTCGTCGCCATTGACCTTGATAACTCGGGTATCGCTCATGAGATAGCTGCGCCTGCTCTATGGAATTCGCAAATTATCTAGCTGGATTTCGACGCTGATTCCAGCGGATGTGGGCGAGCGAGTGAGCCAATAATGTCGCGCTCACACTTCCGCATTTTTTACCCAGAACGCAGCCGATCAGGGTGAATTCTGAAGGAGGCCTTCGATACGCGTCAGCGTCTCAGTTAGGCCCTCAAGGGCGGCGGTTCGGTGTTCCTCAACGAGTTTGGCATTGCCGGCCATCAACTTTAGGCGCGTGACGTTAGAAGCTGTTTCGCGTAACTGTTCATGGATCAACGCCATGCGACTTTCCATTTCATTCAATTGCGCTGTCATTTTTCTTTGCGCGTCAGCGATAGCATCCAAATCTGTCATCGCAGTCCCTTCTTTGCTTGACGCGAGGCGCCCTCACCACCTGGTTGCAGAATCTAAAATATATATATTAAAAGTCGATTATTGTGATTTCTACAACCTTTAGGCTGCATGTTGCGATTTTCACAATCGATTTTCCCTCCAACGCTCGACATCTTGCGGTCCATGCCAGCGGATATAAATTGGATTTTAAAGGTGTTGGAACGCGATCCGACCAAAACACGAACAGGTATCGCGCGTGCGCTTAACGTCGATAAATCCGCTATTACAAGGCTATTGAACGGTGATCGGCAACTAAAATTCGCCGAGGCAGAGAAAATCGCCGCCTACCTCGGCGTTTCGGCGGGCTTTACCCCGGCCGATGGGTTCCGGGAGGACAATCGGGAGAGCTACCGGCAGTCGGCGGCTGAGTCTGATACTGCGCCGATTTACGAGGCGACAACGAATTTCGACGGAAATTGGACTTTACATAGCGCTAGTTCGCCGATTGATCGCAAACAACGCGCGCCCTATTTCCAGAACGCAGCAAAGGTGTTTGGCTTCTATGCGCCGGATGATGTGATGTCACCGCGCTTCCACGCCGGAGAAATTGTCTGGGTCGATCCCGCCAGACCGCCGGAAGTCGGCGGCGAGGTGTTGCTCGTCAAAAACGATCCGACCGAAGATGCGAAGACAATGGTTCTCGCCACCCTGACGGCAATGACAACTAAGGAATGGCGTTCTATGCAGTACGCCAATAAATCATCAAGGTCCTATGAGCGGAATGGCTGGATCGGGCATTTCGTACTGCCGCGCTATTAGTGCTCGTTAGACGCGCTAGCTGGACGAACGCGCTCCATGATATATTCCGGGTCCGCCTGATTTCCCACCATATACCGGTATTCGTGGATAATCCTGAAACCAAAACGCTTGTATAGCCGTTGCGCGCCGTGGTTTGCATAAAAGACGCTGAGATACGTGTACTCGTATTGTTTATCTAACCAAGCGAGCGCCAGCTCCAACATGCGCCCGCCGTAACCGCCGCCCTGGTGACCGTCGCGAATATAGAAGCGCTCCAGTTCGCCCGCACGCTCTGGCATATCGGGCACTGGGAGTCCGCATGGCCCTACGGACGCATAACCGAGAAGGATTTTTTCGTCGCCCTCAAGCACCCAGACCCGGTGCGCCGGATCGGAAAGGCGCTGTGCATAGACGTCGACTGAGTGGTTCTTGTCAAAAAAAAGCGAGAGGTCTTCAGGCTTATAAAGAAATCCGAACGCGCCGGTGAAAGTTGCTCTGCCGAGCGCCGATAAGGCGGCCGCGTCTTCAGTTTCGGCAAGCCGGATACGCGGAGCCATGCTATTCAGCGGCGACGCCCACGGCCACATGCGGCCGGTCATTCCGATACGTATTAATGCGTTCTTCAATCTCGTCGCGGAAGTGCCGAATTAATCCCTGCACGGGCCAGGCAGCGGCGTCGCCCAGCGCGCAAATCGTATGCCCCTCAATCTGCCCGGCGACGTCCAGCAGCTTGTCAATTTCCGCTGTCGAAGAATCGCCGAGCGCCATGCGCTCGAGGACCCGCCACATCCAGCCGGTGCCTTCGCGGCATGGGGTGCACTGACCGCAACTTTCATGTTTGTAGAAATAGGAAATGCGCGAAATCGCCCGGACCACATCGGTCGATTTATCCATTACAATGACGGCCGCCGTGCCGAGACCGGACTTGACGTCGCGCAACGCATCGAAATCCATAAGGACGTCGTCACAAATTTCTTTCGGCAGAAGCGGAACCGACGACCCGCCTGGGATCACCGCTTTCAGATTTTCCCAGCCTCCTGTGACGCCGCCGCAATGAGTTTCGATAAGCGTCTTTAGCGGAATAGACATTTCCTCTTCCACATTGCACGGCCGCTCAACATGACCGGATAGGCAGAAGACTTTCGTGCCGGCGTTATTCTCGCGGCCGAATTTTTTAAACCAGTCCGCGCCGCGCCGGATGATCGTCGGACAAACGGCGATAGATTCCACATTGTTCACGGTAGTCGGGCATCCGTAGAGCCCGGCCCCGGCGGGAAACGGCGGCTTCAGGCGCGGCTGACCCTTTTTGCCTTCCAGGCTTTCAAGGAGCGCGGTTTCTTCCCCGCAAATATATGCCCCGGCGCCATGATGAACATAAAGGTCAAAGTCCCATCCTGAGCCCGCAGCATTCTTGCCAAGAAGACCCGCCGCGTATGCTTCGTCCACCGCCGCCTGCAGCGTCTCGCGTTCGTCCACATATTCGCCGCGCAGGTAGACGTAACAAGCGTTTGCTTTCATGGCGTAAGACGCAACCAGGCAACCTTCGATGAAAAGATGCGGGTCGTGGCGCATGATGTCGCGGTCTTTGCACGTGCCAGGTTCCGATTCATCCGCATTGACCACGAGATAATGCGGACGTTCGCCGACCTCTTTCGGCATAAACGACCATTTGAGCCCTGTCGGAAAACCGGCGCCGCCACGGCCACGCAAGCCGGAGTCCTTGATTTGCTGGATGATCCAGTCGTGACCCATCCGGATGATGTCGGCCGTCCCGTTCCAGGCGCCGCGCCGTTTGGCCGCTTCAAGCCGCCAATCATGGAGGCCGTAAAGATTCGTGAAAATGCGATCTTTATCCTGGAGCATGGAATGTCTCGTTTCTCTACCGACAGCAGGGGTTTAGCAGCTTTTGTCAGCCAATAAAGGCGACAAACGGCGCGAGCACCAGCAATCCGAGGAGGAAAATGATTAGCCCGGCCTCGGGAAAACCAAGAATAACGGCCCCGACGCCCGCCGCCATCAAAACAGCGCCGGCGGCAAGTGCGATCCACATTGGTCGGCGGTTAAGCGGTTTCGGCCATTTTGAATTGTCGGGATCAAGTTCCGGAATGTAATGGGGACCCTGATCGCGATCTGCGCTGTTGCTCATTTACGCCCCCGTATCGGAAACAGCCGTTGGGTTTGCACGGCAGAGGCAACCGCTTCGCCGTCATCGTTGTAAAGTGTCGCCTCAGTAAAGACGGTCGAATTTGTCATATGCTTGACGCGCCCCTTCCCGACAAAAACCCCGACTTTGGCCGGCCGCAAGAACTGTGTGTGGAAATCGACCGATACTGGTCCTTTTTTCGCTTCCGTGAGGACGACCATCATCGATCCCATCACATCGTCGAGCATCGCCATCAGGAAACCGCCCTGTACGTTACCCATGGGATTGACCATATCAGCCGTCGCGGTGAAGCGGACTTCCATGGTCTGAGCGTCGCGATCAATCGAAATGAATTCATAGCCGAGCGTTTTGGAACAGGCCGGCGTCGGAAATTGATCAAGGGTCGTCCCCGTCCCTGCAGCGAATGAGCTCTTGTCGCTCATAGATCAATTTCGCTCTTATCAGAGGGTGATCGCCGCAGCGCCCCACCGTGACTTTTGACGAACCGGAAATAAACCGGACCGAAAACAAGCAATACGCCAATCAGACCCCAGATCAGGTAATTTATATTATTTGTATAAAGATAAACACCGAGAACAGCGAAGATAAGCGCGCCTTCCAGTATCGCGATGTTAGTCAGGGCGCGCACGGCGGCGTTTCGTTTATCTTTATTCAAATCCATTTACCTTACCTCGAGCGCCGTCATCGAGCTATTCCCCTGGCGTTGAAGGACGAGAATTTGGAAGCTCTTGGATCGGCGCCGCCGCCGATCCATCATAGAGCGCAGGATCAACTAAAGATGTATTCTCCCCTTCCGGATCTGACGTGTGGCGACGTGGATTGGCGGTCCCGATCTTGACTTCCTCGCCTTTGCGAAGTTTGCCAAGCATTTCCTCGAAAACATCTGCTGTCAGATCTTCGTAGTAATGATCGCCGTCTTTTGTAGAAATCTGAATCATCGGCGCGTTCACGCAGGCGCCGAGACATTCTACTTCGAGCCAGGAAAGCTTACCATCGTCGGACACGACACTCTCGGGCCCGATTTGCTTTTTACATACCTCTCGCAAATCATGGGCGCCGCGCAACATACACGGGGTCGTGCCGCATACCTGTACAAAAAACTCACCCACCGGTTCGAGATTGAACATGGTGTAAAATGTCGCCACTTCGTAGACGCGGATATACGGCATATCGAGCTGTTTCGCGATTGCCTCCATCATCGGAATGGAGATCCAGCCTTCCTGCTTTTGACCGCGCCACAAGAATGGAATCACGCAGGACGCTTGGCGGCCTTCCGGAAATTTCTTCATTTGGACGTCGCACCACTCGCGGTTTGCGTCGCTCCACGCGAAGGCGTCCGGTTGTTCTTTTGCTGGTTTTCTGGCGGCCATGGGCCCCTCGTTTTCTGGTCGGGCGATCTCTACGCCGTTTAGCGCTGCTGCGTCCTGAAAACAACCGAAACACAAAGTCGCGACTTACTGCATCACAACCTTTCCCCCATTGTATCTGAGGTGAATTCAGTGAAGACTTGAATTCAGGGGTAACGAAAGGGGCGCCAATTATGAGAATTATCGGGATTTTGGCTGCGGCGGCATTCATTACGGCAGCGCACGCGCAGGGCGATGACCTGTTCTTATATGATCCCACCTATCATGGCGTTCCGGGCGTCTACCAGACCGCTGATGTCAGCGGCTGGATTTTGGAAGCGCCCCTCGTTCCGGCGCAGCCGAGCTGGTTACGCGATAATTTTTCGCTGGTCGCGCAGTCAACCCACGCCTCCTGCAACATTTTCGGTCAACGTTTGGATGTGACGGAAGCAGCGCGCCAAGCAGTCATCAGACAGCTCCGTTCCATGTCCGCGGCCGAGTTTGCGCTTTGGATGAATCCGGAACTCGACGCACAGAGCAATGGCGCAATGCGGATGACCGGTTTCACCGCCCCAAAAGCGTACTCGACCGACGGGCTGGAAGGGATAAAAGTGCAGATGCAGGTGCAGGACGCGGCGTCAGGGGTGGCCATCAAGCTCAACTCCTATCAGCTCTTCCATCAAGCTGGGCTCGTCACCGTTACTTGCGGCGTTTATCCGGAATATTTCGACGCACAAACAGACCTGTTTGATCGCTTCACGGACGACATTCAGTTTTTCAGTGAAACCGGCACGTTGGCGTCAATTCTCAATGAACGCGCGCGCCTGGAGCTTTCCTCTGTAGAGATCGCGCCGGCGCCTAAACTGATCAGCGACGCACCCATTACCTCCAGAAGCGGAGAAGAAGCGATACCGCAGAGCTTGATTAGGTCCGCACGGACTCTTTTAGACCTGTCGCCAAAAGGACTGAGCGTTCCAGAAGAGGATTAATGCACTGATATCGCGGCCTGCACTAAGCGATATCCACGCCATTAAGCGCCGCTGCGTCCTGAAAACAACCGAAACACAAGGTCGCTATTATGTCCGCCTCGGCGGCGGCGAATTCGTCGTCGCTCATATTGTTGCAATCGGTGCACAGCGCCTGATAGACGCCGTCGGCCACATTCCAATGGAAGCCGCGTGGCTCATCCTCTTTGACGGCGTCGATGATATGCCGGCAAACAAAAGTCTCGTCCTGCTTGCCGTGAGTGCCACAGCGGATTTTGGTCATGGCGATGCGAATTTCATTGTGACGTTTGCGCAAAGCTGGTCGCCCTGATGGAAATTGAGCGCAATTTCGTCCGGCGCCGGCTCAGCCGCTTTTGTAATCCGAAAGGCGCGGCCCAATTCCACATAGTGGCGAAACGCCGCCTCCCCGCCAGCGCAGACCGTCATCCGCCCGCCGCTCAAAATGCGCGCGGCCTGTTGAGCCGCATCCAGCAGATGCCCGGCGTTCACGTGATCGCCGGAACCGCCGTGATAGGGGTGGCCCGGCGCGAAGCCGTTTTCTTTCGTCACGAGCGCCTCAACGCTTTGCGCACCGTCAACGTCACCGACATCCGAGACGAGACATTCGATCGCTGTTTCAACGCCAAGCTTGTCCGGCGATGCGGGCGCAAAACCGTCCGGGGCCGGCAGCAGCGCCGCCTTCGCTTTCGCCTTGGCGCGCCAGCGTTCAAAATCGCGGGTCTGGAAAACGACGCCGGCGCCGTTCAAGCGATAGACCGGTCCGCCGTCGGCGCCGAAGAAAATCATGTTGAAGCTGGGCAACGTTTCGTCGGCGCTCGGCAGCGCGACGCCATGCGTCGCATGGCTTGCGTTCGGCGCCAGAGCAAAGGTGCGCCATGAGCATTGCGTCAAGGCCGACCATTTGTCCGGATCAAGGGTCCCCCGCGCGCGACCTGTTTCCACCGAACACCAATAATTCATCATCTGTACGACGATATTGTTCGCCGGGTGAAGCTTCAGCCATGTCCATTTTTCATCGTCACCGGAGCATTTGAAGGCGACGGCGCCGTCGTCGAGAACGACGTGATCGTGGGAAAAGCTTTTATTGGCTGAGCTGTTGGGCAAGCGCACTCACCTATTAAAACGATCGGCGACTTTTTCTTTTCTATTTGCAGCAGCCTTATCTTTGTCGCTTGAAACCCAAGCTCCCCGAACGGAATTAGCCACAGCAAACCCAACGACAGGCAAAGAGAACAATATCCATGCGGGCCAATTATTCGCGTACACAATGTTAGTAAGCCATGAAGATACAAAAACAAAAGCAACCACGAGAAACAACATCACGATTACTCGAAAAAAAGTGATTGCGGGCCTTTCGAAAAACATACGCTACCGATCAATTTCCCCAAAAACGATATCGAGCGAGCCGATAATCGCTGAGACGTCCGACAACAGATGCCCGCGATTCATCCAGTCCATGGCCTGGAGATGGGCGTAACCTGGTGCGCGGATCTTGCAGCGGTAGGGTTTGTTGGTCCCGTCGGAGACGAGATAAACGCCGAATTCCCCTTTCGGCGCTTCCACCGCCGCGTAGACTTCGCCCTCGGGCACATGGAAGCCTTCTGTGTAAAGCTTAAAATGATGGATTAACGCTTCCATCGACCCTTTCATCTTGTCGCGGCGCGGCGGCGCGACCTTGCCGTCGGTCGTCATCACGGGGCCCGGCCCTTCTTCGCGGATTTTTCCGATCGCCTGTTTCATGATGGAAAGAGACTGGGTCATTTCTTCCATGCGGCAGAGATAGCGGTCGTAACAATCGCCGTTCTTGCCGAGCGGAATATCAAATTCATACTCCGCATAGGTCTCATAGGGCTGGGATTTGCGCAGATCCCACGGCACGCCGGAGCCGCGAACCATAACACCGGTGAAGCCCCACTCGAACGCTTCTTCTTTCGTGACAACGCCGATTTCCGCGTTGCGCTGCTTGAAAATGCGATTGCCGGTGATGAGCTTTTCAATGTCCGCCATCACCTTCGGAAACTCGTCGCACCAGGCGTCGATATCGTTCAGGAGCTCGTCCGGCAAATCCTGATGAACGCCGCCGACGCGGAAGTAAGCCGCATGCATGCGGCTGCCGGAGGCGCGCTCATAGAAAACCATGAGCTTTTCGCGTTCCTCAAATCCCCACAGCGGCGGCGTCAACGCGCCCACGTCCATCGCCTGTGTCGTGACGTTGAGGATATGCGACAGGAGCCGCCCAATCTCGGAAAACAGCACGCGGATATGTTGCGCCCGGCGCGGCACCTCGATCCCCAGAAGCTTTTCCGCCGCAAGACAAAACGCATGTTCCTGGTTCATCGGCGCCACATAATCGAGCCGGTCGAAATACGGGATCGCCTGCAGGTAGGTCTTGTGTTCGATCAGCTTTTCGGTGCCGCGATGGAGCAGGCCGATATGCGGGTCGACGCGCTCCACCACTTCGCCGTCAAGCTCCAGGACCAGCCGCAAAACGCCGTGCGCGGCCGGGTGCTGCGGGCCGAAATTGATCGTGAAATTGCGCTCGGATGAAGCATCAGAGGCGGAGTCTTCAACAATGATTGTGCGTGTGCCGTCAGCCATCTTAAGAAGCGCTTTCTCCGCTTGCGAACGCCGCCATGACTTCAGCGCCGGTCATTTTCTTCGTCTCTTGAGCAAAATCGTAATAAGCGGGTTTTTCGTCGGTAAAAATCTCGAGGGTCAATTTCGCGCCGGATAAATCGTCAAGCGCGCCGGCGATCACCGTATAGAGACCCCCGTCTTTCATCCGATAAAAGAGGTTTGAGCCGCACGTCTTGCAGAACAGGCGCTCAGCCCAATCGGACGATTCATAAATCGCCAACTGCGTCTCATCTTCCACCGTCGGCGGCGCGGCGAGCGTCACCCCCAGAAGCGGGCCGCCCACGAGACGCCGACACATGCCGCAATGGCAAGCGTCGATGTGAACGCCGTCATCTTGTGGTTTCGGCGCACAAGTGAATTTCACGGCGCCGCACAGACACTGGCCCGACAATTCCGCCATCAGGCTTTCTCCTCGGCTTTTTCATCGCCAGGGATCACATACTGCGCGCCTTCCCAGGGGGAGAGGTAATCGAAATTCCGGTATTCCTGGACAAGCTTCACAGGCTCATAGATGACGCGCTTTTCCTGATCGTCGTAACGCACTTCATTGTATCCAGTGAGCGGAAAATCTTTACGGAGCGGATAGCCCTCAAAACCATAATCCGTCAGCAGGCGGCGCATATCCGGATGTCCTGTAAAGACAATGCCGTACATGTCGAACGCCTCACGTTCAAACCAGTTGGCGCAGGGAAAGACGCCGATCACCGACGGGATCGTTTCCTCTTCACCAAGCTTGGCTTTAACGCGAATGCGCTGATTGTTATGCATCGACAGCAGGTGATAGACGACGTCGAAGCGCTTGCCGCGTGTCGGATAATCGACGCCGCACAAATCCATCAGCTGGATGAACCGGCAGACCGTATCATCGCGCAGAAATTTCAAAACCTGTACGATACGATCAGGCCGCGCCTCAATCGTCAGCTCGCCATGGGCGACCGATGTTTTGCGCACATCATTGTCAATTGACGCGGAGATATGGTCGGCCAGTTCTTTGAGTTCGTCAGACATTCATTAGCCTTTATCGTTCGAGGCTTGTTTTTGATCCGCACTTTGTATGAAGTGTTGAGCTTGATCCGATGGCAAATTCACCGAACAATCGACCCTTCCCTCCGAATCTTTTTCTGCAATTGGAGGATTCCATAGACCAGCGCCTCCGCCGTCGGCGGGCAGCCAGGCACGTAAATATCCACCGGCACGATCCGATCGCAACCGCGAACCACCGCGTACGAATAGTGGTAATAGCCGCCCCCGTTTGCGCATGACCCCATGGAGATCACGTAACGCGGGTTCGGCATCTGGTCGTACACTTTGCGGAGCGCCGGCGCCATCTTGTTTGTAAGGGTGCCGGCGACGATCATAACGTCGGACTGGCGGGGGGACGCGCGCGGCGCGACGCCGAAGCGTTCCAGATCATACCGCGGCATCGAGGCCTGCATCATCTCCACCGCACAGCACGCGAGCCCGAACGTCATCCACATCAGCGAGCCCGTACGCGCCCAGTTGACGAGGGCGTCGGCCGGCGCGGTGAAAAATCCGCGATCCGCTAACTGATCGGAGAGTTCCGAATAAAACGGATCCTTCGCATCCGGACGATAAACCGGTCCTTGACTGTCGAGCGTCTGGTCGATTTTCGGATCGTCTAGCGCCATTCCAGCGCTCCTTTTTTCCATTCGTAAAGAAAGCCGATCGCAAAGACCGCTAAGAAAACGAACATCGACCAGAACGCAAAAATCTGGAAACCGCGATCCATGCCGAGTTCGGGATTGAACAGTGTGACCGCCCAAGGAAAAAGGAACGCCACATCAAGATCGACGATAATGAAAAGAATGGCGACGATATAAAACTGCACATCGAATTTCATTCGCGCGTCGTCAAAAGCGTTAAAGCCGCATTCATAAATGGAGTTCTTTTCCGGATCCGGCTCCGACGGCGCGATCACGATCGGCAAAAACAAAAATGCGAGCGAGAGCGCCACAGCGATGCCGAGAAAGATGATGATTGGCAGATAATCGAGCAAAAATTCCGGTGTCGCCACGGGAGCATCCTCATTCGTTGATTTTGGCGGGAAACTAGGCAGTTACGCGGGTCTGCGCAACGGGAAACGGCGCCGCAGCGGCGCTTTAATTCGCCAGGCTCCGGGGGCTTAGAAAAAAGCGGAAACCCGGTAGTAACGCTTGCGCGCAAAACTGCCATGATGACCAGCCTCGCGGAAACAGGAAAAGACATCGCCCTCACCGATATCGACAGGGCGATCAGGCGCTTCGGTGGGCGCCTTTTCGTTGCGGGACTTGTTCTGGCGGCGCTATTCACCGCCTTTCTGATTGATCTGCGCTTTGGCAGGATTTTCTCATTCCCGCTCGATGTGGCGAACGCCAGCAAGGAAGATTTGATGGCTTTTTGGCGCGCTGGCGTCATGTCACTGCAGGGAGACGCCGCGGCGCTTTATGACGCCGACCGGTTCCGCGCTGGCTTGCCTCCAAACGGCGCGGGCCTCTTATGGCTTAACCCGCCGCACTTTCTTTTGCTCGTCACACCTCTTGGCCTCCTGCCTTACGGGGCTGCGAAGGCCATCTGGTTGGCGCTGAGCATTGCGGCATTTGCGGTCCTTGCCCGGCTCGCCGGACGGGGCCACCCATTCGCATGGCTGATTTTGTTGTCCCCTGCGATGTTCGCCCACCTTCTCGTTATTCAAGCCGGTCCGTTCGTCGCCCTTGGGCTCTTCTGCGCCCTCAGTTTGGCGCGCCGGCGCCCAATCGCCGCCGGCTTATTGCTCGCATTGTTGACCATGAAACCGCAATTCGGCCTCATGGCGCCTGTATTTCTTGCCGCCACCGGCCAATGGCGCGCGATTGTTGCGACGATCACGGCAAGCTTTGGATTGGTTCTTCTTTCCATCGCATTTTTCGGGATCGATCCCTGGATAGCCTTCGTGCAATCGCTGGGCGGCGCTCATTCTCAACACGCTGCGACGCTCCATGTGGATATGCTAACCATCCATCAAACCGCCGGAAAACTGGGCTTTGATCCATTGTGGCGTTCTATCGGACAATTCGCCGTAGTGGGTGTCGCTGCGCTTGTGGTTTGGGTGAGCGCCCGCCGATTACCGCAAAATTTCGCAATCGGCGTTACCTTACTCGCGTCGGCCGCCGCGTCGCCTTCTCTCTGGGTTTATGATTGGCCGCTCGTCGCGGCGGGACTCATCATTCTCTGCCGCGCCGCAGCGCCTTGGCCCCTTCCGCTACAGGCTCTGGCGGCCGCTTTATGGACAGCGCCGCTGATCTCATTGGGCTTTAGGACAATCGAAAGTTCTTTAGTTGCGCCCGCGTTGTTGGCTCTCGTCATAGGGGCGGTCGCCACACATCTTATCGCCGCAAGAGACGATGATACGCGTCTACCGACTCAATAAAATCACGGCTCTCAAAATTTAGCGCCTGCGCGATTTTTTCCAAATCGGTAAAGCTCAAGCCCGCCGCGCCAGTTTCAAAATCGTTGATTTCTTCGCGGCTGAGCCCGATTTTTTCCGCCAAACTCGTCTGACTTAGCCCCTCTGCGCGGCGCAGATGGCCAAGAATTGCGCCGATTAACGCGTTGGTTTTCGCCTCGTCTTGCTCCGAAGCCTCTTCGATGTCGGCGGTGACGACATTTTTAGGGTTGTTTTTCAATGCGCCAGCCCCTCCTAGGCGTACTATTATGAGAGCAATTGTATACTTAAACGTGTGTTATCATCAAAAATTTATCTATGGTAGTATTTTTCTCATATTTTGGGCGTCATACGGGTAAAACACCCGAATTTCCCGATTAAAAGCAGGATTTTGCGGTATTTTTCCGAGAATTGTGGTGTTAAGATCAAACCTGCGTTGAATGCTTCGACAGGCCATTTTTATTTGCAATCCGGAAAGTCGTGACAATTGGACGAAATGCCCCCTCATAGAAAAAAAGCAGATATTAAGAGTGACGATTCGGTTTCCAGCAAGCAAATGATCGAACTGGCGAATGATATAGACATTAAGATCGGCGAAAAACTTAAGTCTTTACGAGAAGCAAAAGGTAAAAAACAGGCTGACATCGCCAGCCACTTGGGCGTCAGTGCGCAACAATACCAAAAGTATGAGAAAGGCGCGACCAAGTGCAGCCTGGCAACTCTGTACAAGCTAGCAGCCTATTACGATATCCAGATTACGGAAATATTGCCTTGGCCAGATTCAAGTGCGAGCGGTTTTTCCGAGGAGGCGCACCAATTTTCAGCAGATTTGAATGAAGAGTCCAGCGATGAAGCCGCCGCTATATCGAAGATTCTCGCTATTTTTATCCGCATAAAAAGTAAATCGATACGAACGAAATTATTGGCATTAATGAGCGAAATCGCTTGAAATTTTATTAGGCCGCACGTTAGTCCGCACGTCTAATCGCGTAGCCCCGTTCAGTTTTTCTTATCACGACGCCGTTCACATTGCCGACAATTATCGACTGCCCATCGGTTAACTTGGCCTTCGTGACAATCTCAACCCCATCTAGCGAGATACTTGCAATAAAACACTTGAATTGGTTTCCGCCACTCGTCCGCGCTTCAATTTCGTCAATGCAGGGAATACATCGTGAATGTGCACGGCGGTCGCTTATGTCACCGCGACGTTCTGGGTATGCGGCGTCTTGGGCTTCCTCTTCGAGGAATTGCTGTATAGCTTCCTCAAGACGAAGAAGCTTTTGATCACTCATCCGCATTTCCAAGGCGAATTCCGTGCCCTCACAACGAACGACACGCCCCTCGAAGCGGCCGATACGATTGATATATAGGACAATAACCTGATGAATGGCTGGCGGCGTCTCCGATCTAATTTTTAATCCCGATAAGGAGATATCAAGTAGTCGGCCGTCGAATTCACCGCCGTCATCGGTCATGAACCGCACCGGCGTTTCCAGAAAGCGACGATAGTGTTTTCGTCTTTCCAGAACGCGACGAGGTTTCACCGCGCATGCATTGCGTTCGAGCTCCAACAGTAGATTCGTCCCCGTCGTCGCTTCGTTATCCACAGTAATCCCTTCCCGCGATAAAACCCGTGCGAAGCGTGCACTGAGTAAGGGCTCCACCTATGATCGCAAATCCTTTTGCACCACAACCTATAGTCATATCAAAAAGTTAATTGAATGCTATTTTTCTCATAATATGATATTATTCTCGTAATAGTAAGCGTAAGAATTAGGTTCTGTCGGGACAATGACGCACTAATCGATTACGCCTTGGTTGGGTCGTAAATACAGAAGCACGCGAATGAAAATCCTCAACACCAACAGTATTTAGTATTTAGATAATTTCCAGTTCTGAGTGCAAAGCCCCGGAAGCTTTTACTGCCTTCAGAATATCGATTAAGTCTTTTGGTGAAACGCCTAAAGCATTTAATCCTTCGATTAAATCGGAAAGCGCAACATTGTCTTCGACGATTGCAATGTTTTTGGCGCCCCCATCGTCGATCGCCACGTTCGTATCGGGAAGAATAATCGTTTCACCGTTCGGCGCGAATGGATTTGGCTGGGAGGCGACCGGCCGTTCTCTGACCCGTACGGTGAGACTTCCCTGCGTCACTGCAAAGCGCGAGATTTTCACATCAGCGCCTATCACCACTGTGCCGGACTTCTGATCGATTACAATCTTCGCCTTGGCCGCAGGTTGAATTTCGAGATTTTCGATACGCGAAACAGCTTCAACCGGAGAAACGCCAGCCTCTGACAAACTGATTTCAATCGTCCCCGCATCCAAAATATTCGCGATAGGCGCACCGAATTCTGACACGACCGCAGCGGTTATTCGGTTGGCCGTTGTGAAATCGGGCGACCGCAACGCCAACCGAAGACGATTCATTTCATTAAACACGAAATCAAGTTCGCGCTCGATACGCGCTCCCTGTGGAATGGAGCCTGATGTCGGGACGCCGAAGGTGACCGACGCCGCGTCACCGTCCGCGCTGACGCCGCTCGCAAGCACGGCCCCTTGCGCAACGGCATAAGTTACGCCGTCTGCGGCTCGCAGCGGCGTCATCACCAGCGTACCGCCAAGGAGGTTTGAGGCATCTCCGATCGTTGAAACTGTCACGTCGATTTGCGACCCCGAGCGGGCGAATGGCGGGAGCGTCGCTGTTACAACAACAGCGGCGACGTTCCTGGGTCGAAATCGTTCCCCGGTCACATTTACGCCAAGACGTTCCAGAAAACTGGATAACGATTCTTCTGTATAAGGTGAGTTGCGAACGCCGTCGCCCGTTCCGTCAAGTCCAACGACGAGGCCGTAACCAACAAGGTCGTTGCCGCGCACGCCATCGAAGGTCACAACGTCCTTAATGCGGACAGTCGCATTCGCCGTCGCGCTCACGGCGATCAGAGCGGTGATGATCGACAGGAATATTCTTAGCGCCATCACCGCTCCTCAGCGCAGGAAGTTTGTGAGCGACAATGATGCGATACGCGCCGTCAATACAAAAGCCGCTTCAAGTTGAGTCTCAAGCTGGCGGAGTTCGGTCGCCGTTTCGAAACTATCGATTGCCGTCCTATCGTTATAGGCTCCTGAAAGCGCAGTTTGTTCGGCCTCATAGATCTCCACTGACTGCGCAAGCCGTTCCTCTGCGACGCCCAATGTCGCTCGCGTCTGAGCCAAGCCCGCGTCTGCGCCGATCAGGCGCGTCGCCGCATCGTTAGCGAGCGAATTCCGGTCGGGGGACGGCGGGCGTGACGCTGCGACTGCTAGCTCGGAGTATGACCGCAATAAATCTTTAAGAGACTGATCGTTTGCACGTACAGAGTACTGAACGCGGCTTCCATCGAAAAGTTCCACCTCGGGACCGTCGCCAAGGCCGCCTAAATAGATTGATGTTTCAAACCCGCCAGCGGGATCGTTAAAATAAGTATCAAGATTGGCTTGCGCTGATGCGACGTCCGGAGCGCTGTCAATGATTGCAGCGACATCAGCAAGGAGTACATCGACGTCATTGAGCGCCGAACCATCGACGGCGTCGCCCGCGAATAACGATCGTCCTTCATAACGTTGATTGAGTTGCGCAAACGCGTCACTTAGCGCAGCACGCGCCCGTTCGCCCGATACGACAAGCTTTGCCTCGTCGGAAAGGCCGATGGCGCTCGTCGCGTCTGGTCCGATTTCAGATGCGTCTGCGCTAATCTGCGCCAAGACAAGTTGTGAAGCCGATGCACGCGACTGAGCGCGTTGCGACGCCGAAGCAGCATCAACAGCATCATCAATCGCTTTTCTGATAAGATGCGCGTCGCCAGCGCGTGCGCCAAGGGTGCGGTTGACGTCGCTTACTCGACCGGAAACGAGCTCGCTGCGTAAACGCGCGCTACGTTCTTGGATTTCAGCAAGGTTCGATGACAGCCGTGCAAAACGAAGCGTATCAGGAAATCCTACAGAGGTCATCGTCTAAATCTCCAACAGGGTTTGCAGCAGCCGGTCGACGGTCTGGATGACGCGCGCATTCGCTGCATACGCCTGCTCGATTGTAAGAAGGTTCTGTAATTCCGCATCTGTATCAACACCGGTTCGTTCGATTTCGGCCTCCTGCAGACTAGCGGCGAATGCAGCGGATGCGTCGCGCGCCGCCTCAGCATCAACGAGCGAACCAGCGGCTGAAGATGTGAAAAACGCCGCTGCCTCTGAAGCGTTTAGCGCGCGCGACGCGCCGAGGGCGGACGGCGTCGTCCGCGGCTCACGCAATGCGTCGATAAAATCACGCAGCAGACCGTCAGCAGCGACCGGCCCGGGCGCATTGGCGCCGAGACCATCTCTTAGTCGACGAGCCTCGCCGCCGTTCTCAGGGTCAACGGCGGCGTTTACGGCGAGACGTCCCGCAAGCCCATCTATCCCGACTTCGCTCGCGAGCGCTCCCGCGTCGGTGAAAAGACCAGGCGCATCGAACGCGATGGTCGCATCTATTCCGCCGGAGAAGCGTTCGGCCACATCAAGGGCGACGGCGTCAACTGCAGCTGACAAAGAAGGTGCGATTTGATCGCGCACGGAGAATAACCCAGCTAGAGCGCCCTGTTGTGGCGCATTCGGCGCAGCGCCCGGCGTGATTTCAACGCCGTCCACTTCAAGACCGGACAAGCCAGACCCAAGGGCATTTTGAGGCGTTATGACGGGCGACGGCGTGAAGGAAAGCTGTCTTGCGGTTCCGGAAAGCAGAAACACACCCTCGGCTGTTACGAGATCAACCCCGCCGCCGCGTTCGACAGCACGCACGGGAATATTCTGATTGACGCGATCGATCAGGCGGGCGCGTTCGTCAATTAATGCATTGACATCCGCATTGCTAGCGGCTCCGCTGGCGATGGACGCATTGAGCCGCTCGATCTGACGCAAGGAATTATTCACATCTTCGACGCTCCGCTCAATCCTGGCGTCAGCATCAACGCGCGATTGCTGAATCTCATTCGACAGCGCATTCAGAGATCCGGCGACGCCGTTCGCAGCGCGCACCGCTCCTGACTGCAACGCGCCGTCATCCGGCGTGTTCGCCAACGCGCTCAACGCACGTTCGAAACGTCCAAAAACTTGAACCAGGGAACGCGCGTCCTCAGGATCGCCGATGCGATCGACGATCCGCGATAACGCCTCCGCCGCCGCCTCTTCCCCGGCAAGTTCCGCATCCGCAATACGGCGCTCTGCAGTTACTGCGGGGGCGACGGCCCGTTGTACGCCAGCCACCTCGACTCCGGCGCCGACCCCAGCCGTTACGCGTTCGGCGAGATCAACGCGTCGCGCAGCGAAGCCTTCAGTTTGAGCGTTGGCGATGTTGTTCGCCGTTACGCTCGCTCTCCGACCAGCGGTCGATAATCCTGAAAGCGCGTTTGATAACGCTTGGCCGACACTCACAATCTGTCCCTTTCAATATACTCTGCTATCGAATGATATTCGTCGTCTCTTGCAGTATCTCATCGACGGTTTGAATAATGCGCGCGTTGGACGAATAGGCGCGCTGGGTCTGGATTAGATCCGTCAGTTCGCTTGCAATGTCTGTGGTTGATTCGGCGAGCGCGAATCCAACCGTCGATCCGGCCGGCCCGTCCCCGGCGTCCCACAGATAGAAATCACCGCTATCTTGGGAAATCTGGAACGCCTGCGATCCGACAGCATCCAGCCCATTGAAATTTGGAACATCTGCGATAGGGATCTGATAAAGAGTGCGTCGAAAACCAGTATCGTAAATCGCCTGCAAGAAACCTTGCTCATCGACTTCAACAGACGCAAGATTTCCAAGCGGCGCGCCATTCTTGCTGATGGCGACGGGCGTAAAGCTCGCTGATAACTGTGTAAGCGGCGTCGCCTCTCCCGGCGTTCCTACAACGAGACTGATTGGATTGCTGGCCGCGTTAACAGTTACAGAGCCGGAAACCGGATCGAATGATGCGCCGGCGCCGGGAACGACTGAGGCCAAAGCACCACCGCCAGAGAGACTGTCGTCAAATGTTAAATCGAAAGACGCTATTGGGACCGCCGGGTCTCCGGCGCGATCAAAAACGCTCGCTGTCCATGCGTTGGAGGAGCCTGCCGCCGGAACCGTAGGCGTGAATCTGATTTCAAGCGTTTGTGACCGTCCAAGCGTGTCAAAATATTCGATCGGAAGGGTAAGGGCGTCGCCGGTGGCGCCGGCTTGGGTTTCAGCAGCAGGCAGATTTACACCAAGGCGCACTTCGGTCGTCGCTGAGGCAGCGAATTGGTTTAGGTTAATTTGAACCGGCTCGAGAGAAGCGGCGCTATCGCGTACGGGTGCGCCGATGTCGCCATTGACGTCTGCTGGCCACCCGAGCAATACGAGCCCGCTCGACGTCCGCAGAACGCCGCTTTGATCGGGAGAAAACGACCCTGTCGCCGTCAAGAGTAAAGACCGATTAGCCGCCGGCGCCGAGACGCCCGCGAGATCGGTTACCGGAAGCAGACCGCGTCCGTTCACCGCGAGATCGGTTGCGTTTGCGGTCGTAAGCAATGACCCAGCGGCGCTCACATCACGGAAGGTCGATGCTCTGACGCCTCCGGCAGCGTAAGCGCCGTCGCTTCCCTGTTGCAAAACAAGATCGGAGAATTCGGCGTCAACGCGCTTGTATCCGAAAGTCCCTGAATTCGCGATATTATCCGAAATCGCCGCCAATCGAACAGAGTTAACGGCCAGACCAGCAACGCCTGCATTTAGGGAAGAAGAAATACTCATTGAAATGCACCTTTAGGTCGTATTTTTTGATTTACTATACCCAGGGTAGCATTGACCTCGTAAATAATGCCCTAACGCGGCGCCTTCGATCACATCTCTCGGAGCAATGTGATTGCGATGCGTCGGTTCTGGGGAGCGGACGGATCATCAGACAATGGTTCATTGCTGGCTTTGCCGGCGACTTCCGCAACCTGCGTAATCGGAAATCCGTATTCAACCAACAAGCGTCTGGACGCGTGCGCACGGTCTGTCGACAGTTCCCAATTGGAGTAGTTCGCTGAAGTCGAAAAGGATGTCGCGTCGGTGTGGCCGGTAATCGCCATCTTATTCGACACCGTCGAAAGCACTGGTGCGATCGCGTACAACAGATTTTTAAGGACCGACGACGGCTGCGCCGATCCGTTCGAAAAGAGCGGGTCGTCATCGACATCGACCAGCTCGATAAGAAGTCCTTCGGGCGTCATCCGCGTATTGATATGGGCCGCCAGTTCACTGACTGCAGTGTCTTGTTTTGCAATTTCGATTTTTTCACGAAGCGTATCAAGCGGCGCCTCGACTTCTTCATCCGGCGTCGCGGTCTCCGGTCGCGCAGCCGGAAATTCATCGCTGGCGCCAATTTCGTCCCGGATTAATGTGTCTTCACTCAAGATTGACGATCCGTTCAACGCACCTTGGCCCCCGCCAGATACTTTACTGATAGGAATCGACGGGTTGAAATAATCGGCCAGCCCCTTACGCTGCTCTTCTGTGGTCGCATTAATTAGCCACATGAGCAGAAAAAACGCCATCATTGCGGTAACGAAGTCGGCGTAAGCGACTTTCCAGGCGCCGCCATGGTGGCCGCCATGCCCTTTGACGACCTTCTTTTTGATGATCACCACGTTTTGCTGTAGCGCCGAACCTGCCATCGTTTACCCTGCCATCAACTTGAAGAAAGCTTCGTCTTCTTGATCAGGCGAGCATGCTACTATGGGTTGTTTTACAAATTATAAACACTTTTAGAGTGCTATATCCGCATACTGAGTGGCTGGCCGTTCAATCACTACGTCCGTAAAAATAAGATATAGGATCACAACGTAAATCCGTGTCTCAAACACAATCATCACAACCCGAAGCGGCAGACGATGAGATAATCCCGCGCTCATTGGAGAATACGGGTGTCGCGAAAATTCTCGACAGCCACAATCGCCGAAGCGCGCTTGAGGCGAACGCCGAAGAAAAAATCACCCTTACCATCGACGCGGCGCAGTCCGCTCTTGGCGAGATATTCACAGGCGACAGCGCTGAACGAATTCATGCTTCATATTCTATTGAGCCGTGGCGCCGCGCGGCAAAAATCGCGGAAGAACAATCGACGCGTTTTGTCTGCACCAGTTCGAGTAAACCGGATCCAAACAATGACAAGCTCTTGACTGTGATCAACCTCGATACAGCAATGGTTTCAGCGATCGCCGCACAACACTTTGGAATGAACGCATTCGCTAAACCCGGGGAGCTTGGAAGCGTTGAACGCCACCTAGCGCGTTATGCGGCGCAAACAGTGTCGAATGCAACCCTGGTCGCCATAACCAATGATCCACCCGCGGCAACTCCTAATGGCTCCTCTACAAAGATCGGCGATATCGCTGTATCGCCAATTGATAATCTGGAATCTTTCCCCCTGTTTAATGAAAATGATGATTGCATTATCATGTCATTAAGGCGAGGAGAGCGTGGATCAGAAAATTCGGCGATCATGAGCATTGTCTTGCCGGCCTCCCTTTTTGTTCAAACAAAGACGAAAAACGAAGACGCTGCTCCTCCCGAAAAAATTGATCTCGAGTCGATATCGCGAGATGCATCATGCGAATTGAGCGCCGAGTTAGCGCGCATTACTATGTCAGTAAAATCAATCATGTCGCTCAAATCTGGCGTCGATCTCGATCTACCCATGGCTTCGATAAGCAACATCGCAATTCGACAAAAAGATTTTGAGTATCCGTTATTCAATGGCGCGTTAGTAGAAAGCGCGGGCATGCGATCAGTCGTAATCCAGTCGGCTAGTGATTAAGTCACTCTATTCCGGTGTGCAGCCGGAGGCGTGACGATAGCTTCCCGAGAAATGACATTCATCGATAACGATAGCCTAATTGATCATTTCAGTCGGCGCCGCATTCATAGATTTCAATTTCGCCGGCAGCAACAAGGCTCTTTACTTTCGCAATAAATTCCCTATGCGCTGCATCGCCGGTAGCCTCGTCGATCGTTCCGATTTCTTCGACTTCTTCACGGATTTGTTCGCCAAGTCGCTTGGATATTGATGCAAAAAAGTAATCTACAGTCTCTTTTGCCATTTGGTTGCCATAACTCAGCGCTTCGACAAGGATGCGCCGATCAATTTCACGAATAATGACGGGCGCCGCCTCTATCGGCAAGCGCACGTGCAATTCCGAAAAGGTGATGACATTTTTCTTTACGGCCTTCGCAATTTCGGGACTTTCGCTTTGGAGGGCGTTCATCATCGTGTCCCGTTCATTAGATGGAAGAAAATTGACAATCTCACCTACCGTTGCGCCGCCTTTTGAATAGTCGGCCCGGCTATTCAATTCATCGAGGATTTCTTCCTTTATCGCTGACGCAACAGCGTCGACCGCCGGCTTGGGAAAAATTGGCTTTCGCGCAAGTTCAAGCAGAATCTCCCGTGCCTGCTCGGGAGCACACTGCGACACCAATGACGCCGCTTTCACGGCCGGCAGTTGCGAAAGCGTCACTGCGCAAACTGTCGCCGACTGTGTGTTGAAGTACGCCAAAAGAGGCTCGTCGTCCAATTCCGCAATTTTCGGCCACAAGCCTTCTGCTGTTTCGGCGATTGGACCTGAGTCGAATAGGGAATTGACACGTTCGGAATCCACAATCTCGCTAAGAATGCGTTGCGCTTCCATATCGCCTGTAGCGAGTTGCGAACTTTGCGCCGCCACTTCCGAACTAAATTCTCTGGCAACAATATTGAGCATGTCTGGTTCAATTGAGCTTAACTCGCTAAATGCCGCAACAAAAGCGCGCAATTCCTCATCAGATAACTCTTGTGCGATTTGCGGGGCGAAGTCGGCGCTCAGTGACGCCAATACGACGGCGGCTTTCTGCGAACGCGACAAGCTCATTGTTCCGGTGGGGTTTGTTGTTTCCGTGGCCTCGGGAGATCTGGATACGTCACTCTTATTTGTATGTACGTGAATATCAGTTTGATTAGCTCTCATGGCGTATATCCTCGTACAAGTGCGCCAGCAACGCTCACCCAGGCATTCGACAATACAAAAAATGCGATTTTAAACGGCAGGGAGACAATTGCCGGCGGAAGCATAAGCATCCCCATCGCCATCAAAATCGAAGCAACCAAAAGATCAATAATTAAAAACGGAAGTAAGATAACAAATCCAACCTCGAAAGCGCGTTGAATCTCACAAAGCACGAAGCTAGGAATCAATAGACTAGCGTCTGGGTCATCGAGCTTAAGCGGTTCAGTAGTTGCCTTGGCCTCATGAAGAATAAACAGCGCTTCTTCGCTGACGCGCATCATCATAAATTGTTTTAGTGGCGCTAAAGATTGTTGAATTGCAGTTGTTTCGCTTATTTCACCACGCGTGAGCGGCGCGATCCCCTCCACCCAGATATCGCGAAAAACTGGTTCCATCACGTAAAATGTCAAAAAAAGCGCAACACTGACAATCAACATATTTGGCGGCGCTTGTTGCAACCCTGTTCCTTGCCGCAGAATTGATAAAACAATGAGCATGAAGGGCAAACAGGTCACCATCATTGCAAGCCCCGGCGCTAGACTAAGCACAGTGACGCCAATGAATATCTGGACAACGCGTGTGGCGAGCGAGCTTTCAAGCACTGGCGTTGCAAGGTCGCTGTTCACCGCGGCAAGCGCCGTCACGGGCGTTTGCACAAGACAAAGAAAAGATACGAGCAACGCAAGTTTCACAAAAAAGCGCCGCTTATCAGGGGCGCACGCAGTGTAGGAAGCCGCCTTAACGCTCATTGTTAAAAACCTGATTGATTCGAACGCTTAACTCACCGCTACCAGGTGTTTTTTCAACCAGCTCCCCATCCGCGATGATTTTCTCGCCCACCATGATCTGCACGGGATCGCTGGCTCTTGAATTGAGATCAATAACACTTTCGGTTGATAATTCGAGAATATCGCGGAAGCGCATACGCGTTGAGCCCACACTGATAATGAGCTCAACCGGTAACGCCATGATCCGGTCATGCGCCGCGTTTAACGTCGAAGAATTATGTTGGCTTTGTACTGTTTCTGTTTCACCGACGTCGATCGGCAAATTCTCGGTCTCACTCTCCGCATCAGTGTTCATTCGCACCGCTCCTCTTTAATCCAGTCGTCGATCAGTTTTTTCAGTTCACCGATCGTCGACTCCGCATCGTAAAAAAATCCGCCGCCGCACCATGTCGCCTCAATCGTAAACCGCGAGAGCGATTCATCGGCCGTAACGGTTCCAACAAAGTGATCATCATCTGATGAAACCAAAGTCGGATTTATCCTTATAGAGAGGGCGTCAATGTCGCGAACGCCTGCTTCGAGCAATTCGGCGAGTTTTATACGAACTTCCAAATTTGCAAGTGATGGAGCGACGGAGGTGAAAAGGAGCTTCACTGCTTCGAGAAATTCGCCCCTAAGGCGCCCTGCAACTTCGAGGACGCAATCTTCCAACCACTTTTTGCTTGCTGCTTCTTCCTTACTCTCTTTCAACTGCAACGCGTCCTGTTCGCGAATGGCGTCAGCATAGCCTTTTTTATAAGCGCTTTCGGCGTCTGCGCGCGTGTCTTCTCGTCGATCAAAAGACGAACGCCGGTCAAAGGATGGGAGCAGCACCGCCTTTGCCGTAGCCACTTCGGATGAGGAATTCCGCTGTGTCACGATAGTTGCTTGATCTCTTCGGTTTCACCGAGCCATTGCTTTAGGATTTTCGAACTAGCGTCAGTATTGCTCGACGCAACAGCACGCATCTCATCGACAGGTGATTTTGCGATTGCGACGGCCTCACCGTCCGCAGCCGCGCCTGACGCGGTGTTGAGAAGCACTTGTTCAGCGGATGGCGGGGCCTGGGAGAGAATTGGCTTCACAACAAAGAGCGCCAGAGCCAGAACGACCAAAGCGGGTACAATAACCTGAATGATTGAGATGAAATTTGAGGACAAAAATTGGGCTGGGCCTGACTCAAAAAGCTCACCATCGGAGATTTCGTCTTTATGGAAATCCATTACTCTCACCGTCACAACATCGCCGCGCTCGTCATTGAATCCTACTGATGCGGCGACGAGTTCCCGGATCGCCTCTATTTCTTCATCAGTTCGTTTTGGGGAAGTTGCTCCATTACTATCCTCAACCGTTTGGCTTTCGTTCAACAGGACCGCTACTTGTAATCGCGTAACTGCGCCTGGCTCTCGGCGCCTTTGCCGATTTATCTCTGAATACTGATAGGAAAGCTTTTCGCGTGTTTCTGTCCGTTCGTTCTGCGACTCATTCTGTCTGGTTTCACCTTCGGGAAGATTGCTGGCGACAGTCACCTGGCCGCCTCCTTCGGCGCCAATCTCAGTGCTTTCGGAAACGTCTCTGCTCAAAAGTATTCGGCTATCGGGATCAAGGATTCGCTCAGAGACGATTTCACCAGAATGTTCAATATCCAGCGCAACAGAAACCCGCGCGTTTCCCAGACCTACCCTTGCTTCAAGAAGTTCAAGGAGTTTTTGCTCCATCCGTCGCGCGCGATCCGACGCCCCAGCGCCAGGTATCGCTTCACCTGCTGCGCCCGGCTTAAGCACAACACCTCTTTGCGCATCAATTATTGCGACCTGCTCTGGTTCAAGATCAGGTACCGCCAACGCAATTAAATACCTGATCGCCGTTGCTTGCTGCATAGCGAGGCGACCACGCGACATGGAGACCGTAGCTGATGCGGTTATCGCACCAACGCCGCGAGAAAAAGTCGTTCTTTTAGGGACGCCGAGATGAACGCGAACCGACTTGATACCTGGCGTTGCGATTATCGTTCGCGCAAGCTCTCCTTCTTTTGCCCGCCAATATGCAGCATCGAACATTTCGGACGTTGTGGAATATCCTTCGATATTATCGAGCAACTCAAATCCAGGCTGGCCTTGTTGCGGCAATCCCTGGCGGGCGAGCGCTAAACGCGCGGAATCGCGTTTGGACTTAGGAACGTAAATCGCTTGTCCGCGAACTTCCGCGCGCACCTCCATGGCATCGAGGGCAGCCACGATGTCGCCGGCCGCCGCATCGTCAAGTCCGCCATACAATAGCGACATTGGCATACGAGACGGCGCCGTCGCTAACCAGCCAAATGCCGCTATCGTTGTGGCCAGCACACCGAGCAACACGCCCTTTTGCTGCAACGAAAACCCGTTCCACAGACTCAATAATCTAGACATTGTCTAATGCGCTCACTCCAAAACGCGCCCACACGGGAACGCCTTATGGTTAATTTTGCGGAGGTATCTTAAAGAACGGTTTACAATTAGTTGTAATATACAATTATTGCAATTTATGCGTGCTATTCGAAATGGACAGAAGTAACGATACGGCGGAGCAAGTCGATTCAACTGAAGGCGCCGACGGCGGACGCAGTGTTGGAAAACTTGCAATAGCAATGGCTCTTGTAGCATCGCTGTGCGCTGGCGCAGCAGCCGGCTTTTTCTTGGCTCCTAGTCCGCAAACACAGCACGCTTCAGTCACAAGCATCGATGAATCGTTAGAACAAGGAAACGACGAAAACGCAGCCGCCGCTAAAAAGAAGAAAGAAAAAACGCCTTCTAAAAAAGAAACGAAGAAAAAACAGAAAAAATCGAATGATAAGAAAAAGTCGGATGACGAACAATTCGGCGCCAAAGGGGTCTCCACGTTCATTTCAGGTAACTCTGCATTTGTTGAATTCCCGCCCTTACTCGTTTCCGTTCGATCAAAAAGATCGCCTCGTCACGTTAAGATACGCATCGTGATTGAAACGACACCCGAGGATTCTGAAGCGTTCGCGGTCCACTCTTACCATATCATCGACACGCTCAATACGTATCTGAGGACCATCGATATTGCTCAATTCGAAGATCCGACAATGCTGTCCGTTCTTAAGGAACGCATTGCGCATCGTGCGCGGCTTGTCGCGCCCGAAGCTGCCATTCACGAAATTCTCATCACTGAGTTTCTTCTCTCTTAGGAAAAGACGTTACCATGCAAATCATCCTCGACCTAATTCTGATGTCCGCATCTCTTACCGCAATTGTTTTTTGTTATCTCCTTGACCGTCGCCTTAAATCTATGCGGAACGCGACAGGTGACTTCGGTGCAACGATTAAGGCTCTATCGCAAACAATCGAAACTGCCCGTGAAAACGTAACCATAGCCAAGAAAAGTAGCGATGACACTATCGATCGGCTTTCGCCAAAGATCGATGAAGCCAAATCGATACTGAATGAACTCCAGTCATTTTCAGAGGCTTGCTCACAGATTACGGATAAAAAAATTGAAGAAATTCATGAAGTCGCAAATTGTGCGCGTCGTGCAATCCATTCTGAGAAGTCGGCATTCAAGGCATCAAAAGATAACGAACGCCTCAGTAATGATGAGCAATCCGAAAACGACAACGTTGTTGAAATTTCTAAACCCTCTTCTCGTTCCGCTAACAATCCGAGAGCCTTTGACCAAAGCATGTATAATGGGATGGCGCCGTTCGTCAGCACTTGCAGCGTCTCTTACACAAACAATCAGGCTTTGCTGAAGCCATGAGAATACGAGCAATGATGGTTCTTGGCGCATGCTTTGCGATGTCATTCGTCGGCCGGCTCGCAGTATTCGCCGCAGATCTCGCCGACGATACAGGGGCGAAGCAACCCGACGAGAGAGCTTCTTCGGCGTCAACATCCTTATCCACGACAAAAGATCCAGGAGATGGGGAACGGGAGACGGCGGTGTGCGAATCCACAGAACTCGCCGCAACCCTCAAGAACAGGATCGCTGCGCTTGACGCCCGTGAAAACGCAATCGCCAGAAAACAGGCGCAGATGGAAACGTATGCGGCCCAAATTGAAAAGCGACTTGAAGAATTGGCTTCGGCGAACGCCGAAATGAAGCAATTTATCGATGCAATCGAAGGACGCCAGCGAAGGGACGTAGAACAGTTGGCGGCAATTTATAATTCGATGAAACCAAAGCTGGCGAGCGAAATACTTGACGAGATGGATGTCGACTTCGCGTCAGGATTGTTAGCTCAGCTGGACACAGAAAGCGCGGCGGCAATTCTCGCAGGTATGGAACCACAAAAAGCGTATGCGATTTCGGTCAAGTTCGCCAACCGATCTCGCCGCTGATGAACACAGCTTCGGGCTTCTTTAACCATCTGTAGGTATGCAATTTATCCGTGTAATTTTTTTATATTGCATATCATGGATTGTATATGACAAGTATTCTCGGAATTTTGATTACGCTCGTAATGGTCTTCGGCGGATACTACATCGCGGGCGGCAAATTCAGTATTATCCTCCATTCACTTCCGTACGAGATCATGATTATCGGCGGGGCGGCGACAGGTGCGCTCATCGTCGGCAACGATTTCCATACGATCAAACAGATTGGTGGCGATTTTGGTCGAGCACTGAGCGGACCGAAATGGAAAAAAGCCGACTATAAAGATTTATTGTGCTTGATGTTCGAACTCGTTCGTCTGACGAGAGAAAATGCGGTGCAGGCCGAAGAGCACATCGAAAATCCTGAGGAATCTTCAATCTTTAATCGATATGAGAAAATCAAAGGCGATCATGAAGCAGTAGAAATCATTTGCGACACGATCCGCTCTATGCTGATGAATTACGATAATCCGCATCAAGTTGAAGACCTTCTCGAAAAACAACTCGAAGCAATGGAAGAGGAAAGCCAACACGGCGCCCATGCGCTGCAAAAGATGGCGGACGGATTGCCAGCAATCGGCATTGTCGCCGCTGTTCTTGGCGTTATCAAAACAATGGCGTCAATCGACAAGCCGCCGGAAGTTCTTGGACAATTGATCGGCGGAGCACTCGTCGGCACGTTTCTAGGTGTCTTCCTGGCCTATTGCCTTGTTGGTCCAATTGCTGATCGGGTTGCAACGATCAGGCGCGAAGAACACACCTTTTACAATCTCATCCGTGAAGCGTTCGTTGCAACGCTGAATTTACATACGCCTCAAATGTCGGTCGAAGTGGCTCGGCGCAATACGCCGCGTAACAACAGGCCAAGCTTTAATGAAGTCGAAGAAGCATTGAAGTCACTTAAAAAGGAAGCGGCATGACCCGCGTTATCCTGACAGGCCTCATTTTTCTGTTCGCCGCTGCCTATCAACCTGCCCACGCATCAACCATAAAGGTGCGCGCGGGCGAGCACGGCGACTACTCCCGGATCGTCATTCCCCTCCCCAAAGAAAAGCGACGCGACGTTAGGCTTGCTATTGACAAAACTGAGAAGACAGTTCGCGTCAGCGATTTGCCGCCAGCCCAAGCGTTTGACATCACTGAACTCACTGTCACGCAGAAAGCGCATCGTGTGCGTTCAGCTAGCATCGTCAATACCGGAAACGGAGCAACGCTGATTCTCAGATTGACGTGCGACTGTAATATTGTCCACTACACAGGCATTTCTGATGCGCTCATTATCGATATCAAGAACAGCGATGAAGCCGAAAACACTGAAACAAAGATCGCAGCAATCGAGTCGTTGCCCGTCGAAGCGCGCCATGCGTCAATAGATGAAGACATTACTGCGCCGGCAAGGAATCTGGCTCATCAAGAACGCATTCGCATCGCGCGTGAACGGCTGACGTCACTCCTTGCTGAGGCCAATGCGCAAGGTGAGATCACCCTGAAACAACCTGCATCTATGGAGGCGCCGGATCCGCCGCACGCTCAGCCCGCAATGACGCCAGCGTTCACTACTTCTTCAGAAGAATCCATAACGAACGAAAAAATTATTGAGGCCTGTCCGGATAGCAATGCGCTCAACGCCGTATCGACTCTGGGTCGTGAATTCGCCTTCGGTGACATCGTGCGCCTTCGACGCGATCTGCAAAGCCCAGATGAAGAAATCCGCGCCCTAGCAAAACGAGAGATCGTGTTTGCCTATTCTGGGCTAGGGCTCTTCGACGAAGCGCGCGCAATTTTGATGTCTTCCAATCAATCCCTAGACTTAGATTTTCTAGATGCTCTTTTGAAGCTTACTACGGGGCCGCTGGCTAAAAGCGCGAACGATCCGCCATCAGCTTCGTTTTCCAAAATTGCCAATTGTGACCCAATAAGCACAGGCCTTAATGCCGCCACGGCGGCTCTCAGTGGAGGTCGCGGAGCTTTTGATCATGCAGCACTGTCTGGACTGTTGTCGTTGAAACCGGTCTTTTCAGGACCGATTCATGCTCGCCTTGCTCATACCGCTTTGAACCGCGGCGACGAGGCCGCAGCAACAGCATTCACCGCGATCGCCGAGTCCGCATACGGAGATCCCCAACCTGAAATCATTCGTTTTCTTCGCGTCAATCTAGAGGGCTCGGGAGCTGGTCCGGAGCCAACAATTGGGTCGGAAAGAGTCGTCGCCAAGGCATCACCGGTTCAAGAAGCAGCGTTGGTCAGTCCGCTCCAAGCCGCCGTCGAGAATGAATTGCCAGCTGAGCGCCCGCCGTTTGGTCTCGTTCAGGGACGACTGTCACGCGTGAGCGAATCGGTTGGAGATCATAAGAACCATCAAGCCGCCCTCGCTGCTTCGTCAAAGTCTGGAAAAATTGGGCAAGCCCTTTCAAAAATCGAAAAAGATGCGGACTTATCTCATGAGACAGTGAGTTCTGCGATTGCAGACAAAAAACGGATGCTCGTCAAAGCACTCGAAGATTCTGCAGAAGATAAGCGCATCGCGGCAGCGCTAACGATTACAGACGAAAAAATAACGTTCGCCGAATATGGCGACCTTATAGACGCCGCCGCGACCGTCGCTGCAGAATATGGGCTTCTTGACGTGATATCTGCGCTCTATGACGGGCGTTCGGCGCCATTGTCGCGGGACGAGTCGTTAGCAGCGGCGCGGGCGGCACTTAACGCAAATGCTCCTGCATCCGCGTTCGCCATCACGCGCCAATATGCGACTGATCCGGAATTGGCGCTGTTGGGCCTTCGCGCCCTAAACCGCATCGACGGGCCTCAAAGTGCTCAGGATGCTGAGGCGCTCATGAGTAAACTCAGTGCAGCAGGTGTCGCAACGACGCAACTGGCGCGAGAAGCGTTTAAGGCGCGCGATTGGGAAAATGCAACAAGGTTATATGAGTTGTTGCCCAAATCGGCGCTTTCGCCGCAAGACGCCGAAGATTTTATACTATCGGCGCTCGTCGGCGGCGCAGCGTCGCCTTCAAAGTATGCGATCGATGCGCTCGAAGATAATGAAGAGACGCTCGCAGTAGTGGACAGCTTTTTCAGACCGGCTTTTGAGAATGCATCGAAGGATCCAATCCTCATGTCTGCGTTTCACGATCGCGTCAACGACGAAATTGAATTCATGAAGAAAAGAACTACACAATGACCAATGTGATTTACGCAGCGATTTCCCGGCAAAATGGGCTCACGAAAGAACTCACGACTATTGCGAACAACATTGCAAACGCCGATACGATTGGATTTCGCTCGGACCGCCCGTTTTATTCTGAGTACGTCCGAGCCCTCTCAAGCGGCGACCAGAGCCTGTCCCAAACCCGGATCGCTGGACGTGTATTGGATTTCTCAAACGGCGCATTTACAAAAACAGGCGCGCCGCTTGACGTTGCGATAGAAGGCGAAGGTTTTTTCGTTATCGATACGCCGCAAGGAGAACGCCTTTCGCGAGCAGGGTCGTTTAGCCTGAACGCCCAAGGCGGATTAACGACGCAATCCGGTTATTCCGTTCTCGATCAAAGCGGGGCCCAAATCACTATTCCAACCGACGCCGCCAATTTGATAATCGCTGAAGACGGCGCAATCGCGGCAGACGGCCTACCCGTTGGCCAATTAGCGGTCGCGACAGCGCCGGCCACGGCTCTGATCCGCGAAGGAGATAATCTGTTACGATCGACTGCGGCGATCACGCCAGTTACTGCGCCGAAATTGCGCCAAGGGTTCGTTGAAGAATCGAATGTTAATTCAGTAATGGAAATTACCCGGCTGATAGAAGTACAGCGCGCGTTCGAACTAAACCAACAGATTATCGCTGACGAACACGAAAGGGTTTCGCGCGCCATCGACGCCTTCGGCAACGACGGCTAACGCGTGAAATTCGAATTACGAGACCAGGAAAGGCAAAGGAATATGCAAGCTCTGAGGATCGCCGCCACAGGAATGGACGCCCAGCAAACACGGGTCGCGGTTATTTCAAACAATATTGCGAATATGAGCACGACCGCCTTCGCGGCTCGACGCGCCGAATTCGCGGACCTTCACTATCAACTGTTGCAGGAACCCGGCGCAGTGACGTCATCTACTGGCAATATTGCGCCATCCGGCGTCGAACTCGGTCTGGGCGTACGCACGGCGTCAGTCACCGTCAACCAAGAGCAAGGGTCGCTGCGACAGACTGGAGGCGATTTGGATCTTGCTATTGAAGGACGTGGTTTCTTTGAAGTCACATTGCCGTCGGGTGATGCAGCCTTTACGCGAGACGGATCCTTTAAGAGAACGGGCGAAGGGCTCGTCGTTACCGCTGATGGATATCCTCTATCCGGCGATATCACCATCCCGGAAGATGCACGAAGCATCAGTATCAATACTAACGGTGAGGTGTTCGCCTACTTCGATGGTCAGCCAGAGGGGCAGCTAATCGGATCAATTACCTTAACGAGGTTTCCGAATGAGAAAGGCTTATCTGCAATCGGCGGCAATCTCTTCCGTGAAACCGAAGCGTCCGGCGCGCCACAGCCTGGACAACCAGACCTGGAAGGCCGCGGCACGTTGCGTCAGGGCTTTCTCGAAGAAAGCTCCGTTGACGTTGTTCAGCAGATCGCCGACCTGATCGAAGCGCAACGCGGTTACGAATTGAATTCACGTGTTATTTCCGCTGTTGACCAAATGCTCTCGGCCACAAGTCAAATCCGGTGACGCCATGATCAACTATCTGAATTTGACCGTTCTAGCGTGCGCTGCCTTCTTTTGGATGGTTTATGCGGTCGATGCATTTGCGCAAAATTCACCGCAAACGCAGATGACGTCAATTTCGCCGGCAAATCCTATCCGCGCCGGCGAAGAAATCACCCGCGAAAACTTGGTCATATCGGGCGCACTGAACGACGAAGCGCGGATCGCCTTGTCGTCAATTGTTGGAAAAGCTGCTCGGCGCACCTTGTATCCGGGCAACACTATCGCGTCATCAGATACGGCGCCGATTCGCGTCATTGAGCGAAATGAAATCGTCCAAATTGAATTTACAAAGGGCCTTCTGGAATTGTCCGCGTCTGGGCGTGCGTTGGGGGCCGGCGGTATCGGCGAAACAATCCGCGTCATGAATACGGATTCCAAGGCGATCGTCAGTGGCATGATTATCGAGGAAGGCACAGTGAGAGTAAGATGATTAGAAACATGAGCCTAGTGGCAGTGGCGGTTTCGTCTCTTACAACGAGTTGCGCTACGAACCTTGACCACTTCAACAAACCGCCCAGCATGTCGCCCCCGGGGAAACCACGAAACCCTGTTCCGCCGATCGCCCAGCGGCGGGTTGCAATTACGCAATCAGCGCCTGCTCAAACGGAGGCGGTATCAACGGCGTCGCTTTGGCGTTCCGGGCCTGAATCTTTATTCGGAGATCGCCGCGCCCGCGCGCTTGGCGATATCGTTACAGTTACGATTGAAATAGATGAAGAAGCAGAGATACGCAATCGAACGAACCGAAATCGATCTTCCAGCGACGACTTATCGGTTCCGGCGCTTCTCGGGGTCAATACGCTTGCCGCCCGAGCACTACCGGGAGGCGCAAACCTCAATCCAGCGGTAGAAACGGAGTCTAATTCCACGTCAGTGGGCGACGGATTGATCCAACGCGAAGAACGGATCACGCTCCGCGTCGCGGCGACAGTCGACGGCGTCCTTCCAAACGGACATCTCGTGATTTCAGGTAGTCAGGAAATTCGCGTGAATTATGAATTGAGAGAATTGCAGGTTGCCGGCGTCGTCAGACCCGAGGATATCTCGCGCGGCAATATTATTACGTACGATAAGATTGCCGATGCACGCATATCATATGGCGGACGCGGTCAAATAAGCGACCTTCAACGTGCCCGGTACGGCCAACAAGTTATTGACCTTATTTCGCCATTCTGATCATGAAAAAAATCCTGCTCTTCGGCTTACTATTACTCGCTGCGGTTATCGGCGGCGGCGGCGGCTACTTTTTTAAAATTTCAAACGCTGAAAAAAATGCACCATCGACGGAGCCAAACGAAAAAAAAGGATCGAAAAAGAAGAGCGCTCACGAAGAAAGTAAAGAAGAAGACATTTCAATTTTTAAATTCTCGCGCCAGTTTGTTGTTCCTGTTCTGGTTGATCGTAAGCCTCAATACATGGTCATTCTTGAAATTAATCTTGAGATGTCGACGTCAAGCACATCCGGCTCTTATGCGAAAGAAAGCCAGGTTCGCGACGCCGTACTCGAGGCGCTATTCGAACTCGCCGCCGATGGCGTGCTCGGTGGTCTCCCTGGTGAAATCGAGGCGCGTGCAATCGCGCGAGCTACGCTGCTCAAAGCGGCGCGTTCCGTCCTCGGAGAGGACGTGCGCAATGTCTTGATACAGGATGTCGGCATTCAACGGTATTAGGCGGTGCAATTAAACCACTCACCGCAATGAAGATTCTGGCGACGTTCTATATACAGTTTCGCCTACGCCTGCGGTTCTCTTAACAAGCGCACCGCCGACGCATTACCTGTGACGCCATTGTCGAGACGCAACACGATCTCACCGTCTACCAATGTGATTTGGTCGACGCGCCCGACCAAGGCCGCCGGCTGTATCTCTATCAGTTCGTCGCCACGATACAGTGCGGCCTCAAGCCGATAGGCGCCCGGCTCTAATTCGCGCGGCGGCGTCCAGCTTTGCGGGTTCCCGCTTTTTACCGCATCAAACTCGGCGACTACAGCGCCATTTTCGTCGCGTACACTTATAACGGTGCGCGTCCCTTCGCTCGAATTGGGGGCAAGAAAGTCAATTGGGCTCCCATCATATTCGAATGCGGCGCCGTCTAGCGCTGCATCGCGCCCTATCAATCCCGCATATTGCTGAATGTCCGCGCCAGTAAAGCTCGCGGCAATCTGATCGAGACGTGCGTTGGCGTTTACAAGCTGCTCAACTGAAGAAAAGCTCGCCAATTGCGCAACAAACTCGGTCGAATCCAAGGGGCTTAACGGATCCTGATTTCTAAGCTGCGCTGTTAGCAATTCCAAGAAATTCTCAAAGTCTGCCCCGATCTCACCGGAGGTTTGCGTTTCACTCGCCGCCGCGTTTACCGATACGTCGTCTCTGGACGGCAGTCTTTGAGACAAACTCGTGGCGCTCGTACTTTGACCAATATTCTGCATTAACATCTCCTCAAATAACGCGGTCAATACGGCCGGGTTTTTCCGTCAGCCCAGATGATCTTGGATCTAAATCAGTTGACGTAGCAATTAAGTTGATGGCTTTTGTGCGCTCGCCCGCCTCGCGTTTTTCATTCTTATTCTCGGACCATGTTTGTTCGCCCATGGATAAATCGATATCGTCGCCGCCACGTTCCAGTAGCTCGTTTTTCAGTATATCGATATTGCGCCGAAGCAGATCAAACGTATGCATATTTTCTGCGTAAATGACGGCTTTTACAGCGCCTGATCGCTGTAAGTCAAAATCAATACGAATACGCCCTAATTCCGGAGGGTCAAGCGCTATCTCAAGGCGGTCATTATCCTTACTGCGTAGAATTGCAGCTGTAACCTGTTCGCCCGCTGCGCGTTCGACCTGGGGCGAAAAATGACTGCGGTTGTAAATCGCTGACTTGTCGCCGGTCTTGTCAGGCGTAACGATATCGCCTTCAATGCCTGTTACGTTGATATTTGCATGTTCAGCTTCAGGGGCGCCAATAGTAGGCGCACTTTTCAGGCCGGAAACATCCGGTGCCTGTGTCGATACAACCGACCGAATCTCCGCGCCGCTTGGGGCTCGCGCCTGGCCGAGCGCCTCGCTGATAGATGCGGCCCGGAGATCAGTATCGCCAGCCGATTGTAATGTACGGTCGTCGCGAGGGGCCGACTGCGCCGTGTGGCCATGGCTAAAAAGCCTTTGGGCAGCGAAAGAAACGAAACTTCCTTTAGGTCGCGATGAGCTAAACGAAAGCGTCAAATTCGTTTCACCATCGCCGGCAGTCAAAGGCTCGGATTTAGCATTTTTAAACGCATCGTCAGTCTGCTGTGTTTCTTCTGCAATGGCTTGACTATCGACGGTCAAGTGCGCGGCGTGTGGTTCTTCGAACTCTTTTTCAAAATATTCGCGATCAAATGCTCCCGTATCCGTGGGCTTGACCGGTGACGCATTGCGGGTCGCAAAGGCGGTCGGCTCGGAGAATTGGTCCAGTGGCGACGTCGTAACAGGCATGCTTTCTACTACCTGTAATAACTTATTATTTAGTTACACTACTTATACGTGCTTTACGAATAACAACGAAGTTGGAGAAAATGACATCAAATCTAAACCTTACCTCCGTAGCCGCCGCGCGACCCACAATCGCGCCGAAGCAATCGGTTCCGTCTTCCAGCGTTGATAGTTTGCAAGAGAGAGCCCAGGAATTCGAAGCGATTTTTATTGCCGAAATGCTCTCTCATACAGGCCTCGGGGAGGCGATAGCGCAGGACTCAGGCTTCGGCGGTCAGGCGTTTTCCCAACAATTAATCCAGTCTTATGCGGATCAACTCGCACAAAAAGACGTGCTTGGAATCCGGCGGGCGATCATCGAACAAATTGGAGGTAAAGAAAATGACTGATAAATCAAAAACAGTGGTGACGTTATTGAGCGAGCTTGACGATATTCTTTATAAAGAACGGCAAGCGTTACAGAAATATTCCTTTGATAATCTCACCGAAATTACTGAACGGAAAACGGCGATTCTGAGTCAGTTAGAGGCTGCGAACGCCCTCCTCGAAAATACGCGTAGCGCTAGAACGGCTACAGCAGCACTGCGCTCAATACAGGCCAGTGCAGGCGATAACATGAAAAAACTCAGGTCATTCATCATTGGCGCGCAACGCGCGCAACGCCGTATCACCGCAGTCGCCAAGCGCGAACGCGCTGTAGGCGCTTATGGCGCTGATGGGGCGCCGCTTGGGAATATCGATCGTTCTTCGGTTGCTTCAAGCGCCTAAAGAAACTTGCATTTACAGAATATTTATACTTCTGGTTGTATATAAATTATTATGCAACTTAAACGGTTGCTCGGCGGTGTTTAAATGACCCGTCGAAGCGCAAAAAGGCGCTTAACCCGGCTGCCAATTGCCGGGCCCCGACAACTCGAAAGCCGAGGTCGGATTGAGAAAACCGCCCACGACCAATGTCACGGGCCCATCAATCCAACTTGGAGCATGTAATGACCAACTCTCTCTTGACCAATACTAGCGCTTTTGTCGCTCTTCAAAATCTGCGCACTGTCAATCGCGATCTAGCGGATGTGCAGAACCAGATCTCGACCGGCAAAAGCGTATCTAACGCACGCGACAATGCTGCTATTTTCGCGGTTTCTTCTGTTATTGAATCCGACGTTCGCGGATTTGAATCAATTTCGGAAACGCTCAACCTCGGCACATCGACCGTCGCCGTCGCACGCGGAGCAGCCGAACAAATCACTGATCTGCTCACGGAGATCAAAGGACTTGTCGTTTCTGCTCAGGAAGACAACGTCGATCGAGCGAAAATTCAGACGGGCATCACTGAAACCGTTAATCAGATCACATCGATTGTTAACGCCGCACAATTCAACGGCCTCAACCTCATCCAAAATGGCGCAACAGACGTCGACGTTCTTGCATCACTTGACCGTGCTTCTGACGGTTCTGTAACAGCGTCAAGCATCACAGTCGCTGCGCAGGATCTAGATACTGCAACCGGTGGCGGACTGGCTGCGGTCGCCGCTATTGACGTCGATGTCGCCGATCCGAGCGGCGCGCTTGCGACAATCGAAGCTGGTATTCAAACATCGATCGACGCGGCCTCAGCTTTCGGCGCCAGCCAGCGTCGAATCGAGATTCAGGACGAATTCGTCACGGGCCTGATCGACAATCTACGCACTGGCATCGGCGCGTTAACTGACGCCGATCTGGAAGAAGCATCGGCGCGCTTACAGTCGCTGCAGGTGCAGCAGCAGCTTGGCGTTCAGGCATTATCGATCGCCAATCAGTCGCCTCAGGTCCTGCTTGGCCTGTTCCGATAAACGAGAACCCGTCCCGCGCCCCCATGCCGGTCGCGGGACGGCCCACACTGTAATTGGGTAAAAAGGCCCTGATGAAAATGACAAATGCCGCACTCGCGCGCGCCGGCTACGACCGGTCAGCGAAAACCACAAGTTCGCCACGCGCGATCGAATTGCACCTCTTCTCTCGTTTCACCACCGCCCTCGTCACCGCTGAAAAACACCGCCATAATGATAATCCAGGATACGTTACCGCACTCAGCGATAATCTAAAGTTATGGACTTCTATAGGGGCGGCGGTCTCTTCGAATGAAAATGGGCTAACGCCGGAATTACGCCAAGCCATTTTCGAACTCTTTGTTTTCACACGCGCGCATACGAACCGACTACTCGCCGGCGACCCCGACATTACGACTGAGGCGCTTGTAGAAATTAATAGAAATATTATGGCGGGTCTCCGCGGCCAATCTTCTTCTGACAAGAGCGAGCAATCATGACCGGCTTAGTTTTGCGCTTAAAGCCATTTGAGAAGGTTCTAGTAAACGGCGTAATTCTGCAAAATGGCGAACGTTCGGCTAAGATCCGTGTTCGCTCTAAAGATGTTTCTGTACTCCGCAAACGCGATGCAATCCGAGCGGAGGACGCGAATACGCCGCTGAAGCGCGTTTACTATATTGCGCAACTCGCGCTTGCAGGCGAAGCCTCCCCTGATGAAGCTCGCACACAGATTATTAGTGGTCTCGATGCTGTTGAAACGATCTTCCAAGGCGAGGCTGGCGAGAAAGTGCGTCGCGCCAAACAAGGCGCACGAGATGGAAAATTTTTCGTTGTAATGCGGTCAGTCAACAGTCTTTTCGATACTGAGCAGCGTCTGCTTTCACACGGTGAGACTGGCGGGCGCGTCGCCTCGCACGAGCGCGCCAGATGACCTTCACGCCGGCGGTCATTTTTGGCGGCTTGGGCGGCTTTCGGGTATTTGAGGCGACAGCGCCCCGTCAGCGCGACGCATTCGAGCAGAATCCGACAACGCAACGCGCGCTTGATTATTTTCGTGAAAACATTTCGAACGCGCGCACGGCTCAGGACTTGGTGGCGGATCGAAGATTGCTGGAAGTCTCGCTCGCAGCATTTGGGCTGAGCGAGGAGATCGATAAGCGCGCCTTCATTAGACGCATATTGGAAGACGGCGTGGATGAGCCGCGCGCTCTCGCCAACCGTCTCGGCGACACGCGCTGGCGCGACTTTGCCGCGGCGTTCGGATACGGCGACATAGCAGGCCCCCGCATCGATTCAACATCATTTCGGACAGAAATTGCTGAGCGTTTTCTGGAACGCGCTTTTGAAGCCCGTGTTGGCGATATTGAGCCTGATTTTCGTTTAGCGCTCAACTTCCGAAGGGAAATTGCAGCGATTGCGAACTCAGAAACGGTCGACCGGAGCGGATGGTTACGTGTGATCGGGAACCGTCCGCTCCGGAACGTTTTGGAAGCAGCGCTTGGGCTGCCCACTTCAACGGCGACTCTCGATGTTGACCAACAACGTTCGACTTTTGAAAGGCGGGCGCTATCTGTATTTGGATCATCGTCGCTTTCGCTTTTCAGTGATCCTGAAGTTATTGAAGACGCCATCCGTCGCTTTTTTGTAAGACGCGACCTCGAAACCGGCCCTGACCCGTCTACGCCTGGCGCCACAAGTCTCGCAATACTAAATAGTTCAAATTCTTTAAATGTTCAGTCTACTAATATTTTACTATCAAATTTGATCTGAAGATTCTATTTCGTCAGAATGGAATGAGCCTTCCTCCTTCTGCATGATCTCAGTAAGGCGTCGAAAAGCATACTGTTCGTCGCACATGTCTTCACCGTAAGACTCAGCTACAAATCTATCCAGCAATGGCCACACGCGCACTGCCCGATCAATGAGCGGATCGGACCCATCCTCATAAAGTCCGGCCCGGATCATTAATTCTGTGTCTTCATATGTACGGAAGATATTGCGGGTCTCCGCGATCAGGGCGTTCTCCTCTTTGCTGGCGGCGTTCGGTAGCGCACGCGAGACGCTTTTTAGAACGTCGATAGCAGGAAAGCGCCCTCGTTCGGCATGTTTTCGATCCAACACGATGTGGCCGTCGAGAAGACCACGAACAATGTCGGAGAGCGGTTCTTCAAAGTCGGATCCGGCGACGAGGACGGAAAAGATAGCCGTAATGTCGCCGCTGCCTTCAGGACCGGGTCCCGCCCTTTCAACCAACGCCGCAATTTCACGTGTCGTTGACGGAGGAAAAGCACCGACTTCTGATTTTTCGCCTGCAATTACAGCGGTTTCGCGATGAGCTTCCGCAAAGCGGGTAAGCGAGTCGAAAACGAGCAAAACATGCTTGCCGTCATCCCGAAATTTTTCGGCAGTCGACATCGCAACGGTTGCGGCGCGTTTTTTGGCTAGCGGTGATTGATCAGAGGTCGCAACAACAACTGTGGATCGAGCGCGACCATGTTCGCTCATGGTTTGGTCAACAAATGTGCGCACCTCGCGGCCGCGCTCGCCAATCAATGCGACGACCGCCACATCGCATTCGATCCGATTTATCAATTCTCCAAGTAGGATTGATTTGCCGACGCCAGAACCAGCGAATACACCAATACGCTGCCCGCGACAGATAGGAAGAATTGTATCGAATACGCAGTACCCAGTCCGAACACGCTCACCTAGAAATCGGCGATGAATCGCCAATGGCGCTTTTGAATTCAACGCATAGCGTTTTGATCCAAAGATCAACCGATCGCCGTCAAGCGACTCGGCGAATGGATTGATCGTGCGCCCAAGCCATCCGTCATGAGGAAAGATAAATCGTTCGCCTGGCTTTAGGACCGCCCTGCCCGACGCACCAAAGCCGTCGAAGTTTTCGTATCCAACAACAACGCAATCCTCGCCTTCGATCGAAACAATCTCTGCAAGCGCTTCGCCCTCACCTAAACACTCCAAGCACACGACATCTCCAAGTCGTGCGAATGGGCGCAGACCGGCGACGACCGCAGAGACGCTGTTCACTGATTTTACCTGTCCATAGACGACCGCGCCCGCGCGCGCCGCGCCCCCGGCTAGTCGTTCGTCAATAAGGGGGGGGATGTACATACCCGCTCCGGTTAACGGTTTATTCAACCAATAATTGCAATTATTGCCTACAACAACCTAACGAAGATATTAAATGTTTAGCGAAATTGAAATTTTAAAGGCGGCGTCAAGCCTCGCGCGATATGCGGCGCAACGCCAAGCGCTTGTAGCAGAAAACATCGCGAATGCGGACACGCCAGGCTATAGAGCGCGTGATCTGGAGCCTTTTGGTGTCGCTTTCGAAAGAGCGGCCGGCGTTCCAGCGACTTTTGTTGAGCGACCGAGCGCATACCCAGGTCCCGCGAATCCAAATGGCAATAACGTCTCACTTGAGGATGAGCTAAGGCGCGGCGCAGAAAACGCTCGCGACCACGCAACCGCTCTCGCGATCTACGGAAAAACACTTGCCATCCTGCGCGCGAGTCTCGGCGGACGTTGAGGAGTCTGATTGATGAATCCTTTTTCAAAGATCACTGCAGCGGCGGTTTCTGGCATGCAGGCGCAAACGACACGCCTACAAGCAGTAAGTGAAAATATCGCCAACGCGGATACGCACGGATACAGACGAAAGCTGGTTTCCTTTCGATCAATGTATGATCAAGCGGATGGAGTAACGCGCGTCGATGCAGCTGACATCTCGCTTGACGAAACCGAACTCAGTCGACGTTTTGAGCCTAATCACCCCTTCGCCAATGAGGATGGGTTCGTCGTGGGTTCTAATGTCAACATCATGACTGAATTCGCCGACGCGCGAGAAGCAAACCGTTCATATGATGCAGGGATTGAGGTCTACAAGCAGGCGCGCAGCATGTTCTCCTCGCTTCTTGAGCTTTTGAGACGGTAGGAGCTCAATCATGAAAATCTCAAACTCCCTTGCCCAGCAAAATTATGACGTTGTAAAAGCGCGACTTTCTCCTCAGACCGCCAAGCCGGATCAAAGCCAAACAGATTCCGCTGCATTCAAGGCTATTCACGAGCTTGCATCGACTGTTGCGAAGAGCGAACAGGCTGCTGGCGATCTGATTGCCGGTGGCGCCGATCCGCATTCTGTGATCGAAGCGGTGGCGACCGCGGAACTAGCGGTCGAAACGGCAACCACAATCCGAGATAAAGCGGTCGAAGCATTTCAGGAATTGCTTCGTATGCCCATTTAATACGATGATTTTGATGAGTGATACGACATGACCGAACATGAAGTTCTCGACTTATTACGGGTTTTTTTGTGGGAGGCGGTATGGATCGGCGCTCCCATCATTGTTGTTGCTCTAATCACCGGGCTTTTGATCGGTCTTTTCCAAGCCTTAACATCTGTCCAAGAAATGTCATTGACCTTCGCTCCAAAACTCATCGCCATGCTGTTCACTTTCTGGCTCTCCGCCAGCTTCATGACGCGGCGACTGCTTGGACTGTTTGAGAATTATGTCCTCCCAATGATCGCAGCAGGGTAATTAATCGAAACAAGAGCGTTGGCGCCTACACAGCAATCTCCACAAATAATGACGACCGAAACGGCCATAAATTCCTCTCTGTCCGAGAATCGCAGCACTGCATTGCTTGCCGTTGGGCTCATCATCGTGATTGTCATGATGGTCTTGCCCGTCCCATCCATCGTTCTTGACCTTGGATTGACCATCTCTTTCGCACTCGCTGTTCTTATCTTTACGACAACTCTTTTTATCGAACGTCCACTCGATTTTTCCGCCTTCCCAACGGTTCTCCTAGGCGCCCTCATTTTGAGGCTGTCATTGAACATCTCTTCAACGAAACTCATCATCGGATCGGGACATGCCGGGACTGACGCCGCAGGCGGCGTTATTGAAGGCTTTGCCATGTTCATTATGGGCGGCAATTTTTTTCTTGGAATTGTGGTTTTTTGCGTCTTGCTGATTGTAAATTTCATGGTCATCACCAAGGGCGCGGGGCGGATGGCCGAAGTAGGCGCAAGATTCGCCCTTGATGCGATGCCCGGAAAGCAATTGGCGATCGACTCTGATGTGGCCGCCGGGGCTATAAGCCATCAAGAAGCCGTAGAACGCCGACGAATCGAACAGGAGGAAACAACGTTTTTCGGCTCGCTCGATGGGGCCTCGAAATTCGTGAAAGGCGACGCGATTGCGGGACTTCTCATCACGATTTTGAATCTCGTTGCTGGGCTTGCAATAGGCGTGGGCGCTCACGGATTATCCGTCGCTGACGCCGCCAGCACTTACGCAATACTCACAGTTGGCGATGGTCTCGTGTCGCAAATACCCGCCGTGATAATTTCCGTTGCAACTGCGCTCCTTCTTTCAAAGGGCGGCGTCGCGGGGTCGGCCGACAAAGCTGTTTTCAAGCAGTTGGGCGCAAGCCCGATTGCACTTGGCACAGTAGGCGTTGTTCTTGCCGCTTTTGCCTTCCTTCCCGGTCTTCCGTTTACGCCTTTTATGTTGGGCGCCGGCGGTGTCTTTGCGGCGGCCTATTTTTCACAACAAGATACAGATGACGAAAAAACTACGGAAATAGAATCGACCGAATTAAAGCATAGCGACGAAAAAGCTCTGGGCGATATTCTGGATGTGGATGAGTTACATTTGGAATTCGCCTCAAATCTGACGCCAATCGTGATGGACGACGTGCTCGGGCTGGATGCGCGGATTGCAAAAATTCGCCGGTTTATCGCAGAGGAATATGGTTTTATTGCACCGCCGGTACGCCTGACAGACAATCTTGAAATGGACGCCAATACATATGGAATAAACGTGCAGGGGATCCGGCGCGCCAGTGGGCAAGTACAACCAAACCGTCTTCTCGTTATCACGGATGACGTCGCAACATTGCCTGTCGCTGGCGTTGATGCTGAAGAACCCGTTTATGGCGCACAAGCGCGATGGATAGCCGTGTCAGACCGAGATGTTGCCGCGGCGGCGGGTCTTACCGTGATAGAACCTGCAGAAATTATCATCACGCACCTTCTCGAAACGATAAAATCGAATTTTAGACAATTGATGACGCGCCGTGCGCTTCAACGTATCTTTGACGAATTCACAAGCGTGAGCGATCCTTCAAAGGCGACTGCCAATCGGCGTATCGTTGATGACTTCATCCCTGAAAAAATTGCATCGGAGTTAGTCCAAGGCGTCTTCAGCAACCTACTCGACGAATTAGTCCCGATCCGAAATATTCCTCTATTGCTAGAATCGATTGCGGACGCAGCTGCGCAAACTCAAACGCCAGAACAGGCCACCGAGTTTGTTAGGCGAAAAATTGCCCCTGCCTTCATCTTTCGTTACCTGACCGATGCTGGCATTCTTCCACTCATCCAGATCGATTTAAATTGGGAAGATATTTTTCGGGAACATGAGTTTGAACGACCAAACGGTGTCGTGGACGTGGCTCTGCCGCCGGAAAAATTCAATGAGCTAACGCTTCTTATCCAAGAACAAGTATCGCGTGCGCGTGCCCAAGGCGCACCGCCAGTCATTGTAACGACGAGTCATCGGCGTCGATTTGTGAGAGAACTCATCAATGCGAAAAAAATTTCCGCACATGTTCTGTGTTATGATGAAATCGACGCGAGAATGCAAATGAGTATTATAGGGAAAATATAATCCGTGTCGTACTTATCGTCAGTAGCACCATTGCTAAATATTGACGCCGGGCTTGCGACGCTGCTTATTGGCATTTTTACACGTGTTTCGTTCATGGCGATTCTAGCCCCCGGGCTTGGCGAACGCTTCGTTCCGATAGGGGCGCGCCTTGCAGCAGCTTTCGCTATCGCGGCGCTCGCCGCAAGCGCCCTATCGGATATGGATAGCCTCCCCATACCTAATTCACCAATTGAACTGGCCACGATTTTATTTATCGAGGCTTTTGCAGGAGCGCTCCTCGGATTGTCGGCGAGGGTCTTCATTTTCGTTCTTCAAACAGCAGGCGGTATCATCGCCCAGCATCTCTCGCTGTCACAATTGTTCGGAAGCGCCGTAAGTTTTGAGGCAGATTCCCCATTCTCGGCGATTCTCACTTTCAGCGGCGTTTGCATCGCTGTGATCATGGGAGCGCACCTTCAGCTAGTGGCAGCCATTATCCAATCATATCAAATACTTCCGTTCGGTGAAGTTATTGAAACTGCGGCAGCAGCTGATTGGGTATTAGATCGGTCAGGATTTGTCCTAAAATTCGCGCTGCAGCTCAGCGCGCCCTTCGTACTGCTCGGCGTTATTTATGTCTTGGCCTTGGCCGCTGCAAGCCGCGCAATGACCCAATTGAGCGCGGCGTTTGTCGGGGCGCCGGCCATTATCCTGACTGGGATGCTACTTTTCGCAATTGCAGCGCCTTTGGCTCTAAAGCTGTGGCTTAATGCCTACGCGTCGGCTGCCTCTGCACTTTTAGGAGTAACACCGTGAGCGGAGAGAATGCTGACAGCGGCCAGGAAAAATCACTCGACCCGTCGCCCGCGCGATTGGAAAAGGCGCGTCGAGACGGTGATGTCGCTCAGTCAAAGGAACTAACAGCCGCGCTTTCTTATTTAGCGTTTTTTTTATGCGCCATATTGGCGAGCAACGCTACTGCACGCGGAATACTGAAGGGAAGCAGCGCAGCGTTTCATGATCCGCTGCATACTGCGCAAATTCTCTTCAGCGCATCCGGCAAGTCAGCCGCGGCGCAATTGCTTCAGGCCATGGTGCTGCCTGGCGCTATCTGGTTGCTCCTCGCTCCCGCATTTGGAGCGGCGGTGTCGGTGATCGCGCAACGGGCAGTCGTCTTCGCCCCAAAAAAACTGTCACCGAAACTCTCTCGAATTTCGATCGTTGAAAATGCGAAAAAAAAATTCGGGGTCGATGGTTTGGCCGAGTTTGCGAAGTCGTTAGCAAAACTCATCGCCGTCTGCGTCTGCTTCTTCTTCATTTTTTCGAACAACCTATCTGATCTACTTATCCAAGCGGCGTATCCCGCAACTGCGTTACCGAAGAACATCATGCGTCAATCGACGCTATTTTTGGGCGTGATCGTTGTGTTTTCGCTTTTTGTGGCGGCAATTGATCTGCCTTGGACACAACACCAATACAAAAAACGGCACCGTACAACGCGCGAAGAAGCGAAAAAAGAAAACAAGGAAACCGAAGGCGATCCAGAAATCAAAGGGAAGCGCCGCGATAAGTCACGCACCATAGCTCAAAATCGTATGATGCAAGACGTTCCAAATGCAGACGTTGTCCTCGTCAATCCTACGCACTTTTCTGTTGCACTCAGTTGGGAAAGGAACAAAGACCAAGCACCGATTTGTGTCGCCAAGGGAACCGACGAATTGGCGATGAAAATTCGGGAGATTGCAGTACTATCAGGCGTTCCGCTGAGACATGACCCACCGACTGCACGCGCGGTATGGTCGAGTGTAGAGGTCGGGGAAGAAATTAAACGCGAACACTACAGCGCCATCGCCGCTGCATTTCACTTCGCTGATAAAGTTAGAAAACAGTCAGTCACTTATGGCGCGCAACAATAATTTGCTAACGAAAAATCTTACCAAAATCAGTAACGCCTGCGTTCTGACAAAGCAAGAAAAAGTAGCTAAAACGTCGCGGCGACTGCGTTCGCTGAAAAAAGAAAAAGAGAGTGTGAAGGCTGCGCTTATCGAGGCTGAGCGCTTCGCGGCGTGCAACGATGTTTCGATAGACACCGTACGGATTTTCGTAGAAGTAAACCTCAAAAAACTTGAACTTCTTGAGCACTCAATAGCCGCAGTGGCACAAACCATGAGAGTTGAAATTGCCGAGTTAGAAAAAGCAATTCGAAAAGATCTCATTCTTAAAGAACTGGAAACATAATGAATTCAGCGGAATCCGCCTTGTTCCACGAGCTCGATTGATAGGATTTTTAACAACCAGCATTTCCGCTTGAAATCGGGTGACAAGCAATAGCACACGCCACATCAAACGTCAGATTGTCAAAACATGCGCAATGAAGGATCGTCACCAATAGACAGCGTAGATCATTGCGAGCAATATCATCACTAATACAGCCAGCACATTGAAGAGCGGCGTGGTTCGAAATCCGATATCGCCGAGTTCGACAGGGCGGTTTTCCGCACTCTGCGGGGTAATCAGCGAAACGCCAAATCCCGCGACGAGGCAAGCAAGAAATACGATCCAGATTCTGATCACGAAAGGCATGTCAGGCGCACCGAACTTTAGGGCGATGTTGAACGCCACCGAGCCCAAGAGTACAGCGAAAGCGCCGAGAGTCGTCGCGCGGCTCCAGAAGAAACCCAATAGAAAAATGGCGACGACGCCGGGCGCGATAAAGCCGGTATATTCCTGAACTGTTTGAAAACCGCTTTCAAAGCCCCCGATAAAAGGGCGCGCTAAAACGAGCGCAATCGCCATCGCCGTAAATGCCGCCAGGCGCCCAACACCCACATAATGCTGCTCATTTTTTTCTTTCGCCACGGAACGATAGACATCCATGGTGAAAATGGTCGAGATTGAATTCATCATGGAAGCAAGCGACGAGACGATTGCGGCGATTAGCGCTGCGAACACGAGACCGCGCAATCCGGACGGCGCCAACGACATTAACTCGCCATAGGTCCGGTCGGGTTTTCCGCAGGTCGCAGGGTCGGAGGGATTTGAACAAACGGACGGATCGAGGACGCTGGCGTCAAGCTGACCCTGTTGAGCCAGTATCACAGCCGCGATGCCTGGCACCACAACGATGACCGGTATGAGCAATTTCAGGAACGCCGCGAAAGCGAGACCTTTCTGAGCCTCTTGCAGACTTTCAGCGGCGAGCGCGCGTTGGATGATGTACTGATTAAATCCCCAGTAAGAAAAATGCAGCACCCATAGACCGCCGAGCAGCGTCCAGATTCCCGGGAGATTGCCATAGGCGGGGTGGTCGGGTGACAAAATCATCTTGAAATGACCCGGCAACTCTTCGGAGATACGATTGAAACCGCCGAGCGCGCCAGCGTCGCCGCCGAGGAGATCCAGTGCGATCCATGTGATGGCTGCGCCGCCAATAATTAGAATAACGACCTGAATAATGTCGGTCAGGGCGACCGCCTTAAGTCCGCCGTAGAGCGAATAGAGGACCGCAAAAGCGGCGAGCCCCGCCATGGATGGAAATACGCCGAGCCCGGTCACCGAACTTACAGCGAGCCCGCCAAGCCACAAAACGGTCGTCAGATTAACCGCCGTATAAAGCGTAATCCAGTAGACGGACATGAGCGTCTTTACGCCGCCGCCATACCGCTGATCAAGAAATTGCGGCATCGTGTAAATACCGCGCTTCAGGAAAATCGGCAGAAAGAATTTCGCGACGATGATCAAAACGATGGCCGCCTGCCATTCATAGGCGGCGATTGCGAGACCGACAGCGAACCCCTGCCCTGACTGGCCAATAATTTGCTCGGCGGAAATGTTGGCGGCAATAAGCGAGGCGCCGATGGCCCACCAAGGGAGCGCTTTGCCGGCGAGAAAATAGTCCTCGGTGTCCTTTTTATAGCCGCTTTTTTCTCGCGACACTAACACCGCAATGGTCAGTAACGCGATCGCGTAGCCGGCAAGTATCGCCAAATCGAGGGTTTCAAGTCTCATCGCCCGGCCCTTCCCGTCCCAGGATAATTATCGTGCGCCCGCGGGCGACACGAGTGGGAACCGGTCGCTGAGCCATCGGAAATTAATTGTTATCTTGTGTGGCCGGGAATGTGAATGCCCTGTCAGACCAGCGGGGCCGAGGCTAGACGATAATTTTGTATCGTTAAAAACGACGCGAAACGCCGAGCCGAGCGCCGTAGGTGTTAAGATCGCCGGCCTCGCCGAACAAGCTCACGCCAAACTCAAAATCAGACCGGTGCCTGTAGATGAGATTCGCGTCGAGTTCGATTTGCCGTTCGACCTCGCGGCCGAAGGTCTGGAATGTGCTCGCGCCAACCGGCGTTGATGCAAAGCGCGACGTAAAGGCGTTTTGCGTGTCGCCGAAATAATGAACGCCTGCGACGCGCGCCTGAAGCGCGATATTGTCCCGCCACTGGTGTTCATAGGTGACGCCGACGCTTGTGCTGGCGCGCGTTTGATTGAGCTCTTCCACCACCAGCGCCGCTGCGCTTGAGCCGCCGATCAATACAGCATCCTGGTGGATCGCACTCAGCCCGATTTCGGCGTAAGGCGACACCGGCCATTCCTGAGCGCCGTATCCGTCAATCGTAAGGCGCGCAGCAACATCAACGCTCAAGATGTCGACCGCGCCGTCCTGCGCGACAGATAACGCAACGCCGGAGGCTGGTCGGTTCAACACGAAGCTGGTCTCGCCGCCCGCATAACCAACCGCTACGTCGAAGTAGCCGTTGACTTCGCGGGCGCCGCCGCCAATTTCTGCATGCAGACTGCCGCCGATCCGAAACAGTTTCGCATCCACGTCATTGCTCAATACGCCGTCTGTTTCGCCATTATACTCACCATACCCGCCAGCGATCCCAAGCGTTACAGGTCCGGCGCCGACACCCGATAGACCAGCGATGAATTCAAAACCGGTTCCGTCGAATCCAAGGTTTTCGGCACGCTCTCCCTGGCTAACGCCGCTCGCCTGCAGCACGCCCCAAACATTCACGCCGCTTGCATCGGAAGCGCTTCCTGTCGCATTGCCAATCACAAGGTCCAGAAAATTATTTTGGGATGTTGTGAGGAATTTTAGCCCTACGTCGAGGCTTTCAGGATGGAGCTGGTCGAGCGCGGCCGCAATTTCCGTTTCTGTGTCCAGCGTCCCGATCGCGAACGCCACAGCGGCGAGTTCCGGATCAATCGACGGGTCCGAGAACAACGCGAACAGATTATCTCCAGCATTTCTCTGATTAACCGAAAGCGATTCGACCGTATCGAGAGAGTTCAACGTAATGTTTAGGAGAATATCTGCATTCGCCGTATCGAACTCGATGTCCTGTGAAATCAGAAGCCCCGAGACCATGTCGAACGCGCCGTTCAAACCGCCAGCCCCATCAATGATCGTTATTGACGTGGTCCCTGGCGCCAAACCTGTGATGGATGTGAAATTCAGCGCGCCGTCTAAATTAACGTCGCCGGAAACAATTAGCGTATTACTTTCAGCGCCAGCGATACTGATATTGATGACGCCGGTTTGATCCTGAGTGAAGTCGCCGTTGATAAAAAGATCGCTAGTAACGTCACCGAAAACAATTTCGCCGGCGTTTACGAATGGCCCCGTCGACAAAGAATCAGTCACCGCCAATACGCCGCCTGACTGATTATTGAATACGCCGTCAATTACGCCAGAGGCATTGACCGTTCCGCTATTTGAGAATTGCGCTTCGACGAGACCTGCGCTTACAAACGTGGCTCCGGCATTGTTAACAATCGTGTCAGCCGAGAGTGTGGCGCCCGCGCCAACCTGAACGCCAACTGACGTAGCGGCGTTATTGGTCAACGTCGAAATTCCCGAGAAGGCGCCGCCTGAAACGATAAGTTGCGCGCCATCGTCATTCGTAAAGGCGCTGTCCGCAATTGCTTGACCACCCACAATGTCGAAGACGCCAGTCGATTGGTTCGTGATGGCGCCGGAAAACGAGAGGTCGCCATCCGTAAGGGCGATCAAGCCGTCATTGACGATCCCGTTGGGACCCGACGAGGAAAGCGACGCCACGCCGCCTGGACCATCGAATCGAATTTCGCCGCCCGCCAAATTGTTAATGTCCCCGGCATCAATAATCGCCCCGCCGGACCCAACGTTAATGAGCGCAGCGTTATTTATGGTGCCCGATGTCCCATTGAGGGTCGCATTATCGCCGACATTTATGTCGCCGCCGCCCTGATTGTTGATGACACCCGCAGAGAGCGTTGCGCCCGACGCAATATCCACAAGGCTATTGTTATTCAGTATAGATATGGCCTCATCGCCATTAATATCGAAAAGGCCGCCAGCTACATTGACAGCAGTGTTAGCATCAAGACCGCCGCCGTCAGTTCGCAAGACTCCGTTAGCAACGTCTACACTCAACGATGACAGCGAACCGCCGCCGACGAGATCGAGCGTGCCCTCGTGAACAATTGTGGCGCCGTTGAATTCCGCGACACTATCAACCGTTAAGACACCCGCGCCATCTTTCGTCAAAACTTCAAAATCAGAAATACCGCCCGCGAGCAAAGTTGTATCGCCCGGCCCCATATAGTTTAGTTCATCGACGCCCGCCCCACCATCAATAGAGAATGGCGCGGTCGCCACAATATTGTCGATACTAACGGTATCGTCGCCGTCATTACCATTTATCGACGCGCCAGCGCCGAATTGCGAACCATTGGTCAGGATGATCGAGTCATCGCCTTCGCCGCCGCTCACCTGCGAAACACCGAGCCCAAGGCCAACAGAGGAATTATCAATTACGATTGTATCAGCGCCGACCGACCCAGAGACGGACCCCGTTCCGCCGACCGTCGCACCAAGTTCGCTATTGACGAATTCTAATCGGTCGTCGCCATCACCTCCATCTACGAGCCCTACAGCGCCATCACCTAGAACGCTTTCCTCGACGGTAATCGTATCCGAACCGGCATCGCCCAGAATTTGAGCGCCGCTTCCGACGGCGGCTGAGCCGCCGGACGCGCCAATAACGCTGTTGTTGCTGGCCGTGATTTGATCATCGCCCATACCGCCAGCCACGACCGCAGAAAATTGACTTAACGTATTTGCGTTAAGAGTGATCGTATCGTTTCCGGCGTCGCCAAGTATTTGCCCGCTTCCGGAACTGCCGAACCCAATGTAACTGTTGTTTACGGACAGAACATCAGCGTCATCGCCGCCGGAAACAAGCCCGTCGCCGAACCGACCAATCATGGCGCCGTCAAGCGTAATCGTATCCGATCCGGCGTCGCCGAAGACTTGCCCGCTCGCTCCGGCCAAATTACCAACGATTGAGTTGTCAGTAACAACAATCGCGTCCGCCCCGATGCCGCCGGCGACGACCCCAGCCCCAGCGTCGCCAACATTACTGCGCTCGATTGCAATCGTGTCGTCGCCGCTATCTCCCAGAATCTGGCCATTGCCGCCAGCCAGCCCGCCGATACTGCTGCCATTGGAGACCATGACCATGTCATCATCAGCCCCCCCAGAGACGATCCCTGCACCGAGGTTTCCAACAATTGCACCATCGAGAATCAGCGTATCCGCACCGGCGTCGCCGAGCACTTGTCCGCTGGAACCGGCGAGTTCACCAATGACGCCGCCAGCGGCCACAGTAATCGTATCAAGACCTTCACCGCCCGACACCGTCGCCGAACCGCCAACGCCGATGGACCCTCCCGCGACGGAGATAAAATCATCCCCAAGATCGCCGAGGATTTGGCCAGCGCCGCCGGCATTCACGCCAATATCGCTGCCGTTCGCGAGCGTAATAGAATCGGCACCGTCGGCGCCATTTACTTCGCCCGCCCCGCTAATGCCGACATCGCTACCGTCAAGCTGGATTGTGTCGTCGCCGATGCTGCCGAACACAAGGCCGGAGGCGCCGGCGTTCAGGCCAAGCGACGCGCCCGAAGTAAGCGATACTGAATCGTCGCCTGATCCGCTGTTGACCGTCGCTGCGCCCAAATCGCCGACGACGCCGCCATTTATTGTTATCGTATCTGCACCGCCGAGCCCCTGGACACGGCCCCGCGAGCCTGCGGCTGCGCCAATAATGGTGCCGGGATCAAAGATGAGGCTGTCCCCGCCGCTGCCGCCTCTCAGCTCGCCGTCATTGATGAGCGCCGTTTGAAATAAGTTGTTCGAGACGAAAACGCGGGCCCCATCAGCGATATTGGTCTGCGGCGTTGTCAGGACGCCGTCAATGTTCAGTGTGCCGCTATTGACGGTAACGGAATCCGAAAATGTCTGTGCGCCAGCGAGCGTCAACCGATCCGTACCGGAGACCTCAAGCCGCTCAATATTCAAAAAATCGCCCGGGTTGATTGTGTCATTGTTCCGGACCGTAAAGGCGAGCAGATCATTGTCGGCGCCGCCATCGACAATGGAGCCGGCCGCGAAGGATACGCTGTCGTCAATCCTGATCGTATCGTTCCCAGCGCCGCCGAGGACTTCGCCCTGCGCGCCGACACTCGCGACTGTGTCCAAGATAATTAAATCGTCGCCGACGCCAGCGTCGACTGTCGCCGACCCTTGCCGGCCGACCGCACCAAATCCTGTGATCGTGATCGTATCGTTGCCAACGCCGCCTAGGACCTGGCCGCTGCTGCCGGCGTTGTGACCGATATTTGTGCCGTTATCGAGCGTGATTGAGTCATTTCCGTCACCGCCGGAAACGAGGCCGTCGCCGGAATTACCCACATGACTATTATCGGTAATAAGAATTGTGTCGTTTCCGAGATCGCCAAGAACCTGCCCGCTGCCGCCGGCGTTGCGCCCGAGAACGCTGCGTCCTGACACGGTGATGACGTCATTGTCGGCGCCGCCGTCAACGATCCCGGCGCCGGAAAAACCGATGGCGCTGCCGTCCACTGAAATTGCGTCGTCGCCCTGTCCTCCGAAGACGAAACCGGCGCCGCTGGCATCGACGCCGATGACGCTTCCATTTGTCAGGCTGATCGTGTCGCCATCAGCGCCGCCATCGACGGTGGCCATGCCGAGATATCCGACATTGCTGTCATCAAGCGTAATGGTATCGGCCCCAGCGTCGCCCAATACCTGGCCCGTTGCGCCCGCATAACGCCCCACATGGCTGTTGGCGGACAGCAGAATTTGATCGCCGTCATCGCCGCCGGAAACGGTCGCGGCGCCTGACCGGCCAACAAAGCTATTCTCGATACTGATCGTATCAGCGCCAATATCACCGAGGACTTGGCCATTTACGCCGGTGTTAAATCCAATGTGGCTGGCGTTCGATAACGCAATTGAATCATTATCAGCGCCGCCGCTAATCTCACCAGACCCGTTGCGACCGACGAAGCTATTTTGCGCCGTGATCGTATCATCCCCGGCGCCGCCGAGCACTTGGCCAGCGCTGCCGGCGTTTTGACCAAGATTGCTGGCGCTGAGGGCGATCGAATCATTGTCCCCGCCGCCATCAACAATGCCGGTTCCGTTATTGCCCACGTGACTGCCTGAAGCGAGCGTGATCGTGTCAGCGCCGAGGCCGCCGGTTACGGTCCCGGTAGCGCCGGCGTTTCGCGCGAGCAGACTGCCGCCCGAAAGATCGATCACATCATCATCGCCGCCGCCATCGACAGAGCCGTTCCCGGAAAAGCCGACAATCGCACCGCTGAGAGAAATCGTGTCGGCGCCTGCGCCGCCAAAAACATCGCCCGTAGCGCCGCCGGCGTCACCGAGGCGCACACCGTTCGTGAGCGTAATTGAATCGCCTTCCGTGCCGCCGTCCACAATGCCAGACCCGAACGATCCGATTATGCTGTTATCGATGGTGATCGTGTCTGCGCCGGCGTCGCCGAGAATTTGTGCAGTTCCCGTGACTGATGCGCCAAGATTGCTGGCGCCGCTGACGGCGATAAGGTCAGCATCGCCGCCGCCGCTCACTGTCGCCGAGCCAGCATCGCCAATATTGACCCCGGCGATCGTAATGGTGTCCGCGCCTGCCCCGCCTAATACATGTCCGGTCGCACCGGCGTCCTGGCCAATATGGGCGCCGTTGCTTAACGCAATCGAATCCTCGCCCATGCCAGCATCGACTGTCGCGGCGCCCGCAAGACCGATCACGCTGTTATCAATCGTAATCGTGTCGTCGCCGATTTCGCCAAGGACCTGACCAGTTCCAGCAGCGAGTTGGCCGAGATTGCTGCCATTACTAAGCGCGATAACGTCATTGTCGGCGCCGCCGGAAACCGTCGCGGATCCAGCGCGGCCGACAAAACTACTGTCGGTCAATGTGATCGTATCGTCACCGCCGCCGCCTAGCACCTGGCCGGGGCCGCTGGCGTTAAAACCGATCGTGCTCCCCGTTAAGACGATCTCATCATTGTCTGCGCCGCCGTCAACGGTCGCGGCGCCATTGCGGCCAATTAAGCTGCCCGCGATCGAAATCGTATCAGCGCCGGCGTCGCCGAGAACTTGCCCGGTGCTCCCGGCATTGTGCCCAATATTTGTGGCGCCCGAAATATCGATTGAGTCAAGCCCTGCGCCGCCGGAAACTACGCCGTCGCCATTATTCCCGACATGACTGCTCCCGGTAAGGACGATTGTGTCATCACCCAACCCACCAGAAACTTGACCGAACGCACCAGCGTTCCGACCGAGAATACTGCCGCTCGACAGAACGATGGAGTCATTGTCTGCGCCGCCGTCGACGGTCGCCGCCCCGGCGAAACCAATCGCCGTGCTGCTGATCGTAATGGTGTCGTTCCCTGCGAGGGCGTCGGAATTTACGCCGTCGAGATTGCCCCCGCATACAACATTGTCGTCGCCGCTGGTTAACGGCGCGCACTGCGCATAGGCGGGCCCATCAGATAAGGACACGGTAACGAAGATCGACGACCCAATAAGCGCCATGCGCCATTGCGGGATGGTCAGCGGCACGACCGAGATTGGCGCAATGACCGCGCGCTCGGACAGCAACGCGCCGCGCCTCTTGCGACGAAGGGCCTTCGCGCGGCGGCGCGCTTTGCGATTGTCAGCCAAAATCCCCACCCCAATATGCGCAAAAACCGCGCGGAACTCAGAACGCCAATTTCGCAAGAAATGCAGTAATCTTGCCGAATTATGGTTACAAAATCATCGCGCCATGACAAGCGCGGACGGATGAAAACAGACCGGAATCGTTGGATAATTGCGTGTACAATGGCTCCGTAAAGACAAACCACCTCTAAGGGTTGTATCAACGTCGGAGACAATCGCCATGTCCAGAAATTCCCCGCTTGCGCTCTTACTATTGATTTCAATGGGATTCCTCCTCCCCTCGGGTGGAAAATCCCAGGCCCAGGAAACGCAGATCACACGCGGCGCATGGCTTGTGGGGTGCGGCGACGCCGCTTCAGGGAAATCAATTTGCCAGATGCAACGAGATGTCCTGATTGAGGACAGTGAGGATCCGGTGATCCAGGTCCTGATCACGCGTGCGCCCGGCGCGTCTCAGGAATATTTGCGTTTCATTACGCCGCTCGGCGTCAGTCTGCGATCCGGGCTCTCGTACACCATCACGAGGAGGGGCGAGACCGGCGATCGGCGCCGTTTTGACTACCAGTCATGTCAGCCGAACGGATGCTTCGCCGTGACCGATTTCGCGCCTGATGAAATCACGGCGTTTAAGAAGAGTCGAAAGATTAACGTCACCTATTTTTCGGGCGCCGAGCAGCCCGTTAATGTCAGCATTGACCTCAAAGGGTTCACCGCTGCACACAGACGATTTGAAAAAATGTCCAAAGCGCCGCGCTAGCCGTGAACATGAAGTTTTCGCGGCAGCAGACTATTCATGACATTTAGCTGACGCCCTAAAGCGACGCTATGAAAATCATAATGGTCGCAAATATGAGCGCGGGCCGCCTCGCCGAGTTCGTGATAGTTTGTGTCATGACACAAGATATCGATCACGCGTTCCGATAATTGGTTCGGTCGAAGAAAATCGACTAGGAATCCAGTCTTTTTGTCCTCGATAAATTCCCGAACCGGCGCAACGTCTGACGCAACGACCGTCGCGCCGACGCTCATTGCTTCAAGCATCGACCAGGACGGCACGAACGGCACTGTCAGGTAGACATGGCAGCGGGACAATTGCATCACCGCCACAAAAATCTCGTAAGGAACCTGACCCAAAAAATGAACGCGCGACCAATCAATCTTGTCGCCAAGTTCACGCTCAACAATCCCTCGATAGGACTGCCCTTCCGGCAGTTGTCGGCCGTAGGAAACTCTGTCGCCGCCGATTATGAGCGCCCGAGCGCTTGGACGTGCGTCAAGGATTTCCGGCAAGGCGCGCATAAAAATATGAAACCCGCGCACCGGTTCCATATTGCGCGCTACGAAGGTGAAAATTTCGTCATGGCGTGTCACAGGCCGCTCAAGCCGTCCCAGCCCGGCGGACGCCTCAGCATTGGGTTTGCACAGATCTGTGCGAATTCCTTCATGGACCACGTCGACTTTTTCGTGAAACAATTCCGGATAGCCGCTTTTTTGCCAATGGCTCGCCGTCTGACCTCCATCGCATCCCTCCAGGCTGAGGTAATTCACCGCGTTACGTGCGCTCATAATGAACGGCATCGCATCGGAGATCGGATATTCCGGGTCAAAACCAACTGCGCCGCCGGAAGCCGTATAAAAATATTCAAAATAGCTGAGAACAGGAACCTCGGGCCAAAGCTCTTTGAGGAAAAGCATTTCACCCCAACCGGTGTGCCCCATGACGATATCGGGCTTGAAGCCTTGCCCCTCCAAATTGCGGCAAATATCGACGACTTTGGCGCCGTTCGCGCAGCATTTTTCGAAATCGGCTGAGTATGGGTAAGCCGTCGCCTCCGTTCGGTGATCGGGCTCATATTCGACGATGTGGTGCGTGGCAGGCTTTCCCAGACCTTTTTTCTGGGTGAGAAAGACGATCTCGTGCTCGCCTGTCGCTATTAACCATTGCAGCAAATTCTTGTATTGAGCCGGATAGTTTTGATGAATGAAAAGTATCTTCATGGCTCTTCGAGCGTTTGCGCACCGTAGATGACGTCATTTCAGTTTATGCGCATGCCGTTAAGAAAAGGCCACCGGAATTTATGACGACGAACGCTCCGACCAACGCGGATATCCGCTCGCTGGCTTTTTCTCATTCCCGGCAATTGGTGGACTGGATGAAGCTGGAGAAGATCAGTTTTGCGTTCACGTCCTACCAAACGGGGCGATTGTTCCTCGTCGGCGTTGATGAAAAAAATCTACTGTCCATGGTCCAACGCCAGTTTACGCGGGCCATGGGCCTTTATGCGGATGATCAAAGCCTGTGCGTGGCCGATCTCTTCCAGTTGTGGTGGTTCAATAATGTTCTTGAAGAGAACCAATCCTATCAGAATTCTTTCGATCGCCTTTATGTACCGCGTCTCGGCTTCACCACAGGTGATATCGATGTTCACGATATCGGGGTGAACAAGAGCGGCGAGCCGGTATTCGTCAACACGCTTTATTCATGCATCGCCACCGTTAGCGTAAACGCCAGCTTCAGACCGATCTGGAAACCGCCCTTTATCTCTAAGTTGGCGCCCGAAGACCGTTGTCACTTAAACGGCTTGGCGATGGACGACGGGGCGCCGGTTTTCGCCACAGCCATATCCCAGTCGGACTCCGTGGAAGGATGGCGCGATCACAAACGTGATGGCGGCGTTGTTATCGACATCGCTAGCGGCGAGGTCGCCGCTGCAGGACTATCAATGCCTCACTCGCCGCGCCTTCACGATGGCGTCCTTTGGGTCTTGAACTCAGGAAGCGGTTGGCTCGGCGTTGTTGATCCAGCAAAAGGCACATTTGAGCCTGTCACGTTCTGTCCCGGTTTCCTTCGTGGACTGAGTTTTTATAAGCACTATGCGATGGTGAGCGTCTCCCTGCCACGCAATATTGGCTTTGTCGGTCTCGACCTTGATCAGAACCTGAAAGACCGGCAGGCGTCTCCGCGATGCGCTGTCCTCATTATTGATACGCGGAGCGGCGATATCCTTCATTGGGTCACCTTCGAGAGTCACATCACTGAGTTGTACGACGTCGCCTTCCTACCCGGCGTTCAACGCCCGATGCATCTCGGGTTTCAAACGGATGAAATCCGCCAACTCATTACTGTTGAGGGCGATCTAGACTGATCGCGTTTGAGCAAGCGCATCTGGGGCCAAAATGCGCATCGAAGGCAAAACAGCGGCCAAGAGAAATTTGCCTCGCAACAGCAACAGACGGAACAACGTTTCGACTGAATAATCGGCTCTTCGCATCGCAACAAAGTGCTTTACATTGACCGTCGTCAACGTTGCGCCTTTTGTTATCGCGCTACATTTGATCGAACAATAAATTTTGGATGCGCATGCTGAAAATCAAGAATGTGTCGCTCGACACCCATCCTGAAAACACGGTCTTTCTCTCGCGGCGCTGCGCCGCCTATCGTGCGGAAGAATTCACTGCGCTCAAGAAAGTTGAAGTCAGCGCAAATGGTAAGACAATTCTTGCAACGCTCATGGTTTGCGACGACCCATTGATTGTCGCACCCGACGAATTAGGCGTTGGCGATCCGGCGTTTCGGAGGTTGGGCGCGGCCACAGGTGCGCTGGCGACGCTCGCCCAGGCCGCGCCGCCGAGAAGCCTCGACGCCGTCCGAAAAAAAATCAATGGCTTGGAAATGTCGCCGCCGGAGATTGAAAGCGTTATTCGAGACATCTCCGCTTTTCGCTATTCGCCGATGGAGATCGCGGCGTTCCTTGTTTCGACGGCAGGGTTCATGACAACCGACGAAGTCCTGGCGTTGACACAGGGAATGATCGATGTCGGCGCTCAACTAACATGGGACGCGCCGCTTATTGTCGACAAGCACTGTATCGGCGGTATTCCAGGTAATCGCACATCCATGATCGTTGCACCGATTGTCGCCGCTCATGGTCTCAAAATGCCTAAAACATCGTCGCGCGCAATCACATCGCCCGCTGGCACAGCTGACACGATGGAGGTGTTGGCGCGCGTTGATCTTTCAACGGACGAGATGCGGTCTGTCATCGAAACGCACAACGCCTGCCTCGCCTGGGGCGGCCACGCAAATCTGTCGCCTGCGGATGACGTCTTGATTTCGGTCGAGCGGCCTCTGCGGATTGACACGCGCGAACAACTGGTCGCCTCTATCCTTTCCAAGAAACGCGCAGCCGGGTCGACACATCTTTTGATTGATATCCCCGTGGGCCCGAGCGCAAAAATCCACTCAAACGCTGAAGGGGTTCGGCTGCGCAAGCTCTTCGAATTTGTCGGCGCCAAGATCGGTTTGCATCTCACTGTCGTCTTCACGGACGGCAGTCAGCCTGTGGGGAACGGCGTCGGACCTGTGCTCGAAGCGCGGGACGTCATGGCCGTGTTGCGAAATGAAGCTTCAGCGCCAGGCGACTTACGCGCCCGCGCCTTGTTTCTCGCCGGTAAAGTACTGGACTTTGATCCGGACCTGCATGGCGCGCTGGGGCGTGCGCGCGCAGAAGAATTGCTCGATAGCGGCGCGGCGCTCGCCAAGATGGAAGAAATAATCGCAGCACAGGGACCAGCGCCATCACTTTGTGCATTGGGAGAAATTACTGAAGAGGTGAAAGCGGATCGCGACGGCGTCATCACAGCAATGGACTGTTATCGTCTTGCGCGCATTGCGCGGCTCGCCGGCGCGCCGCTCGACAAAGGCGCCGGTATTGATCTTTTCAAAAAAATTGGCGAGCCGGTCGTAAAAGGAGAACCGCTCTATCGCATCCATTCCTGCTTTCAGTCGGATTTTGAGTTCGCAAGCGCGATGGCGGCGGAAAATTGCGGCGTTACGATCGGGGCCGCCCCGGATGAGGTAGGCCGGGATCAATGATTGCGAGCAATAATTCCGCGATTGTTGTCGCGCCGCCTGACGAACGGGCGCCCGCCCATCGTCTTGGCGATGCGCTTGGCTTGGAGACAAGCATCCTCGAGCTAGGGTCATTCCCTGACGGTGAAACTAAGATGCGCGCGCCCGCAGCGGCGGAAACCACCCTTTTATACTGGAGCCTTAATCACCCCAACGAGAAGATCATGCCTCTCCTGCTTGCTGCATCCGCGCTGCGCGAGATGGGTGCGAAACGCATCATCCTTATCGCGCCCTATCTCTGTTATATGCGGCAGGACAAAGCCTTTCGCGAAGGTGAACCTGTGTCGCAACGGGTCTTGGCGCGTATTCTATCGCAATGGGTGGATCACCTGATTACGGTCGAACCACATATACACCGGGCGCCGGATCTCACATCCATTTTTGATAAGATTGCTGCGACCAACGTTTCCGCGGCGCCGCTCCTCTCTTCGCTAATTGAAGATGACAGCGCAAACGCAAATGCGGCTTTGATTGGTCCTGACGCCGAATCTTTCGCGTGGACTGAAACCGTCGCTGCACAATCCGGTTTGCCTTTCGCTGTGATGTCAAAGGTGCGCCTCGGCGATCACAAAGTGGATATTTCCTATGATGATAAACTATCCGTGGAAGGTAAGAATATTTATCTGGTTGATGATCTGATTTCATCCGGCGGCACGCTCCTCACCGCAGCGGCGCTGTTGAGAGAGCGCGGCGCCGCGCGCATTGAAGCGCTTGTCGTCCACGCGCTCTGCGACGAGACGGTCATCACAACGCTGAAGTCCCATGGTGTTCATCGGGTGCGAAGCCTCGACACGGCGCCGCATACCACAAATGCTGGCGCCATTGCGCCCTTGTTAGCTGACGCCATCCTTTCGGAGATAAAATTGTGAAACCAGTCATAAAGTTTTGCGGCGCCGCGGGCACGGTAACCGGCTCTTGCTATTGGATTAGAGGCGACGGTTACAGCTTCCTTGTGGATTGCGGCATGTTTCAGGGATCCAAGTCTCTGAAAGAATTGAATTATGATGCATTTCCTTTTTCACCCGCTGAAATTGATTTTGTCCTCCTAACGCACGCGCATATCGACCATAGCGGCCTGATCCCTAAACTCATTCGGGAAGGGTTCGAAGGACCTGTCTACGCAACGGAAGGAACACGGGATCTCGTTTCCTTTATGTGGCCCGACAGCGGATACATTCAGGAAACAGAAGTTAAATTCTTGAACCAAAAGCGTGAGCAACGTGGACGCAAGACCGTCGAGCCGATCTATACGCGCCTTGAAGGCGAAGACGCCGCTAAACGGGTAACGGTGATCGAGTATGACCAGTGGATTGAGGTAAGCGAAAATATTCGCGCGCGTTATTGGAACGCCGGACACATACTGGGCGCCGCTTCGATTGAAATCGAAATCCCCATTAATGGGCCTGAAGCAAATCCAGCCCGAATTCTGTTTTCTGGCGATCTCGGCCCTGAACATAAGCTCTTTCACCCTGATCCAGATGGACCGCGTCACCTCGATTTTTTGGTTTGCGAAGCGACCTATGGCGACCGCTTATGGCCTGCCCTTGATATTTACAGTCGGCGAAAAAGGCTTGGAGAGGAAATCAACAAAGCGCTCAAGAATGGCGAAGGCGTGCTTGTGATTCCGGCTTTTAGCGTCGAGCGCACGCAGGAGTTATTGTTGGACATCGACAGCTTGATGAAGATTGCCGATATCAACGACTCTCTTGTTTTTTTGGACTCGCCGCTGGCTATTCGAGCGACGAAGACATTCGCAAGCCATGCATCCGATCTGGAAGATATCAATGCGTCCAAAGCCTTAGTTGGCAATGATAATTTCATCTTTACCGAGACTGTTCAGGAGAGTAAGCGCATTAACAGTTATGCCAATGGCGTCATTATCATAGCCGCTAGTGGAATGTGCGAGGCGGGGCGTATCCGGCATCACTTAAAAAGGCGGTTATGGCAGGACAATGCCACCATTATGATGGTCGGATTTCAGGCGGCGGGGACGCTCGGCCGCCTACTATTGGAGGGCAAAAAAACAGTGCGCATTCAGGGCGAAACCGTTCAAGTAGACGCGCGTATCGTCGATCTCGATATCTATTCCGGTCACGCCGATGCGGAAGGACTGCAGGACTGGGTGCTGGAACGACTACCAGTGCACGGCGATATTTTCCTTTCTCACGGGGAGCCCGAGGCCCTCGCCGCATTGAAGGAAAGACTCGCTCGCGCTGGACTATCCGCCGACAAAATCATTATCCCAGCGCTCGACGAGGAATTTGAACTTAGCGGTCAAACAGCCTCGCCAAAGGTGTCAGAGAAAAAACCACGCTTAAAAGCTGAAGCCGTTGCTCGTCTCGATTGGCACAATGATCTAGCTCAATTGTCGCTCGATATTGTCGATGAATTGGAAAAAGCAGCAGATGAAAAAGCACGCCAAAAAATACTGAGAAAATTGCGCCGTGCGCTTGACGTGACGGAATAATATTCCGCCGTTGACCACGATCAATGTCGAACTCCCGTTAAGTAATCATGGTGCTGGACATCGAATTACCAGACATATGGGAGAGCTAATATGGATGAGACTGAAACATTATTGAAAACGTCGGTTGCTGAACTTGATCGGTTGTTAAACGCAAAAAATGTCTTGGGGGACCCGATCGAACGCAACGGCGCAACGGTCATCCCAATGGTCAGCTACGGATTTGGTTTCGGCGCTGGCGGCGGAACGGACAAGAAACATGGACCAGGCGGCGGCGCAGGCGCGGGCGGCGGCATCAAACCGCTTGGCGCCATCATTATCGACAACGAGGGTGCGCGGGTCGAAGGTGTGCGCGGCGCCGTCTCGAGCGTTGCTGAGGTCATCGGCGAAACGGTCGCTCATGCCCGTGATAAACCCTCGGAGCGTCAGGGCGCTTGAATCTGAATGGCCTCGACGCTCACGATAGTCTTGTGGAGTATACTAGGCTTTTTCCTACTAATACTTCTGCTTCTTGCGACACCGCTGCGTATCACGTCGCGACTAAGGTCAGGCTCGGAACGAACTGTAGTGATTACGGTGCGCGCTTTTGGCGGGCTATGCCCTCAATTGGTTGTTTTTGATAGCGCGAACAAGAAACAGAGAAGTCCGACTGAAAAAAGGGATAAGCCGACGCCGCGCGTCAAAGGATGGTCGATGGGAATAGGCAAATTGAGGAGAATTATTAGTACGACGCCCAACTTCTTGGTGTCCCTTATAAGAACGCTTCGGATCGAGAAATTATCCGTAGACGCTGAATTCGGCCTTGGTGATCCCGCCGATACCGGCGAAGCCTACGGCATACTCGCTCCGCTTATTTTCAACATACCGGACAATAAGAAATACCGTATTAAGCTATTTCCGAATTTTGACGAGAAAGGCGTTTGGGGAGACGCGCTCATTGCAATTCGCGTGACGCCCTTCATGGTTATTATTCAAATTGCAGAAGCAACGTGGCGAATACTGGCGCCGCCCTCGTTGGGTCGGCAGTGAGTTTACGTCTCGATCGCCCAATTCACGCTGGCGACGGCATTACCGCGGCCGCTATCGTGCATCAAGAATCGCATACTGACGGACAATTTGGGGTTCAATATTGCCATGGCGCCAAGAGACCGGTCGCCCTGCTCATTCACGCCCAAGGCGAAACGATGGCGTTTCAGACGAGCGGAGCGCCATTCGCATTCAATGAATGCCGCGCGCTTTACCCGGAGTGTTGCGCTGCGTTTGAGGCGTTTGCAGCTCAACGAGCTTCCTGAGGCTGCCCTTCGCGCGGCCCTGGAGAAAACTCGACTGTGCGATTCATCTTCTTGGGCTGCGGATACATGGTCATCAGTTCCAGAACCGCCTCCGGCATCGCGATCGAAACATTTACGCCAAGCGCTTGGGCGTCTTCGGCGAGGATGGGGTAATCGTGGGTCCACTTGCCTGAGGTGAGCGCGTCAACTAACGCGTCCTTCACGTCGGGCGCCATGCCCTCGGGCAAAATCTTGGCCACAGTATCCTTCAGTTGGACGACGGCCTTCCGGGCGACATCGGCGTCAATAAGCGTTTGATCGTCGATTTCAGCGATCGGCTTTTCTTCGACCGTTTTGATGATGGACGCCGCCGGGTTCTGTTTGATTTGAGGATCAACGGGCCCAAGCACTGAATGCTCGCACATAACTACCTCGTCGGCGGCAAGCGCGATCAGCGTCCCCCCCGACATCGCCATGTGCGGCACGAAAACACGCACCGGCGCAGGGTGTGCGCGGATAGCGCGCGCAATCTGAACCGACGCGAGGACGAGCCCGCCGGGCGTGTGAAGAATAATATCGAGCGGCACCTTGTCATCGGTCATGTGGATCGCACGAAGGACTTGTTCTGAGTCCTGCATGTCAATGTACCGCATCAGCGGGAACCCGAGGAAACTCATGGTTTCCTGACGATGGATCAACACGATGACCCGGCTCCCACGATCCCTTTCCAACTGAACAATTCTGCTTCGCCTCATCCAATCGAGCGCACGCCGCGCGATAATCGGCTGTAGCGCAGAGAGAATAAAAAGGAACCAAATCAATTCGAGAGGCGACATGAAATTTATTGTACTTGAAAAGCGTTCGTTGTCACATGCGGCGCATCAAATTCGCGATCGTACAGACCCAGCAAACGATCCCCGCATTTGTTGTTCCGCGGTGTAATTGTATGAACAAGAACGAGGCCATATGAAACATAAACCATTTGGATTGGTCCTCGCAGGCGGCGGCGCACGCGGAATGGCGCATGTGGGCGTTCTGAGGGCGCTCAATCATCTCGGTTACTTTCCAAGCGCGATCGCCGGCGTTTCGATGGGCGCCGTCGTCGGCGCCACATATGCGCTCAACCCGAATTGGTATGCGGAGCTATGCGCGCTTGACGATTCTGGTTTCCCCAAAGTACCGGCGTTCAACAGCCCACATATGGTCAAGCGCATGAAAAACTTGGTCCTCGCCGGCAGGGAATTCAGCGACTTTTACTTCGGCTGGGGCGCGGGTCAGGACACAGTCGACTGGGGCCGCGAGCGGCTCGAAAGCCTGACACTTGGAAAAAACCTTAATGAAGGGCGCCTACCGGTCTTTGTCGCGGCGACCGATGTATTGACCGGCGATCGCGTGGTGATGTCAGAGGGAAACGCCGTCGACGCCCTTTACGCAAGCTCGGCGATCGCCGGCGTTTTACCGCCGCTTGAACGCGGCGACCGTCTCTTGATTGACGGCGGCTATAGCGATATTTCGCCAGTCGATGTGTTGGAGGACGCTGGCCTCGAATGCGTCGTTTCCGTCGATCCGAGCCATGTGCGCAATAGCCGGCGACCTCAGAACGGATTAGAAGTCTATTTACGCGCCGCCGAAGTCACTCACGACGCCTTCGCCCGGGTGCGCCACGCTGAAGCCGATTTGGTATTGAAACCCCGCTTCCACAAGCCAGTCGGCGTTCTCGAGTATTCCGAGAAGCGCCAGTGCATCGCCGCCGGCGTACGCGCCGTCCGATCATGCGCAGACGCGCTTCATGATTTGGTTGGGCCTCGCCGCTTCGGGTTCTGGCGGCGTCACGTCCGGAGTTAGACTGTCTATGCCCAGTCATCAAACGCCGCCGCATACCCGTTCCGAACTTGAACGAGAGGTCGGCCTTGGCGTGATGATCTTTTACGCCGTCGGCGTTATGATTGGCGGCGGCATCTATGTCTTGATCGGAAACGTCGCTGGTCTTGCCGGCGCCCTGACGCCGCTTATCTTCGCCGTCGCAGGATTAGCGGCGGGTCTCACCGCGGCGAGTTTTGCGGAACTTTCCGCGCGTCTTCCCGAGGCCGGCGGTTCAGCCACCTACACTCTTCATGGATTTAACTCGCAGACTTTGTCGATCATTGTCGGGTTCGCCGTTGCGTTGACAGGCCTGCTATCGGCTGGCGCGGTCCTACAGGGCGGCGTTGGATATTTGCAGGCGCTCGTCAGCGCGCCGTCAACGCTTTTGATCGTTACTGTGGGGATTGCATTAACCGCACTCGCAATTTGGGGGGCGCTTGAATCGCTATCGACGGCCGCCGTATTAGCGCTTATCGAAATACTTGGTTTACTGATTGTTATCGCCGCCGCTTTTTTTGGGGACGGCCAGCCTACCGCCGTCGATCATTCTATTGCCGCGACGGGGCCCCCTTTTTCGTTAGGGCCCTTGATGAGCGCTGTCATCCTTGCTTTTTTCGCCTTCATTGGATTTGAAGACGTCGTGAATATGGCGGAGGAGGCGCGAAATCCTTCCCGCACGATGCCGCTGGCGCTTTTGGTCTCTTTTGTGATCGTCATCCTCATTTATGGCTGCGTTGCGGTCGCCGCGCTCCATGTCGTTACGCCAGCCGAGTTGCAGGCGAGCGAACGGCCCCTTGCACTCGTCTATGAACAGGCCACGGGAAAGCCGGCCTCATTCATTGCCCTTATCGGCGTTGCAGCAGCGCTCAACGGAGTTTTGGCGCAAATCGTCATGAGCGCGAGAATTCTCCTGAGCCTCGGCCGGCGCACGCCGGCGCTATCGTGGTTCGGCGTCACCCATCGGCGCCTTAAAACGCCAATGCGCGCGACAATCCTTACAGGAACCGTGGTTATCATCCTCGCCTTAACGATCCGCCTGGAAGGGTTGGCGTCGGCAACGTCATTCATTCTCTTGGGCGTATTCGTACTGATCAATATCGCGCTTATCAGAATCAAAAGAACATCTGTGCCGTCGCCATTCAATTTACCGATATGGATTCCGTATGCCGGCGCCATCGTAAGCGCTATTATTCTTGTTGGCGCCTTGATTAGCTGACGCAGTCATTCGGCTCATCGCGATTTCAGGAAAACTTTCGAGTCACGCTTCGCCTTGATCGACCGCGGACCACCGCAGAAAAAGTGACGGCGCCGCAAGCCAAGCACGGCGCTCAGTCAGGCTAGTCGCCCGTCCGAATATCGGCGCGTTTCTCAGACCCCAGTGACGCCGCCTCCAGATCAAAAAAAGCAGAATTCGCACAGTCGATGTCCAGATCCCGCATCGCGTGGTACTGATCAAGATATACATTTCCCGTCAGTGCTTCCAAAAAATGGGTCCGCGCCAAACGATCCGTAACTGGGCCTTTTACTTCCGATAAGTGCATCTTCACGCCTGCTTCTTTCAGGCGCTCGTTGATTGCTTCCAGACTTTCCAATCCGCTGGCGTCAATCCAGTTCACTGCCGGACACATTAGAATTAGATGTTCAAGGCCGTCGTGTTCGCTCAATAGTCGGTAGACGGTTTCTTCAAGAAAACGGGCGTTTGCGAAGTAAAGGCTTTCATCCACACGCAATGTGAGGATTTTTTCCGAGGTAATGACCTTGTGACGCTTTATGTTGCGAAAGTGCTCCGTTCCGGGAACTTGACCAACAACCGCAAAATGCGGGCGACTGGTGTTGTACAAGTGCAGAAAAATCGACAGGGCGACACCAGTGCTGACGCCAAGCTCGACGCCAGCCAAAAGGGTGATCAATATTGTCGCGGCCATAGCAGCGAAATCGCTCTTTGAGTAGCGCCAGATTTGTATGATCCGGCCGAGATCGACCAATGAAAGCACTGCGACGATAATAGTTGCAGCGAGCACGGCTTGCGGCAGAAAATAAAGATATGGCGTCAAGAAGAGGGCGGCGAATGCGATCCCCAAAGCACAAAAAGCGCCGGCGGCGGGGGTTTGAGCGCCAGCGTCGAAGTTGACAGCGGAGCGGGCGAAACCGCCGGTGACGGGATATCCGCCTGAGACACCCGCGGCGATGTTCGCCGCGCCAAGCCCAATTAACTCCTGGTCTGGATCGATCCGTTGGCGGCGCTTGGCCGCCAGCGTTTGCGCGACCGACACGGATTCTACAAAGCCGATGACGCTGATCAGGGCCGCCGACCCTAACAGCGCGCGCCACAACTCCGCATCGAAACTTGGTGTGCGGAAAGTCGGTAATCCGGCTGGAATGTCGCCGACGATCCGGACGCCCTGCGTATTTAATCCCAATCGCCAAACGACCATAATGCTGGCGATCACCACGAGCACCGGACCCGCGCGCGCAAGTAGCGCAGCGATGTTTGGAGGCAGGCCAAGCTTCAATAACGAAGGCGCAAGTCCGGAGCGTATCCAAAACAAGATCACGAGTGCGGATACACCAATCATCATGGTAGGAACGTTCGCTGCTCCGGCAGCATCAATTAACGACGGCGCCAGTTGCGTAAGTGTGTGCCCGTGGACGTCGACGCCCAGAATATGCTTCAGTTGACTGGTGGCGATGACCAAGCCGGACGCCGTAATAAATCCAGATATGACCGGATGGCTTAGAAAGTTTGCGAGAAATCCCAACCTCAACACGCCCATAATCAACAGGATCAATCCGGATAAAAAGGCGAGGATGAGTGCTGCGGCGATATAGTCTGCGCTACCCTGCGCCGCGATTTTGCCGGCGGCGGCGGCGGTCATTAATGAGACCACGGCAACGGGTCCGACAGCAAGCGTCCTGCTTGTCCCGAAAGCCGCATAAGCGATCAACGGTGCGATCGAGGCGTACAACCCCATTTGAGGTGGCAAACCTGCAAGCAACGCATAAGCGAGCGATTGCGGGATCAACATTATTGTGACGATTGACGCCGCGATCAAATCGTTCGCCAGCATCTGACTGTTATAGCCTCGCCCCCAATTAAAGAACGGTAAGACTTTACTTAGCTTGAATCTAGTCACCAGGCGCGTCGCTTATGCGGCTTTGGAAGCATCGGTCCCGTCTTCCAACGCTTGCGCCGCTTCATGTTCAGCAAGCTCGTGAGGAATGATCCGTGGCGCGGCGAACCAGTCGCGCCCTTTTAGCATCAGATCAAAATAAAGCGTCGGCATTAGTGTCGCCTTTGCAAACCACGCTTTCCAAGTGGGCTCGACGCCATTTAAAAACCACTTTGGAAAAGTCGGTTCGAGTTTACCGCCATAGGCGAACTCGGCAAGAATAACACGTCCGCGCTCAACCGTTAGAGGACATGAGCCATATCCGCTGTAGACGGCGATCGGCGCCGCGCCATCCAAAACTCTTAAGATATTCACCGCGGCCACGGGTGCTTGTTTACGGACAGCGGCCGCGGTTTTGGCGTTCGGGGTCGCGCTTGCGTCGCCGACGGAAAATACATTGCCGAATTTTTTGTGTTGCAGCGTTTCGGCGTTCACATCGACCCAGCCCGCGTCATCAGCAAGCGGACTTTGCGCGACAAATTCTGGCGCCGACTGGGGCGGACACACGTGGAGTAAGTTAAACCCGCGCGTCACACGCTCGACCTTACCGTCCGCGCCGGACACTTCAAAGATCGCCTTCTGGGCAGGACCATCGACCTCGACAAGATTTTCATTGTAGTGAAGATCAACGCCATAACGCTTTACATAATTCATCAATGCGGGGACATATTCTTGAACGCCAAACAAAACGCCGCCGGCGTTGTGAAACGATACTTCGATGTTCTTTAAATTGCCTGCGCGCTCCCAGGCGCTGCAGGAAAGGTACATCGCTTTTTGCGGCGCTCCGGCGCATTTGATCGGCATCGGCGGTTGTGTAAATAACGCTTTTCCACCTCTTAAGTTTTGCACCAACTCCCAGGTATATGACGCCATATCGAAGAGGTAATTCGACGTCACGCCATTCTTGCCGAGGGTTTCACGTAAACCCATCACCTTGTCCCAATCGAGCTTTAACCCGGGCGCAACAACGAGCGTCTTGTAAGCGATGGCCTCGCCATCTTCCAGAATGACTTGATTTTGTTGCGGTTCGAACTGCGCGCAGGCGGCGCAAATCCAGGTGACCGACTTCGGCATCACAGCCGCCATGGGTCGTTCAGTATTCTCGCGCTCGAAAATGCCGGCGCCCACTAGTGTCCAACCTGGCTGATAATAATGTTCGCGACGCGGTTCGATAATTGCGATATCGAGACCCCTCCGGCGTTTAAGCAGGCTCGCGGCGGTCGCAATGCCGGCGGCTCCTCCTCCAACGATAACCACGTCGTGAGCTCTATAGCGGCTCTTCTCTTTTTCAAACCTGGATTTGGATTCAAGCCGTGGTCGTAGTCCATTGAGATCGTAACCGGCCGTGCGCGTGGCCTCTAATACAGCGTCCACAGATAAATGATCTGCTTGTGAAAGGGCCCATAATGACGCCGAGCGTGCGCCTGAGCGGCAATAGGCGAGCACAGGCGCGGGTATCTCGAGCAGCGCATTTTTGAAGTCAAGGATATCGTCATCAGTAATTTTGCCCGGAACAATTGGAATATAACGCACCGCCAGCCCTTGTGCATGAGCGGCTTTCATTATGGCCTCATGGTCCGGCTGATCGCCGCTCTCGCCGTCCGGACGGTTGATGATGATCGCTTTGATCCCTTGCACCGCCGCGACAGGAATATCCGCCACAGTTAGTTGCGGCGAGACCGCGTAATCCGGGCTGATTATTTTGACGTCCATCGCCGCACTCCTGTTCAAAGGACGTTAACGGGTATTTTAAGATAGATCCGACCGTTATCCTCCACAGGCGGCATTTCGCCCCCACGCATATTCACCTGGACTGACGGAAGAATAAGTCTGGGCATTGCGAGCGTCTTGTCGCGCGCTTCTCGCATGGCGACGAAATCGTCCTCCATCACGCCGGCATGCACATGAATATTTTCTTCGCGTTCTTCAGAAACAGTTGTCTCCCACCGGAATTCATCTCTGCCAGGGGCCTTATAATCATGGCACATGAATAGTCGCGTCTGCGCGGGCAGTTTGAATATCTTCTGGATAGATCGATAAAGCGTTCTGGCGTCGCCTTTTGGAAAGTCACATCGCGCTGTTCCATAATCCGGCATAAAGAGCGTGTCGCCGACAAAGGCCGCGTCGCCGATCACGTAGGTCATACAGGCTGGCGTATGACCAGGCGTATGTATCGTATAGGCATCAATATCGCCGACGCGAAACGTCTCGCCGTCATCAAATAAATGATCGAACTGACTACCGTCGCGTTGAAAAGTATTTTCAGCGTTGAAAACTTCGCCGAACACTTTCTGAACCGCTGTGATATTTGCGCCTATGGCGGTGCGGCCCCCTAGTTTTTCCCTTATGTACGGCGCGGCCGACAAATGATCGGCGTGAACGTGCGTTTCAAGTATCCAATCAAGTTCGAGGTTTTCAGATTGGATATGAGCGATTATCTTGTCAGCCGATGCGGTGTCGGTGCGGCCGGAGGCCGGATCATAGTCAAGCACGCAATCGATGATGGCGCACTTTTTTATACCAGCGTCAGTCACGACATAACTGACCGTGAATGTGGCTTCATCAAAGAAGGCTTCTACCTGAGGGGTCATCACACTGCTTTCCATTGTCCGCATGTTCGCAAAAAATCGCTCAAACGACGATGTCGTCATTGATCCAGGTCAGTCGGAGACACCAAAGCGGATGCGCTGTCAGGACTTGCGTCATTAAAATCCGGCAACCTCTTCCGATGAAAACCTTTGATGACAGTTGCGTGTACATTCTCTCGCAGCCAGCGCAGCGCACTCGTTTTTGCTAACGCTGATCATTCCCATTCGAAAAAAACCTTCAGGTCCCCCTCAATTTTGGCAGGCCGCGCTAACAGCGGCGGCGGTTTGCTGCGCTCTGCGCTCTTCTTCACCAATAACGGCGAATGCAATCTGACCAGTCTCTGGCGGCGATAAAAATAACACGCCAGACGTCTGACCGTTAGAAAGGTCAATGTTGGTCACGCCGGCAGTCCGAATAATCTCGTCGATACTTTTTCTCGGCGCCGGTTCATGCATCCTCTGTACAATGAAAAGACCTTCGTCATACGCGTTTGGATTAATTCTCTGTGCGATCGTCAATGGAATCGACACGCCGCCCCACCGCGCGTTCGCCTCAATCCAATGAATAATGTGAGCGCCGCCATCTGACTGGAGCAAAACTGAATCGAGGCTAAGACGTCCGAAGTAACCCATGTGCTGAAGCGTCAAACCGAGCAACAACGCTTCTCGTGCAAACTTGTTGGCGATCGACGCCGGCAATTGGGTTGGAGCGCCGCCGACAAAGCCGCCGCGCGCGCCGCTCACATGTTGTGAAAATACGCCTTCGAGAATCGGTGCGCCCTCTTTCGGCAAAGGCACCCACATTTGAGCGGAAGGGCTCGATAAAACTTCCCGGTCCCAAACACTAACAAGGAGCGGAAAGTCGTTCCGCCATCCGCTTAATTGAAGCTGGTCTCTCAAAGTCTCACGCAGCGCGCGAAGCGACCTGTTATCACTTCCAGATATCTCAAATACGATATTTCCAAGTGAGCCAGCACTCGACGGCGTCTTAACAACGATTTTTTCTGAACGCCGCGAGAGCATTCGAATTCTCACGGCGGCGCCGGTCAGATTATAGGCCGAATAAGTCTGCGGCAGATGCGTTCGGCCCAAGAGCTGCGAGACGAGCTCGGCAAACCAAAGCTTGTTGTTCGCAAGGCGGCAGATTTTCGGCGGCGGTCCAACGATGCGCACGCGCACGCTTGACCTGCGCGCAATTTCCCTGGCGAGAAGCCATACGTCGCCCGACGATTGAAATGGTGAAAGGTTTATCGATCCGGCGAGCTTCGCCCGACCGACGAGTTCGCCCAGAATCTTCGCATCAGCAAGACATCTTTTCGCCAAAGGGAGCGATTTCGCGGTATTGTTATTCTTCAATCCGGATACCGCCAGAATGTCTGGCCGGCCGAGGCCTGCTCGGTCGCTCATATAGGTTTCGAAAGAACGATCGCGGGGCGCGCTTACAAGATAAATATCCCCGTCCGCCGCCAGCCCCAGCGAACGATATTCGAACCGTTTTGAGGCGGCTTCGGTAACAAGATCGATGACCCGATGGTCTTCAAGAAAAATAGTCGGCGCCTGCGCCCATCCCGGCGATACATTTTCGCGCAAAAACCATTTCGGCGTTAACCCCGGCGTCGCCGCCCGGTAATGCGCTGCGAGATCTCGCGCACGCGCCACACCTTCCTCGTTGAGCAAAGGTTGGGCGGTTGTCCTGATGCGCCAAGGCGCATTCGCCGAAACTGAATTTCGCATGCTCGTTCTAATGAAGGCGGAAGTAGGAGAAAAAAGTACTTATAATCCCGGTGTCGGCGTTTGCGTTCTGAGGTCGGTCCATTGCGGGGCTTGTCGCCGCCAACCTTCAAGGCGCGCCAACAACTCACGTTGCTCCGCCGTCGATAATCCGCCCATCGCGCCAAAGAGCTCACCGCAATCGGCCACATGAGCCTCCATTTTTTCAATCGACGCCATGAGAGCTCCCCTTCTCTCCTCCGTTATTGGTTCGCCGTCATCAATGTTCAGCACGGAAGCAAGCAATTCGTAACCGTCATCGTGGGCTTCATAGAGCGCGGTCACTTCGTCAGCTGACAGGAACGGGTCCAGAGCTGGGTAAAAATCCTTCTCCTCAAAAGCAATATGTGGCCCGCACTTATTATTAATTCGTTCAGCGATAGTCTTCGCAAGAGAAGCGTTTTTCCCATCGATCGCTAGGCGCAAGTCGTAGAGACCTCGGCCAAGCGTTGCGTGGTCATCGCGGAAGGCTTGAAAAAGCGCTTCTTTGATTTTTTGTTCTTCTTTGGTCATTGCGCTTCAAAACATGCTGACTATCGACCTTTCTTTTCATGATCTCGATCAAATTGCGCCCAGCCTGTCAGCCGAAACCGCGCCGAACCTTTGATCTGGGTCATACCAATCGCGGCCCTGCTTCTCCGATACTTGTCCCACGGACGTAGGCGTTCAGTACAAGATCGGGAGGCCGTTTGCAGCAATGAAACAAAAAACACCAATAGTCGCGCTCATTCTGTTGGGCGCCGCATGCGATATGAGCCCGAAATCCGGCTTCGGCTTCTCCCTGCCCGAAGGCGATCCGGATGCAGGCGAAACGGTGTTCGTGGCGCAAGGATGTTTAAGCTGCCACAGCGTCGCCGGATTGGAGGCCGAACGCGAAGCCATAGAACCCGAATTGAATATTTCGATCGGGGGTGAGACGACGCGGATCGCCACATATGGCGAGCTTGTCACGTCCGTGATCAATCCATCTCATCGTCTTGCAAAGGGGTATGATACAGAATTAATCGCCGTCGACGGCGTCTCGAAAATGAAGAATTACAACGACGTCTTGACGGTGGCTGAACTGACGGATCTCGTTTCTTTCTTACAGTCCAAATACAAGCTGAAAGACTACCCTGAGACGAGGTATCCACCGTACGTACACTAGCGCGCGGCGTGTTTAGATGGAAAGTGACGCGATGGTTTTTGCAAACTCACGGACGAAAGTTCAGCGCATCGCGGCCGACCAACAGTCAGGAGATCCCCGCAGCGCACATCGGCATGAAACTGTGGAATTTCTCGAGCGCCGCCGCCTTGCGAATACAAAGCGAGCGGGCGTTATCGCCGCTTACCTGCGTAATACGATCGCTGCCCCATTCGTCTATATACTGATCTTTCCTTTAGTCATGTTGGACATTCTCGCCACACTCTTTCAAAACATCGGCTTTCGGTTATGGCGTATTCCCCAAGTTCAAAGAAAAGCATTTGTCATTGTTGATCGCTACCAGCTCGACCAACTCAACCTCTTTCAGAAATTCAACTGCGTCTATTGCGGTTACGCGAACGGCGTTATCGCCTACGCGCGAGAAATCGCCAGCAGAACCGAACTTTATTGGTGTCCAATCAAACATGAAAAGATCGCCGGCGATCCCCATCAACGTTACGGCGACTTCATCGAGTTTGGCGAAATGAGAGATTTGCAACGCGAACTGCAATCGCGGCGTCGCGATCTTCTGCAGGACGGCGAATAAGGGCAAAGCCATGTGCCGACTCTATGGATTTTGCGCCACTGAGCCTACAAAAGTCGAATGTACGCTCGTACATGCGCAAAACGCATTAATAGCTCAGAGCAAGAGCGATCAGTCAGGCAAGAGCCACGCCCATGGTTGGGGAGTCGTTACTTATGAAGACGAAAAACCTCACCGGGAACGACAAGCCTGGGCCGCCTACCACGGGGAGCATTTCGAACGCGCCGCATCGAAGATATATGCGCCGCTTGTAGTGGCTCATGTCCGCAGGGCGACGGTCGGCGGGCCTTCTTTGGAAAACACCCATCCATTTACATTCAACCAATGGACCTTCGCCCATAACGGCACCGTTCCCCATTTCGATCGTTTAAAGCCACGGTTCCTAGAAAAGATTGATCCTAAGCTACGCAAAAAGATTGAGGGCGAAACAGACAGCGAGCATCTTTTTTACTTCGCTTTAACGAAGCTCGAAAACGCTGAGTGCGATAATTTGACTGTTCTCCTCACCACCTTGGCGCAGGAAGTAGAAGACTGGGTTCACGATATCAGCCCTAAAGCGAAACTGGGACTCAATGTTATTTTGACAGATGGGAAAATGATCGCCGGGTCCCGGCTTGGACGCTCTCTTTTTTACGTTCAACGTCAGGGGATTTATGATTGTGAAATTTGCGGATTTCCCCATATCCATCACAGCCCTGATCGTTCCCATAATGCACTGGTCGTCGCGTCTGAACCGATCACGCACGAAGCGTGGAATGAAATTCCCGAGCGATCAATTTGGCGTGCGGATATTAAGTCCGGACATATCGCGATATCGAGATTCTAACGCCTGATCATTTAGGCCGCTAAAGTCGATAATTTTAAAACGCGCAGTCCGCTCGTCCCGTGGCGGTGAGAGTTCAGCGCAACGCGCTTTTGCAGAATAATGGCGTGTTTAAAAGTCTAACGCTTTTGCGTGTGTCTATGATGGCCAGAGGGACCTTATCTTAGGCGGCAGACAACTTTTCACGTTGTCAATTTCCCCTTCTGAAATTTTCTCGTCGAGAAGCGCAAACACCGCTCTTACGATTTCGTTTGGGTCACGCTGCACCTTCGTTTTTTGAAACGCCTGCTGGATATGGTCAGTGAATTCATCCGCCGTCCGGTCTTTTGTCGGCCCCGCGCCGGGACGCCATCCTTCAAAGTAAAACCCACGCACCAACATCGGCAATTGCGCGGCGAGGCCCGCCGCCGTATTCGCCGGCAACCGATCGCGTAAGGCATGGAGCGTCTCGCGCAATGCCCGATAGGCGTCTTCGCGCTCATCAAAGTGCAAGCTGCCCATCAGCTCTTTTAGCCAGATATTTGTGGTGTGGACCGTGTCATCGAAAACGGTCATGCCGGACAGGCTCATTGGCTTCTCCTTTTTCTATGACGGCGCGACGCATTTCCGTCAGCCCCGAAACGGGAAAGCCCGCGGCGCTGTCGCTCCACGTAAAGGTTTCCCCAAACGCGCTGCGCGCCAGCCGCCTCGCGGGCTCCGTCGCATCGGATCATCGCCTCACTGATCCATCGCTAAAGCCGATCCACACCCAAAAGGATATTTCACGATTTCGCTTCTTCAGGTCAGCTCCTCTTTGCGGCTTGATCACGATAACGCGGGCCGAGACGCGAAAAATTGAGTTGAGTCAACTTTGTGATTTTTTTCAAAAATGATCCCGTTCGTACTGGTCGAGATCGTAACCGGCAAGCGACAAGCCCTCTTCCAGGTAATCGCTGAAGAGCGGCGTCTGCTTTAAGTAAAGAGGAATATGCTTATGCTCCAGATTAACAGCTTCATCGCGGGCCTTTGCGAATTCCGCAATATCGAAGTCGCCGCGGCCTATCCAGGTTAGCGTCAGCAGATCGAGTTGTTCATCCTCGTTCAAAGCCTCTAACGCCGAGGACAGTTCTTCTTCGACAGCGTCATCCGGACTATCCTCCAGCACCGCAACTTCTTTGTCATCAGTCGGATTTGACCCTGTTTGCAGGTCCGTACTCTCCGTTTTAGCGTCGAATTCGCGGGCCTTCATCAAAATGAAAAATGCTTTCTTTGGATCAAGGGAAATATTGGGGATCGGCTCAGGCATTTTCTGTAAATCCTCAAGCCGGTCTAACCGTTGTCGCTTGCGGACCCTTATCGCCGCGCGTCTCCGCAAAAGTTACGCGATCTCCCACCTTCAGGCGATCAAAACCGTTTTTGGCCACGCTGTTTCTATGGAAGTAGATTTCTCGACCGTCGAAGGTTTCGATAAAACCGTAATCTTCTTCGGCGATTAACGTCCCGACAATGGCTTGCGGGGGATCGTCATGATGTTTTACAGCGCCGCGCAATTTGCGCGCCTCGTCTTGCAACTGCCGTCGCGCCGCCATGAACGCGTCGCGGATCGCCACATAAACGTCTTCATGAGCGTGGTCATTCGGAGGATTTCGATTAGCCATCACTTCACGCCCATCGGGCAACGTTAAGTGAACGGAGACACTGTAAAGGTCGCCATGCACATGGCGTTTTTGCGGTTTCGCAATAACCGCGCGACAAGCCGTAATGCGTCCAAAAAATCTTTCAAGTTTCGTGATCTCGTTGCGGACGCGTGCGGAAATCGCATCGGACGGCTCAAGCCCCTCAAAGGCGATTTTCGGATCAGTTTCCATAAGTGGTTATCCAAGCCATGATGTCAAACGTTTGGGCGCGCCTTGATAACAAGATCCTGATCAATACGGTTTGACGTTGGTCAATTTCGGACGGCGCACGGCCTATCCATCGACAAATCGGCCACATTCCGCATTCAGATGTTCAGGCGCTTTTTTTCAAACGCGCTAAGATACCGCTCCATCACCCGCCTGCTCCTCGACGAGGCCCACAACATAGTTCTTGCCATAGTATTTCGCGCACTTTGGACAGGTTGTATAAAAGAAAAAGATATCAGGCGACGCTTCATCGCCACGGCCGGCGTCGTTTATCAATTGGTCATGCCACTTCTTTGCGTCTTTATACGGACCTTCAAAAACCCTTGTCAGATAATCGCCTGATAGATAAGCCATTTCTTCTCCAGGAACGTCTTTAGAAACGGCAAAAAAATGCTCCCCCTTCCAAGGAGATACATCCCGGCTCAGCACGAGCACGTCATCTGGATCATCAGCTCCCGCATCAGTGATCGCGAGAAAAGTCTTCGGAAAAATTTTCCCCATATTTATCGGCACATGCATGATGCTCTTCGTTGTCGCCCTTACGAACCGCTTGTCCTTAAAATGAAGGTGTCGATTATCCCAGCCATCGGGATTGAAACGAGGGCAACAATTTGTTGGATTATCACCGGCATCATAATGAGGAACGGCGTTAACCTGCATCATTACTCTCCTTAATCGCAACCAATCACCGTATTGGTGACTAAATTCATGTCCGAGAATCCGACTGGCGCCTCGTAGCGATTGCTCGCAGATGCCAAGCTTCTCCAAAGCTCCTGCTGATCTGTAGTTTACCGCAATCTATTCGCCAAAAAGCACATGCTGTTTGATCCTCGTCAACGGCTCACCAATGCCGTTATTGACGGTCTAACGGCTCCTGGAAAGCCCGACGCAACATAAGCAAAAAAGCAATGTAAAAAAAAACGCATATCACGATCATACGATTTTGTTTGCTTGATCCCAATCAATGATCCTGTTTTCGAATAGGGCATGGTGATGGAAAACGAGCATCAGGGATTTTCCAATGAAAAACTTCCTCCTCATCATCTTTTCGGCGTTCTGCAGTTTCACACTCGCCATTGCGGATAACACCCCGCTCTATGAAGACTTCGATGTCCTTGGCGTACTCACGTGCGAAATCGAAGGCGACGTTCGCCTACTTGTGGGCTCCGACAAATTTCTAACTTGCGATTACGAGCCGCGCGGACTCCCCGATTTGCTTAAACGGCGCGCCGGTTATGTGAGGGAGCTTCAGGAAGGCATTTCTGCGCAAAGCACAGATTTTATCTGTTGGACCGTCCTTCGGCTTCACAAAGAAGGGACGGAAAAGACAAATTCGGTCAACATTGCTGGCGATTATCGTTTAGCGGCCCCAGACACCATAAATGAATTCAAGTTAAAGGAGCACACGCTCGTTGGCGGCCGGATGCAGAGCATTGCGCTTGAGCCGCGCTGCGTTGCACCTCGCGCCGGCGAAAACATCGCGCACAAAGTGACTCGTTTCGAGATCGCAGACTAATCCTGTCGAACCAAACGAATTTTGATGCGAGCACGGATTGGATATGACGATACATCATAATCTCTCTTTCAGACTACTCGTTCTTGGCGCCTGCGCTTTATTGCCGACCGGCTGTTTTGTTCATATGCATTATGGACATGGTCCAATCTTAGCGGACACCGGCGTCGTATATGTTCGCCCAGCGCCGCCGCCGCCGCGCAGATTTCAACGGCCGCCCCGCCCCGTTACAGGCGCGATCTGGATCGGCGGTTATTGGCGATGGGCAGGCGATCGTTATGTGTGGCGGCGTGGATATTGGGAGCGCAATCCCAAAGTCGGTGCAACTTGGACTCCTGGACGATGGATACACACGCGCCGCGGCTGGTATTGGCGCCCTGGCTATTGGCGGTGATTTTCTTTCTTTATCGATCAATAGCATGGCCGTAGCCTCTTCGAACGATCACTTGATTGGAACTGTTGACGTAGGTTTATCAGAATAAATCGGCCCGCGGCGACGCCCTGAAGGCTACGTCTGCAAAAGCTGCTTAATTCGTTTGCGCGTTTTTTCTGTTCATTTCGCTTTGCGACGAGCCTGCTGAGTTTCAACAAGCGCAGGGTTATATCGTCGAAATTGCGCCATTGGTCGCCGCAAAAGATCCTTACGATTTTGAGAATATTGATTGGGATCAACGCCCCAAAGATGCTGACGCCGTAAATCCCGGGTGCAGCTCGAAGTTGGCTTTAACGCAGATGGTTTTTAGGGACACCGCCCCTGCCTGATGTTCCCCAAAAAACTTTCTTTTCGAGCTACTGGGTCTGAGGCGGCGGCGCAGCGCTTGTTTGGGGGATGCGCGGCGAAGTGAAAACTCTCTAATCCGCAGCCTCAGACTCATTTTTCACAATAAGAAAAAATATGGGAGTCGAGATGACTGATTTTAAGAACGCTGCAGCGGAAATTACTGATGGCGTCAATTTCTTACGCCGCCAAACAGCCGATGCGACCTCCGCGTTCCTGGCGCTGAACAACATGCTCAAGAGGAATGTGCTTTCAAGCCCGCAGCAACGCTATGTGCTGGCCGCCGCTCTCGGCGTGGCCTCATCGTGCGCGGCTTGCGCTTGCAGCCAGGCCAAAAACGCCGCGCGCTCCGGTGTGTCGCGCGGCACAATGAAGTTGGCGCTTGAGCGCGGCGTATTGATGGCGCAAAGCCCAGCGAGCGTAATTGCTGCTGAAGCTCTTGCTGACTTTGATCGAGCGACCCCGCGGCGCACGGCAGTGGACGGGAATTCAGTCACTCCAAAAACGAGGAATTCGATCATAAACAAATTCCGTCGAGCGGAATTGGCGGAGCGTTTTCGCGAGGACGCTTCACTTCATCAGGAATCCAATTCCGACGCCCTCATGAGCGATGCTTCGGCGCTTAGAGAAAAGCTGACGCGAAGCGTCGCCGATACTTCAAAATCAGGCGCTTGACCGCGCTTCATTGGCGATCGTCCGATCAAAGACTTCAAACACCGCCATGCCGCCAGCCATCGCCGCCAAGAATAGGAGGACAGGCGCGCCGCCGACGGTGACATCTGTGATCGCCGGCCCCGGACACAGGCCGACAAGCCCCCAACCGATACCGAAACAGGCTGCTCCGATAATTAAGCGCGCGTCAATATCGTTGCGGTTCGGCAAATGGAACCGGTCGCCCAGAAACGGCGTCGGCCGCTGCAAGACGAACCGATAACCGATTGCAGTGACCGCCAGCGCAACGCCCATCACAATGGCGAGCGACGGATCCCAGTCGCCGAATACGTCGAGAAATGCACGCACCTTTGCTGGGTTCACCATTTCGGAAACAATCAACCCGAATCCAAATATTAGACCGGCGAAAAAAGCTGCAAAATTCTTCATCGTGCTAGCCCGCAGTCAGATTCATTAGGAATACAGTGGCGATCCCGGTACCCATAAAGACAAGGGTTGATGCGATGGACCGCGCGGACACTCGCGAAACGCCGCAGACGCCATGCCCGCTCGTGCACCCGGAGCCGAGGCGCGTGCTGAAACCAACCAGAAAGCCGGCGATAATGATCGTTGGCGCGCCTGCGGATAATTCAAACGCAATAGACTGGCCGGTCAGCGACCACATCAATGGCGCGCTGACGAGACCTATAACGAACAGGATACGCCATAATCGATCATCTACCGGCGACACCATCATGCCGGACGCAATGCCGCTTATTCCGGCTATTCGGCCGTTCAACGCCATCAACAAAACTGCGGCCGCGCCAATAAGCGCGCCTCCCAAGCTGGCCGATACCGGTGTGAATTCAGTCAAGATCGTCTCCACATTACTCAAAGTATGCACCGCCTTCTCGATACGCTTATGGACGCATCAATTTAGACGTTTTCGCAGGCTATATATCTTCCAGAATTTCGACCGCTAGTGCGGCAAAACGCCAGCAGGGCGAGCGTTGAAGCCTGTTCGTCAATCATCAGCGCATGCTTTATTTTGGTTGCTGATTTCATACGTTATTTAGTACGCGGTGCGTCGGAATCCAGATTGGATAGACCATTTCGCCGGCATGTTGGATTCAAGATTGCGGGCGCCGGAGGGTGCATTAGCGCATTTCAGGTCTCCCAGAGTCGCCACGCCCGTAAAAATTCAACAGCCACTGGTCCGTTGCCTGTCCAATCACTACTGAAATCGATAAAGTGAGGGGGATGAGCATCCCTGACGACGAGCATCATTTTATCCAGAGAGCCGGCTGGCTGCGCGCCGCCGTTCTCGGCGCCAATGACGGCCTGTTGTCGGTCGCAAGCCTCCTAATGGGCGTCGCCGCCGCCACTGGCGAGAATTCAACGATCCTATTGACGGGCGTCGCCGGTCTTGTAGCGGGCGCCCTTTCGATGGCGGCCGGCGAGTTCGTCTCTGTCAGTTCCCAGGCCGATATTGAAAAAGTCGATCTCGATATCGAGCGGCGCGCTCTGGAAGAAACGCCAGAAGGAGAACTCCAAGAGTTGGCGCAGATTTATATGCAAAGAGGCGTCGAACCTGCGCTCGCGCACAAGGTGGCCGCCCAATTGATGGCGCATGACGCACTCGGCGCGCACGCTCGCGATGAATTGGGCCTTATCGCCCACGCGGAAGCCCGGCCAACACAAGCGGCGCTCGCCTCCGCGTTCAGTTTCGCCGTCGGCGCGTGCGTGCCAATCATTGCGTCCATAAGCGCGCCCGTCGACAGCCGCCTTGCCAGCATCGCCATCGCTTCGATTGCCGGATTAATCGCCCTCGGCGGCGTCTCCGCCCGGACAGGCGGCGCGCCCGTCGCGCCAGCCATAATGAGGGTCACGCTTTGGGGCCTATTCGCCATGGGCGCCACGGCGTTGATCGGTTCAATGATTGGCGATGCGCTTTAGTGAATAGCGTGAATAACGTGCATGGAAACAAAACCACTGACGGAACCTACGGTCGCAGACCGCGAGGCGGCGCAGCGAGACTCTAAATGGCCACCTGTTATCGGGGCTTAACCACCCGAGTATTCAAATCTCGATCCGCAGCGTCACTATTATTAATCTCGTGATGGAATTCTTCGTCGAGAATTGAATTGCCATCCCTTCCCTTGAGTAAAGTACTTTGGCGAATAGCATCGCCAAGAAGGCCGGGCGGATCCGTATCAGGTTTTCCTTGAATGAAGCGGCGAAACCGCCATAGGGCTAGGGAAGATATCCAGAAGAAATCAATCACTATGGAATAGAAGAGCCCTTTATTCTTTACGAAGTATCGACGGCGCGATTCAAACCAATAGGTGGGTAAAGGTTTTTGGGACCCGATCTTTGTGACGCCCGTGCTTTGACCGCGAAGGTGATGCACTTTGCTGTCGGGGACATACCAACATGTCCAGCCAGCGCGGTGTGCGCGCAGGCAGAAATCAGTTTCCTCAAAATACAGGAAGAATCGCTCGTCCATTAGCCCTACTGATTCAAACACGGCGCGGCGAACCAGCATGCTCGCGCCTGGGACCCAATCGACTTTCGCGGGCTCCTCGGTCAATTCCCGCATAACTTTCCATCGATTCAGGATTTTGCTAATCAGTCCAAGACGAAGACCTGACTCGATCTCGCTAAGTAGACTCGGGAATCGAAAGGCGAACGGCCATGGACCGTTTTCGTCAGAAAGGGCGCTTCCGAAAATACCCGCCTCCGGATGCGACGACGCAAACGTCAAAAGAGCGGTGGCGGCGCCGGGACGGACCCGGGTGTCAGGGTTTAAGAGCCAGAAATAATCCGGCGCGTTGTCATTCACAAGTGCGTCGCGAATAGCGAAGTTATTTCCGCTCGCGTATCCGCCATTATCTGGTGCGGCAACCACTTGAGCCCATTCTCCCCAGCCGGACTCTTTAATCTTTGCACCAATCGTTTCAAAAGAGTTATCTTGAGAATCATTATCGACAATGATCACACGCGCGGACGGTAACGCAGCAACTTCTCCTTCCAGAGAATCAAGGCAGTCGACGACCAAATCAGCGGTTCGATAATTGACGATAACGATAAGGAGCATTTCTAAGGTCAAGTCGCTCGTGTCCGTCATTTTCATTTATTTTATTGTTTCGACTTGCAGCGATCTAGTAGGGATATGTTCTCTTTTGCAATCGTCGGTTTCCCTAGTTAAATCCAGGGCTTTGAATATGCATTGATCAAGGTTGCGCGCGAGCGTATCGACAAATGGCGGCTGCAACATGCTTGAATGCCCGCCCGGCGTGTCAAAGATCACGACTTCGCCGATGCAACGCTGGCGCCAGCCGAAGTTTGGATCATCAGTCAATTCCCTAAGGGGGGTATCGTCGATTGCAGGATTATCCATCGCCGTTGATTTACTCGCACGGAACAATGCAATCGTTCCATCGTATGTTCCGGGCGTATAGTACTTCGCCGCTACATTATACAATTGCCTTGTAGAAAGATTAGGCTCTTGAATAAGTGCTTCTTCGTTTATTTTGCGCGAACGCCTTAAACGAGAGTACTCCCGGTTAACATGAACAAGATTTTTTACATTCGCCGCTTCGTAGGCGATTGCATTTCTAAATCTCCGACCAATGTCGCCGACCAAATTCATTGTAGCTCGAACGGGATTTTCCGAGAGGCGTGTATTCTTTATTAGATCGCCGAGACGATTAAGGCGCTTATCCATCTTGGCGTTGCGCATCGGCGTTTTCGCATCGGCCGCATCGAGAGCGGCGACAAGCGGCGCCTCTTCGCCTTCGGCCCGTAACTGGATAGCCATTTCGACCGCTAAAACACCGCCGGCGCATAGGCCGCCGAGAAGATAAGGCCCATGTGGCCGGACAGCCCGAATAGCGCGAATGAATGCGGCGGCGGTTTCCTCGATTGTAAGATTTGGATTTGCTGGAGGGCGAAGCCCATATGTGGGTCTCATGCAAGATAGCCGCTCTGCCAGATGCCGGTAGAGAACAGTTTCTCCGTCAGCATCATGCACCAAGAATAACGGCGTTATTTCCGGAGAACCCGCTCTTATTTCCACCAAGCAATCATGTTCGGGCGCCGAGAATTCAGCGCCCAAAAGCTGGGCTTGGGCTTCGATTGTCGGATAATCGAAAAGGCTGTCGAGACGAAGCTCCTTGCGAAAATGCTCCTCAAGCGCTGCGACAAGCCGTACCGCCTTCAGGGAATCGCCGCCGATTTCGAAAAAGCTTTCGGTAACATCGGCTTGGCAACCGAGCTCATCTTCCCAAATACTGGCGATCGCCGCTTCGATGTCGTTTCGTGGTTTTTGCACCAGCCGATTGGCCGGCGCCTGCTCAGTAATCGGCGCTGGAAGCGCCTTTCGGTCAAGCTTACCATTGGGAGAAAGCGGTAATTGATCCAAGATCACGATAGCGTTCGGAACCATGTACTCTGGGAGTGACTTCGCAAGATGAACGCGGAGCGTCTTCGTAAATTCGTCAGATTGACCGCTTGCGAGCGGATCGTTTGCAAACGAATGAAGATCAACGGTGACATCGGCAGGCGTCGTTGGAAAAGCGGGACGCGGCTCGCCGATCTTCCAGAACATGATGTCCAAGGCCTGGTCATTAGAAGCGTTCCATCGTACTTCAACGTCGTAGGAATGCGTTAATGCGAGTTTCCATAATTGATCGGGAGTAACGCCCTGCCCATCCGATTCCGTTTTTTGTTGTTTCCGCCAATCAAATACTGTCGCTAGACCGTCTGGCGCCTCTAGCCAATCTAATAACGAAAATTCTTCTATTAACCGAGCATTGGGAAACCCGGTTATCCCAAATACAGGTAACGACTGATCGGTAAGGATCGCTTCGATTTCTCTGAGGTCAGCGACGTCTTGGCCCCAATTTTTCCAGACGGGGCAGGCCGTTTTGTGGTCATCGGAGCCCAATTTAAGGGTCACATCATATCGGTATTTGGCCATCTCGTTGTCGAAAGCTGACCGTTTGACGTCGATACGGATATCAGAAATTCGAGGGTAGCGATTTTGCAGGATCGCGAAAATACGCGGATCGAACAACAACTCGTTTTCTTGTGTGATTCGATTTTGCACGCGGGCGTTAAGTTCCGATTTGACCGTGTCCGCTGGCGCCCGCGCCAATTCAACGGATGCATGAAATGCTCTCAGTAGCGACAGATTCCGAAGGTCGCCCAGGAAAATTACGCCATCATCAGCAACCGCGTCCATCGCCCCTTCCAGCATGTTGAAAAAGTAGTCGATACTCGGAAAATACTGGCAGACAGAGTTGACGATAACAGTATCGAACGACTTGGGCTCAACACCGGAAAAATCGACCGCTTCGCGTTGACGAACGTCAACCGATGCAGAGTCAGGGGGCAATCCTTCGAGATGGTCGATTACGTATTCAACGGCGTCCTTTGAAAAGTCCGTCGCAACATACTGTTCGCAATGAGGCGCCAGGCGAAACAGCAAGAGACCCATTCCGCACCCGATCTCAAATACTTTGCGCGGTCGGTGCGCCGCGATACGCTCAATCGTTTGCTCCAGCCACTCACGCATTTCTTCTTTTGGTATAGGATCGCCTGTATAGCTGCTGACCCACGTGCTGAAATTCTCGATGGGGACGAACGCGTTATCCGGCGCGCTATAATTCTTATCGTAAATCTTGCGCCAGTCATCTATTCTTTTCTCGAGAGACCCTTGTTGTTGCGTCTTGCCGCCGTTGGCTTTGTCGGGGACCACATAGGCGATTAGACGGTCATCGCCGTTTTTATCGCAATCGGACACGACAACGGCCGAACTCACATCCGAGCGTTCGCTAAGCGTGTTCTCGATCTCCTCCAATTCGATCCGCACGCCACGGATTTTCACCTGATGATCCGTCCTCCCTAGATATTCGACCGCTCCATCGGCCCGAAATCGGGCCAGATCGCCTGTACGATAAAGGCGTCCCTGATTTTCAAGATCAAATGGATTACTCGTGAATCGTTCCTCGGTTAGGTCGGGACGATTGAGGTATCCGCGCCCGACCTGAACGCCGCCGATGAAGAGCTCGCCCGTCACGCCAATAGGCAAGGGCTGCATTCGCTCATCCAGAATATAGATTTGAGTGTTCGCCACTGGCCGGCCAATGGGAACGCTTTCCAGGGATTTGCCCGGCCGGCACGCCCAATACGTAACATCAATCGCCGCTTCAGTGGGGCCGTAAAGATTATGGAGCTCCGCCTCAATGCGCTCAAAAAAAGCATTTTGGAGATCAACGGATAGCGCCTCGCCGCTGCAGAACAAGCGCTTGAGTGGTGTTTTATATTCGAGGTTTTTGACTTCTAGAAAGGCGCGCAACATTGAGGGAACAAAATGGATCGTCGTGATTTGCATTGAGGCGATCAGTTCCGCTAAATACGAAGGATCGCGATGTCCGCCGGGCTTCGCCAATACGAGAGACGCGCCGGTCATCAACGGCCAGAAAAATTCCCAAACCGAAACGTCAAAACTGTAAGGCGTCTTCTGCAGAATACGGTCTTCAGGTTCTAGCCGATATTGGTCCTGCATCCACAAAAGTCTGTTTGTAACACCTTTGTGCTCGTTCATGACGCCCTTGGGCGTGCCGGTGGATCCAGATGTATAGATCACATAAGCAAGATTATTTGGGGCGACAAGCGCATCAGGGTTTTTGTCGTCGTCTGGCCCTAACGTGCCGAATTCCTGATCGACCTCAATCGCCTTCGGCGCCTCTAACGGCAAACGGGACGCCAGCCTCTTTTGCGTAAGGACGACACGAACGTTACTCTCCGAGAGCATCGATTGAAGCCGCCGATCAGGTTGTTGCGGATCCAGCGGCAGGTAAGCGCCGCCCGCCTTTAGCGTCGCCATCAGCGCAACGACCATCTCCACAGATCGCTCCATGAAGACACCGACGAGCGATTCGGGCCCGACGCCCGCCCGCTGTAGACGATGCGCTAAATTGTTGGATCGTCGATTTAATTCAGAATACGTTAATGTGAGACTATCGAAATGGACTGCGGGCGCATCCGGCGTCTTCAGTGCCTGTTCTTCAAATAAATGATGAATGCACTGGTTGTTGTCGTAATCGACATCGGTCTTATTCCATTGAACAATGCTTTTGCGCCGATCCTTTTCTGTGACAATCGACAATGAATGGCACGGCGTATCCGGTCGCGCGGCGAAGTCCGCAAGGAATGTCTGAAGCGAGGACGCAAGAATGGATGCAGCGGCGGCGTGTTCATGATCATTTGCAATGAGCGTGATGCTCGATGCGTCGTTGGCCACATTAATCGTGATATCAACATCGTCGATTTGCTCAGCGCCTTTACCACCAGCGCCCACCTTCAGGCAAATCGGCAGACGTCCGCTGGCGGTCGTCGCGCAATCCTCTGCAATATGCAGGCGTCCTACCGCATCCAGCGCATAGGTGTCGCGCTCAACCGCCGCCAAGATTTTCTTCGTTATCGACTGGATATTCGACGCTAAGCCACGGCTAAAATCTGGTTTAATCCGTATGGGATGCCAACAAGCAAAAAGCGAATCCAAATCGCCAACAAGTTCTCTAAGAGGTGGGGTTTGGATTGCGACGTCAAACGCCTTCTCGCGCGTAAATCGTCCAAGAAATATTGCAACGGCGCATAGGAGAGGCGCCCAGAATTCCTTGTCGGAGTCTGGCAAATGCTGCAAAACAGCGACTGGTACATCTATCGGGTGAACCAATTTGTTATTTTTTTCTGCGCCGCCACGGGACGAGACAACTTCGCGAAGTCTGAGCGGTTCAAGACTGCGCAGGCGTTGTATCCAATAATTCTCAAAGGGCGCGCACCGTTCCGCCATCGCTTTCGCGCGCATCGAGAAAGAGGGCGTCGTTTCAGGCAATCTATCGCCAACGCCCAGACTGTAATTCTTCAAAAACGTGTCGATCGGCGCTAATTCGCCTCGAAGCGTTCGCAGTTTTTCTATGACCACATCTTCCGTGGCTGTGGCGACCTGTATGCCCTCCGTAGACGAATGGAGTATTGTTCCAGGCTGCTCGCCTGAACTAGTCTTGAGCGCTCGAATCTTGTCTGCAATGAAATATTCGTCGCCGGCAGGAATTTTCGCCGATGCAAACCGATTTGGGTAATAGGGACCAAAATCAAGCGCACTGGACAAAGTCACGATTTGATCGCTCGGAAAGCGCCAGTCAATTATTCCAAAATTTTCCGGCTTGCGCGCTCGTGAATAGAAAGAACGGCGGGAGCGCTCTTGCGGCGTTCGCGTCTCTGAGCCCTCCGTTAAATCGTCCGCCAATTTTGTAAATGACTCAATCGCCGCTTCGTAGCACCGTGCGTTGAGTGAGAATGCCGTGTCCCCTTTCTCGATGGGCACCTCTTGACCGACAAGAATATCGCCGGCGTCGACTTTTGTCGTCATTAAATGCCAGGCGACGCCGTGACAGCGCTCCCGATTCAGTAGAGCCCATGCGGCGGCGTTTGGCCCCGCGTATTTGGGAAGCGGACCGTCATGATAATTAATGCTAAATTGTTTTGGCGCTTCAATTAACTCGGCTGGCAGGATAAAATCGTTATAGATGCTGAAAAGCAGATCAATGTCATTCGAAACGACAAACTCACGGGCGTCCGCATATTGTTTTGGCGCAATCGTCTGTATCGAACGTTCGCCGGCCCAATTCGTGAGTTGTTCATCGCTCGACATCACACCAATAATGTGATGTCCGCGCGCCATAAGAATATTTGCACACTGAATGGGCAGCGTTTCACCGCCAACGAAAAAACAACGCAATTTTTTCATTTTCTGATCAACAATACAGATCTTATAAATTATCGCTTTTTCAGATAGGGCAATTCAACGCTAGAAAACCATAACGTCTGGCATTCTCATTTGACTTTGATCAGAACGAAAAATTAATTGCGGCATAGCAATTCTCCAGCAACCTATGCAACACCAAAGCGGCTGCTTATTAGCGGCTAGTGCGCTCCTAGTATTCATCATAAGGAATTGGCTCAGAATTGCGCGGTGTTTTTGCCGCACTTTGTGTCATCATTTTTAACGCCAAGAATATTTGGGCGCGACCCGCGGTGAAGGGAGCGTGGGACTGTATTCAATATCGCCTCGTAATTGTCGATGCTAAATACGAGCCAAAATTGAACCCATGGCGGATGTCGATCATGACTCCAGATTGAGATAACTTGGTTGCTATTCTTGAGCCGCCATGAATTTTTCGAACGACGAGGCAGACGATTAAACATGGACCTAAAGTTAGAATCTCGGGTTCCATGAACGTTTTATTCCGGTGCGTCGAGAGAACATCAGGCCAGAATATCGAATTCTCTTGCATAGGTGTTGACTTAGATCATTTCCCCTGAATTCCCCTATAAAGGCATGGACTTGCGGCGCATGCTTATGCTGCGCCAAAAAAATCGGCGTCATGCGATTTATTCCAGATGCATCCGTATCTGTTTTATTTTTCATGGGTCTTGCACAATTTTCCCAGCTCTCGACTATTCTTATGATCAGTTTATTTGAGCAGCTGGTTCGAGCGAATTCGCGCCCCTTGCTCCTTTTTTGGGACTCCAGGCGATCTGACATTTACAGAAATCGGCGCGGGCGAAACCTATTGGGGCTTCATTTTTCAGAATAGAAAGTGTCAGCGGGGCGATACATGGCGCCCGCAATAGGCCCGGAGAGATCGATTGATTTCGCCAGGAAATCCAAAAGGGATCAAGATTTCACTTGATCTCATGAAGATTGCGATTGCCATTTCGAGAGAAATGGCGCGAGTGACGGGACTCGAACCCGCGACCTCCGGCGTGACAGGCCGGCGCTCTAACCAACTGAGCTACACCCGCATCCCGGCGCTAGGCGCGCCGTGAGACGGTGGGTTTACGTGACGGGTCGGGGACCGTCAAGCAGGAATTCATTGGGGCCGCCGCTCAGAAGCAGACCGCCTCACCGCCCTTGGCGCGCTGGCGGTGTTAAACTGTGTCCGGGCCGACGCGCACCACGGCTTTCCCGAAGTTCTCGCCCTTAAAGAGCCCCAGAAACGCGTCCGGCGCTTTTTCGAGCCCCTCATAAACAGACTCGCGGAACTTGATTTTGCCTTGGGCCAACAGGGGCGCCACTTCGGCGGCGAATTGCGGGGCGAGATGCATGTAGTTCGAGACGATAAAGCCTTGCGCCATGACGCCGCGGCCGATCATGTTGATCAAGTTCGACGGACCCGGCTCGGCTGCGCGGTTGTTATATTGCGCAATCATCCCGCACAGCGCCATGCGCCCGCCAAAGGCGATGCAATTCAGCGCCGCTTCCAGATGGTCGCCGCCGACATTTTCAAAATAGCAATCAACGCCCTTAGGCGCGGCTTCAGCGAGCGCCTTCGTCAACGCTGTCGCGTCCGCGTAATCTTTGTAGTTCAATGCCACGTCGCAGCCGCCTTCTGATTCCAACCACTCGCATTTCTCGGGCGAGCCCGCGGAACCGACAACGCGCATGCCGTAATGGGCGCCGAGTTGACAAACGAGCGAGCCGACAGCGCCCGCAGCGCCGCTCACAAAAAGCGTCTCCCCTTCTTTGGGTTTCAGAATTTGCGTCATGCCCGCCCACGCCGTCATGCCCGGCATACCGAGAACGCCCAGATAAGCCGATAGCGGCGCAAGGTTCGGATCGACCTTGGTCAACGCCTCCGGTTTCGCCACATGATATTCTTTCCACCCACCCTGGAATGCCACCACATAATCGCCGGCGGCGAAGCCCTCGGCGTTTGAATCAACGACCTGACTTACGGCGCCGCCTTCAAGCGGTTCCTCGAGCGAAAACGCAGGGATGTAGCTCTTGATATGCGGGTTCATGCGCCCGCGCATGTAAGGATCGACCGACATCCAAACCGTTCGCAGCAGGATTTCACCGTCGCCGGCCGCTGGGGTTTCCACCTGGCGAACATCAAACAAATCAGGAGACGGAAGGCCGCTCGGATAGGACTTCAAATAGACAGCGTTTCCTGAGTGCGGGCTCATAACTTCCTCCTGTGACGGTATGATCGGCCCCTACCCTACCCGATGGCCCCCTCGTCGCAACCAGCGAGCGCAGCCATCGGCCCCAAATTCGCCCGAATTCGCCGCCGCAATTGCCCGCAGCCGCCGCAATCTCGCCTTTTAGCGCCGTCACACTGAAGGCTGTAACGGGTATTTCTAATACGGGGCGGTCCTAGCAGCTTCCTTCCATGCTACGACCCAACAAAAGGAGACGAGCCATGAAGATGATGATGATAGGAACCGCAGCGCTCGCGATGGCGGCGGCCGGATGTCAGTCCACAGGCGAAGGCGCCCTTACCGGCGCCGCGCTCGGCGCAGCTGGCGGGGCGATCGCCGGAGAAATTTTTGCAGGCAGCCCGGGACGCGGCGCCGCTTATGGCGCGCTCGTGGGCGCAGCGCTCGGCGCCTATG
>CAWUIM010000002.1:0-105374 GCA_963922595.1 uncultured Parvularculaceae bacterium
CGCGCGTGGGTGCGTTCAGCCGCGGCGTCATGGGCCGCCGTCGCTTCTTCAAGCGCGTCTTCCTGGGCGCGCCGATCACGTTCCAGCCGTTCAATTTCAGCTTCGGCGGCGTCGCGCCGCTCGGCGAAAGTGGCGAGCGCGCCGTCATGTTTCGCGATCAACCGTTCGGCCTCGCGGTCGGCTGCGCCAAGCGATTCGCCGGTTTCGTCCTCGCGGATCAAATCCAGACGAATATCGGCGAGGCGGCGATAGACGTCGACCTGTCGCGTATCGATCTCCGCAAGCGCGCGCGCGTCTACCGCCGCCGCGTTGCTGGCGTCGGAAAGGGTGCGGCGCGCGTCGGCGATCGAGCGGTCGAGGCGGTGGAGGGCGGCGCGGCCTGAGGTCATGCGTCTCTACTCATATTCGATGTTCACCAGTCCAAAATCGCCCCGCCGGACGTCTCAATCGTATATTGCGGGGCGAGGGCGCCTTGCGGTTTCTCGCCAACCTCCGCTTCCTGAATAATAGCGTCATCCTGCTTGTCGGCGGCGACGCGATTGAATACCGCCTCAGGGACGCGAAGTCCCCACTGTTTCACTTTGCGCGTTTCCTGATCTTCTTCGCTTGTCACCGTAACGGCGAACGGCTCGCCAGCGCTGTCGATCGCCTCGACGATCAGATAGTGGTTGCGCACATCGGGATTGTCGTCATTGAGCCGGAAGACGCCGCTCATTTCGCCAGGGCGCGAGACGACCCGAATGGTGAGTTCGCGCGACAGGAGCGAGGCCATATCGCCGAGGCGCTCCACGGCGCGCTCGCCTGCCGCACCGTCGCCGCTCTGCACAGCGAACGCCGCTTCCTGGTAGACGGTCTCGATGGCGGCGCGCGCCTCGTCCGTGTTCGCTTGCGCCAAGGCCGTATCGCGCGCCGTTGAAAGTTCGGCCGGCAAGGTTTGCGTAAGCCGCACTTCCGCCGCCCGCTCGCGCGCGGCCTCAGGCGCTGTGACGCCAACATGATAGACGCCCGTGCCGAGCGCAGCGAGACCGAAGACCAGCGCGACCGGCTTTAACCAGCGGTCGCGGCCAATATAGAATTTGGCGAGGGAGACATTTAGGCCGCCCTTCGGCGGTTCGTAGACGAAGCGTTTTTCTTCGAGCGCTTTCACGCCGTCGCGCAAAATGCGGTCGGGGACGTCAATGCCCTGGTTCTTGTAAATGACGCGCAGACGCTCGACGAGCTTTTCCTCGCGCTCCTCCACGGAGAGCTCCTTGTCGAGGACGCGCTCGCGGTGGCGCAGCGTATCGACGACGTCCATGGCGAGCATGACATCGTCGAAGCTTTGCGCGTCCGCGCCCTCGGCGGTCGTAACGAGCGTCTCGCTCATTGCGCGGCGATCAGGCTTTCTCAAGCGCGACGGTTGCGCCTGTCTGGATCAGTTGCGCAAGACGGCGCTTGCCGTCTTCCACCGCTTCGCGGATTTCGTTGGAATTCTCGGTGGAGAGTTTACGCATTTCCTGAATGATCTGTTGGCTGCGCTCCTGATAGTTGATCACTGACTCGACCAACATTTTAACGGACGCCGCCGAGACCGTCGGGCCGTAGCCCGCTTCGACGGCTGCCTCGTGGACCTTGCCGCCCACTTCCGAAAGCGTTTCGAGACTTTCGTCGATGCCCTTCTTCATTGCCTCAAGCGTCTGCGTGGATTCATGAAGCCCATGCATGCCGGTGAAGGTAGCTGTCAGCGCCGTGAGTACTGTTTCATTGGTGCCGAAGAAAGAGACGGCCTGCGCGTAAACCCGCTCTTTGGCTGTCGTCGTTTGAACGAGGCGGGTCATAATCACTTCCGACGTGTTGTAGCCGATGGTGATATTGTCGGAGAGATCCTTCGCCACCTGATAGCGCTTTTCTTCTTTCTGGAGCGAACGCAGCGCCTCATCGCGGTCGAGCTCCAGACGCGCGCGTTCAGCGGCGTCGTCGCCCGCGTAATTGGTGACGATCGCCACTTTGTCCTGCAGGTATTCTTTAGCGCCGGAGAGTTTTCCTTCCGCCTTGTTCAGGACTTCGAGCGCCATCACTTCGGACTGTTTCATAGCGCCGCGGAAATCCCGATAAGCCTCAAGAATGCGCGTTTCGCGCTCCACCTGATCGCGCGTGTCGGCGGCGACATCGAGGTAAAGGTCCTTGATCTTGTTGAAGCGGCTCGCAATGTCGCCGCGGGTCATTTTCATCCAGACATTCTGGATACGTTCGATCGTGTTGATTTTGCCGTCGGCGTATTGGTCGACGAGCGATTTGGCGTCGTCCCGAATGGAATCGAACCCGGCGGTGATGCCCTCATACCGCTCGCCGATCGTCATGCCGGAGACCTGTTCCCGCACCACATCGTTGAAGTGCGAGGCCTGATCCAGCGTGCGGGCGATCGCCGCGACGCGATCTTCGTCAAGATCGGAAATCTGCTTCAACAGCGCGATGATCGGCGCTGGTTCAGTGTCCTCAGCGGCGAATCCGAGCGCGCGCAATTCGCCCATCGCGCGGTCGAGATATTGAAACGCAGTGGTCCGGAGTTCGGTCATGTGGGGTCTCCCAAAAGAAATGCAGGAATTACATAAGACTAAGAAAGAAGGGCGCCTAGCCCTTGACGGCCCCCGGTTTTCGGTTCCGCGCGCCGCTCACTGGGCTTTGTAACCATTTGTCCACCGATGGCTGCCATCATGCCTAAGAAATTATGAAACGGACGCCGCAACGCGTCGCCGGCGAGATCCACCATGCCCCAGCAAATCGTGACCATCGGCCTTTTGTGGCATTCGATGAACTCCGACAATTTGGGCGTCGGGGCCCTCACTGTCGGCAACATGGCGATTGTCGAAGACGCGGCGCGCAATGTCGGTCTGAAGCCGAAATTCAAGGTGATCGGCTGGGACGACCCCAAGCCGCCTTACTTCCGCCGAGACGATATCGAGGTGGTGGGGCTCCGCGCGCGTGATCTCAATCCGCTAGGCGGCGGCTTGGCGCAGATCGTCAAAGATTGCGATCTCGTTCTGGATATCGGCGGCGGCGACAGCTTCACGGATATTTACGGCCCGGGCCGCATCACAAAAATGCTGATGGCGTCGAACATCATCCTGCAAAGCGGCGTGCCGCTGGTGATGAGCCCGCAAACGATCGGGCCATTCTCAAATCCGGTGATCAAACGCGCAGGCCTGAACATTTTGCGGCGCGCCGCCGCTGTTTCAAGCCGCGATCATTTATCGACGGCGTTCGCGCGCGACATGGGGTTTGACGGGGCGCTCATCGAAGCAAGCGATGTTGCGCTGCGCCTGCCGTATAAAGAGCCGGCGAAGCGTGAGAACGGCCAAACACGCGTGGGTCTCAATGTTTCCGGCCTCCTGATGAGCGGCGGTTTTTCCGGCGACAACATGTTCGGATTGAAATCCGATTATGGCGAGACAGTCCGGCGAATCTTACACTTCTTCACGAGACAGACGAATTGCGACATTCATCTCGTCGGACATGTTCTGTCCACGAAGCAGCCGATTGAGGATGACCATAGGGCGTGCGAGGCGCTTGCCTCGGAATTTCCGGGCGTCACGGTTGCGCCGATTTTCCGCGATCCGTCTCAGGCGAAATCCTACATTGCCGGAATGGATTTCTTCATGGGCGCGCGCATGCATGCATGTATCGCCGCCTTTTCGTCAGGCGTCCCGGTTCTGCCCATGGCGTATAGCCGGAAGTTTGAAGGCTTTTTCGGCGCCTTGAACTATCCGGCGCTCGCCGATTGCAAGACAGACGACACCGACACCATCCTCGCCAAGGCGATGGATGCTTATGACAACCGCGATGCGCTGAAAGAGGCCGCCGCTTCAGGGCTCGCCGCCGGGTATGATCGGCTGAAGCCTTATGAGGCGTCGGTGCAGCATGCGCTTGTTCAGGCGGTGAAGGCGGCGGCGTGAGCGCTGCTTCTCCCGTACTAACCAAGGTTTCAAAAAGCGGTCTGTGCGCCGGCTGCGGCGCCTGCGCTGCGGCGGCGCCCGGTAAAGTCGCCATGACCGTCAATGAGGCGGGCTTCGCCAGACCCAGCCAGCGCGAGGCGCTTTCTGCGGCGGAGGAGAATGTCGTCGCGAATGTGTGCCCAAGTCTCTCATTGCGTCAGGACGCCGGCGACCGCGCCGACCATGTTCTGTGGGGCCCTTACCTTGATGTCTACAGCGGCCACGCCGCCGATGAACGGCTGCGCCATCACGCCTCTTCGGGCGGTGCTTTGTCCGCATTCGTTACGCATCTGTTGGAAAGCGGCGCTGCGAAATTTGTTCTGCAAACGGCGGCAAGCGAAACGCAGCCTCTCGGAAATGAGGCGCGCATCAGCGCCGACGGCGAAGATGTCTATGCCGCCGCGGGCTCGCGCTACGCGCCGTCCTCGCCGCTCGCTGATCTCGACGCGGCGCTCGCGCGGCGTCAACCGTTTGTTTTTGTGGGCAAGCCTTGCGACGCCGCCGCGCTTCGTGCGCTCGCGCAATTCGACGCCCGGATCAATGAATTCATCGTCTGTGTCGTCACCTTTTTCTGTGCAGGAGTACCGAGCCTGAAGGGCGCAGAAGAAATTGTACGGACAATGGGCGCGGACCCCGACGACGTCGTTTCCTTCCGCTATCGCGGCGACGGGTGGCCCGGTAAAGCGCGCGCAACGCTCAAAACTGGCGAAGCCCGCGAAATGTCGTACCATGACAGTTGGGGGAAAATACTGACCAGGCGCCTGCAGCCGCGATGCAAGATTTGTCCGGATGGAACCGGCGGTCACGCAGACATCTCCTTTGCGGACGCCTGGCATTGCGATGAGAAAGGGTATCCGCTGTTCGAAGAACAGCCCGGGCGCAGCCTGATCGTGACGCGGACCCCGGTCGGTGAGACTTTGTTGAGGGCTGCATGCGCCGCCGGCGCCATCCGCAGTGAACAGACGCCCGTGGAGACCATCGCCGCCATGCAAATAGGGCAGGTGAAACGACGCAAGCTCGCCTGGTCGCGACTTGCCGCGCTGCGCTTATGGCGCGGAGACGCGCCAACGTTCACAGGTTATCGCCTCCGCGACGGCGCGCGCCTCGCGGGCGTGTTTGCAAATCTCAAAAGCTTCCTCGGAACAAGCCGGCGCGTTCTTTTGAATAAATTCTAGAGCGCGCGCACGCCATCCATTTCCGCGGCTTTAATATCGCGGGAAAGCACGCCAGCTGCGCCGAGAGCGGCGCGCCACGTCGCCATGTGCGGCTCTTTAAAGTGCGCGTCGAGCGCGGCCCAGTCTTCCCAATACTCCACCACGAGAAGCGTATCGGGATCCGAAACGTCAATCCCGTATGCGTAGTCAATGCACCCGGCCTCCGCTTTGGAGGCGGTGATCATCGCTTCCATTTCCTTACGGATCTTTTGCAGCGCCCCGGGAGCGAATTTTGCGTTTCCTGACACGACGATCATAGCGCATGTATTCCTTTGAAGGATTTTGTGCGTGGAGCGTACGCCGCTGTCATGGTAGCGGCAAGGGGCAAGCAAGAATGGGGACGTCGCCGCGAATGACAGAAGATTTTTCAACCTGGCGACCATGCGATGAGCCGCGGCCGACCGCTCTCGTTGGGCGGTTTGTCAAGCTGGAGGCCTTTTCTGCGAACCGTCACGCGCCAGGGCTTTTTGAGAATACCGCTGGACCTGATGACAACAATTTGTGGCGCTTCATTCCGCTCCCGAAGCCGGCGGATGCGGCGGCGCTCGGCGACATTTTCAGATTCATGGGCGGGATGGAGAACAATCCCTGGCGCGTTCTGGCGATTATTGATCGCGAGACGGATCATGTTTTAGGAACGGCGAGCTATATGCGGATACGCCCCGAACACGGGTCAGCCGAAGTGGGCTGCGTTATCTTCTCAAGGAAAATACAGAAAACCCCTGCGGCCACTGAGGCGATGTTTCTGATGGCGAAGCATTTGTTCGATGACCTCGGCTATCGGCGTTACGAATGGAAATGCCACAATGGAAACGAAGCTTCAAAGCGCGCGGCCGAGCGGCTTGGATTCTCCTTTGAGGGCGTCTTCCGCAACGACATGATCGTCAAAGGCGAAAGCCGCGACACGGCGTGGTATTCGATTATTGACAGCGAATGGCCGACGGTGAAAGCAGGCTTGCAAGCGTGGCTCGCACCTGAGAATTTTGACGAGCAGGGCGTTCAGCGGACATCGTTATTGAAGCTCCGCGCGGCTGGCGATTGACGTTTTCCCAAAAACCCATGAGCATTGGCGCTGTCTGTGGGCGATCGTTAGGGTGGGAAATGCAAGAATTTGAAGAACCGACTAAGTCACGGCGCGTTCGTCCGTGGCTCGCCGGATTACTAACCGTGTTCGGTTGGGGGCTCGGCCTTTATTACGCGGGTCACAAGAAAGCCGCCATAAGGATGGCGGGCGCCAGCGTTATTCTCGCCGTAATAACAGGATTGACCCTAGTTTTCTTCTTGGCGGCGTTCGGGCCAATTGAAAACGTATTCGTTGATCCGAATTCGTTCAACGTTACAGACGCTGCGTCTTTATTGATCAGTATTTTGCTTGCACTCGGCGTCACAACTTTTGTTTCGCGCAAGCCTGCAGAGCTCTCTAATGACAATCGCCCAAAGGCGGTCGGGTATGCTCTCTTGTATCTAACGCTGATCATTATTGCGGTTGTTTTCGCTCTTATAATTCGGTGGGGGGCATATCAGCCATTTAGCATTACAAGCGGTTCAATGGCGCCAACGCTGAAATCGGGTTCAGTATTGGTGGCTTCAAAGTGGACATATGGCTACAGTCGATACTCACTTTCGCCTTTGAATCAATTCTTTCCGGAAGGGCGAACCAAAGGCGCTGCACCATCGCGAGGTGACGTTGTCGTGTTTCGGTCAACGCGAGATAATTACGATTACGTAAAACGTTTGATCGGCCTCCCTGGCGATACGATAGAGATGGTAGGCGGCGCATTACACATAAATGGGGCGCCGATACTTAAAGAGGCAGTGACCGAGATTGACGCGAGCTGCGATGGGCGTTCTGCAAAAGTCGATGCGTTTCGCGAAACTCTCCCAAACGGCGCCAATTATGTTGTAGCTGAATGCCATGGCGATCGAGGCCGCCTGGATAATGTAGGCCCGTTCACGGTCCCTGACGGGCACTATTTCGTGATGGGCGATAATCGCGATCAATCGTTGGACAGCCGCGTCATTTCCCAAGTTGGGTTTATCCCTCATGAAAATTTGATTGGGAAGATTATATTGGCGTCTGAGTAAGTCGTCGCTACTTGTTGAAAGGCGCTATTTTTTATTCGTCACCGACCAATACATCACCGAAGACGTTTCGCTCCTCCAACATCGCGTCGATCTGTTTTTCTTCGATCGCCAGATGGGTCATCGTTCGCGGATCGCGGCCCGCGTCGATGGCGAGGGCGGCGACACGCCCTTGACCTGTGCGCATGGTCGTTGGTTGCCGGCGGCTTATAGGATCGTCATACGCTTCGTCAGGGCTGATTATCCGCCATCCGTCCGCCCTTAACGCCGCGACCAAATCATCAACGAATAAGGTGGCCACATCATTTTCGTGCAACAATAAGATGTGCGCAGGCGATCGCCCCAGGGCTTCTCGGGCGGCTTGATCGTAGAACGACACCGCCCCCATCAGCATATCCACATAGGCGCCGCGCAGAGCGTTGAGATTGACCGTCCGCCCGTCGCGCACGGCTCTTTTCCATTGTTGCTCCATGTACCAATCGTAATTGTCGATGGTGACATAGCCGTTTTTCAATCCGCGTTGTTGGAGCGCATCGTAGACCGCGAGTCGCCGATCAAGGGGACGCCCCTCGTCAAGAAACGGATAACGGAACCAGGGGCGGCGGTTCGGAAGGTCTTCTAACAGGGCTTCCGCCTTATCAATGTTCGAGATATAGACCGCCGCCGGCGTATCTCGGAGCCAGGGATGATTGTGAGTATGGTTGGCGATCAAATGGCCGGCGCGCGCATACCGCCCGATGCGTTCAAACCCATTTTCTTTTTCCAATCCATTTGTCGTGACGAAGAATACGACCGGGCCGGTTTCCGCCGACCGTAACGTTTCTATGAGTCGTTGCGTCCGCTCAGAACCGGAAAACATGGGCCCTTGCCCGCGCGGGGCGTCGTCAAAAGACAGCGCAATTCGTTTTTCGTTAGCCGCGCCGTCAGCAACGCTTTCCCGTTGCGTTGGCGTTTCCCGGATTTGCGCGCATGAAACGCTGAAGCACGTGATCAGAACAATGAGAATGCGCATACAAATCCGGGAAGCGGTTACCGCGTTCGTCTTCGAACGCTGTTGTTACTTTTTGAAGGGCCACGTTTCTATCGGATCCACACGTTCGCCCGCCTGATATGTCTCCACGTGGACATGCGGACCTGTCGTCTTTCCGGTAAGGCCGACGGTGGCGATCTGTTCGCCTTTTTTCACCTTCTGTCCGCTTTCGACGCTGTATTCGCCGAGATGAGAAAGAAGCGTGCGCGTTCCATCAGCGGTTTCGACAACGACAACCTTCCCGTATCCCGCCTTTCCGTTGTAAAGATCGGTCGCCTCGATAATCGCGCCGTCCGCCGGGGCGTAGATCGGCGTGCCGATCGGCGCGGCGATATCGATGCCGTGATGGGTCATCGTTTTGCCGGACTTGAACGGATCATACTGAACGCCGTAAGACGCGGTAAGGCGGCCTTCGAGCATGAAAGAGATATTGTTGACGAGCGCGCCATTGGCGTCGCCGTCATCGGCTTGGGCAGAAAGCGTGAAGGCGCCCGACGCGATAATCGCCGCGGCGGCCAGGTTGAGCGCCGTTTTATTCGCCCGTCCCTGAAAGGACGGCGCAGCGCCGGCCATGATATTTCTAAGTCTCATCTTTTCACTCCTTAGATGGTTGGCGGAAAATGAAGCAGCCGGAAGGCGCCGGTCCTGGGCTGCGGAAAGGCGCAATGCATCCAGAAGCGTTTCCGCGTAGGCCCGGCGCAATTCAGTTGAGCGACCGCCGGCGACGGCGATATCGCACTGTGTTTCAATGCTGTCGCCCCACCGTTTGAAGAGCGCATGGGCGAATGGCGATGGCCAACAGACGGCGAGGAGCGCGCGAAGCGCCAGCCCTGTCTCGTCGTCCCGCCGAACGATATGCGCGGCCTCGTGGTCGAGAATATCCCGCAATTGCGATGCGGAAAATCTTGTCGCCAATTGTTCGGGGATCACAATTTGCGATTGTTCAGGACGGCCGAATGGACTGTACGTGTACGGCGTTGTGACCTCATCTGTCAGGTAGAATTTTCGGTCGCCGCCAAGAGTGGTCGCCGTCGCCCGCCGCGCGATGGCGTGTGCGCGTCCGCGTCCGGCGGTCAATCGTAGAAAGCAAACACCGACACCGAGCACGTAAATATAGCCGATGGCGCTTTTCAGAAATGGTATGGAAAACTCTTTTTGCGTTTCCCCGCCATCGACTTGTTTGGCGTTGATTAATCCCAGCGGTTCAAGCGGGTCGTGCAAGAACGGCATATGAAGCCCGGAAGCGGGGTTTAGCGCCGGAAAGCTGAGAAGAAGCGCGGCGAGGAACGGCGTCGCGACGCAGGCGATGAGCGCCGCCGCCCAGAATGCGGGCCAATTGCGGAAGCGGCGTTCGAGACTGGAAAGAGCGAACGCAAGCGCCCAGACAAGGGCGCTGACGGCGAACATGGCCATTGAAAAAACAAATGCGGCGTTCATGATCTCGTCTTATCCTCCGCATCCGCTGCTTTTTTCAGATAGGCTTCCAACTCCTCCAATTCCTCGGAGGACAATACGGCGCTCCGAACGAGATTAGCCACCGGCAACGGTCCTTGCAGTCCGAGCACGTCTGATGTGAACTGTTGAATGATCGCGGCAAGCGTCGGGATTTTCTTCGCCTTCGCGCGATAGAGGTTCAATCCATGCTTGTCGCTGACGGTCACCATGTTTTTTTCGACCATGCGGTCGACGGTCTTGCGTGTGGATGAGCGCGACCAGCCGAGATCATCGGCGACAGCGTCGTGGATCTCCCGCAGACTCTGTTCTTTGTGGGTCCACAAATGTTTCAGGATGCGCAATTCCGATGGGGCCGGTCTCATGTCGCCAATGTGCGACACGTGTCGCCACTCTGTCAACCCTCTATTTTCGTCTTCTTAAATTTCGCTTTTTCAAAAAAAAGAGGCGTTCTGACGAACGCCTCTCTTCAATGAAGCAATAGCGTGCTTAAAACGCCGCAATGCCTTGCGTATCGATTGTCGGCAGATTTCCGGTCGGCGTCGTCTGGATCAAAGACAAAGAACCATCGTCCTCTGTTTTGTAAACATTGACCTGACCGCGCAGACCGAGAAGCTGATAGAGATACTCGCCATTGTCGCTGGCGGCCATATCGATGAAGCCGTCGCTTTGCGTTCCGAAGGCGAGGGGGCCGTCCGTGCGGCTCACTTCGCCTGGCTGATCGGCGACGATATCGACGAACTCGACGACGCCTTCGTCAAAGCTGAACGCCGAAATGTTGGAATCGACTGTGTTCGAGGCCCAGAATTCTTCTCCGTCTGCGGAGAATTCGAGCCAGCATGTGGTTCGCATACCGTCAAGAACGCCGCCACCGGAGAGGACGTCGAGGCTAATCGGGGTAAGCGAGCCAAACTCGCCAAGCTCCCACGACGAGATAGAGCCCGCCTGAAGATTCGGGAAGGTCGGGGGCAGGCCGTCACTGGAAAATTCACGCGCCTCTGAAACAACGACAAATTGACGGCCGTCATCTTCAACAATTTCGTGGCTGATCGCCGAGGCGAGGTTGCGTCCGTCTGCATTGCCAAAGGCGGTCGAGGAGGCTTCCGCGAGCGCGGATGGCGTCGGCACACCATTGCGGTCGACGCCGAAGACAACGAGTTCCGGCGTGTCGCCGCCATTGAGAAGGACAGAGCCTGCATTGATTGACGTGACGGTAAGGAAGCGGCCGTCAGGGCTAAACCGCACATTAGACGGACGATTTTCAAGTACGCGCCGGGAACCGCGAATGGAGCGGAGGTTGCCGTTGCGCGCCACGCTGAAGGCTTCGATTGCGCCTTCCTGATCCGGCTCGCCGGTGAAGACGCCGTCTGCGTCAATCGAGGAAACGATGATGACGCCGTCGCGATAGGCGATGGAGTTCGGCGCGACGCCGTTGACGAATTCCGTGTCCGTCAACCGCAGGCGGAGATCGTCGCCGATCTGAAAGGCGCTGACCGAATTGGAACCGGCGTTGACGACAAAGAGCTGGCGGCGATCGTCGCTGAGAACGACAGCGTCGCCTGAGATCAATGGATCGAGACCTTCCGGTCCGTCAAAATCCGTGGAGCCCTGGCCGCCGGTGGCGAATTCGCCGATGAGGGACAGCGTGCCGTCGTCGCGCCGTCCATAAGCGACGACGGTATTCTGGTCGACATCATTGCTCATGACAAAAACGGCGCCGTCAAAGTCAGCCGCACGCCCGCGTCCGCCGAACGGATCGGATGTACCGCCGCCGAATGTGGGCTCAGATTGGGCGAAGGCGATGCTTGAGGCGACGAGAGCCGTTGCGCCAAGCAGCGCAGATTTAATGAAAGTGTTGGGGGTCATTTGTTCTCTCCGAAGATAAACGCAAAAAAGAGGCGCCGCCGCCGCGAGACGGCGTCGTCGTTTAGGGGTAAGTTTTTGGTTCATCGGCTGCGCAAGGCCTGCCCGCGATGCGTTCCGCCGCTTCAGAATTACTCAGTACAAAGTACGATCGCTTCAGATCGCGTCGCGGACGGTAGGCGACGTCGAGACGAGGCGCATGCAACAATTATCTGACGGTCTTTCACGAGCGGGTGAGAAAGAAGTTATCCGGACATGGCCTATTTGGTCCAATCGTGATTTGACGGCGCGAAGTCGCACCGCCTTGAGCGATCACGCTTTTGCAAACGGTCTTTGCTGAAAGCATTCGATGGAGCGATAGACCAATTTCATTTCGGTTTCCGGCACGCGCAGCCGGAGCCGCGTAAGGAGTTCGTTCAGTCAAAAGTGTGGATTCTTCTTTTGCGCTGTCTTCAAAATGTCCGAAAGGTCCGCCGAATTGAACCGTTCGCTCGCCACGCTCGTGAAAGCGAGTTGTCGTATGCTCAAGCTCGCAGTCCTTTGCCGTATCGATTATTGATTTTTATCAAGAGTACGAACGAGTGGTTTCCAGGGGGTTGAAGGGTGCGGGGGGAACTGACGGCGCCATGCGTGGATCATGAAACCTTGCGTCGCCCTTTCTAACCGCGCCCAGCGATTTTTTCCGGCGCAGTGAAAATTGTCCCGATGCGCGAACCTATGAAGGCCGACGAATGTGAAGCTAAACAAATCCTTAAGGCATGCGGCGCGCTGGTGGCGGACGGGGTAGCGATTTTGATATAAATTAAACCGGGTGGAAGCCGTTTTACGGGAGGAGATGCGCGATGACTGACCATGGCGACTTTCTAGAAGGCGGAACGCTGCGATTCGTGCGGCGATTGCCAGGACCTATTGAGCGGGTGTGGGCGTATCTCACGGAGCCAGCAAAGCGCGCTTTGTGGTTCGCTGACGGCGAAACGTCGCCGACGCCGGGCGGCAAAGTGGAATTCAAATTCGACCATAGCCGATTGAGCGATCATGATGACCCGTACCCTGAGAAATATAAGGAGATGGAGCACGGCGTCGAATTTGAAGGCGAGACGCTCATCTACAAGCCGCCGCACTTACTCGCTTTGCTTTGGCCAGAGGCGGCGGGCGGCGATGACACGAAAGTCACCTTTCGCCTTTCTGAGGAAGGCGATGACGTGCTGCTGGAACTTCTGCACGAGCGAATTTCCTCCGATGACGATCTATATAGCGCAGCGGCGGGATGGCATGTGCATTTCGGCATCCTCATTGCGCGCCTCGCTGGGGATGCGCCCGACCCCTTCTGGGCGCCCCATGAGCGCCTGGCGCGAGAGTATGAAAAGCGGCTTTCCGGGCTGAAAGACCGTCTTTACAAAGGATGATCGTCGGCGCGATGACGACTATCAGATGACGGCGGCCATGGGCGCGCTGCCAAATCTCTTGCCGATAGGGCGGGCGCCGGTATAAGTGGCGAAAGTTTTTCTCTCAGCGGAGCCGCTCTCATGAATATTCACGAATACCAAGCCAAACAGCTGCTGAAATCTTTCGGCGCGCCGGTGGCGGACGGGGTTGCGGTTCTGAGCGCCGACGAGGCGGAAGCGGCGGCGAAATCGCTCCCGGGGCCGCTTTATGTGGTAAAGGCCCAAATCCATGCGGGCGGACGCGGCAAGGGCAAGTTCAAGGAACCTGAAGCGGGTGAGAAGGGCGGCGTACGTCTCGCAAGCTCGCCAGCCGAAGCGGCCGAGTTCACGAAACAAATGCTCGGCGCGACGCTTGTTACCAAACAAACGGGCGATGAGGGCAAGCAGGTCAACCGCATCTATATTGAGGACGGCGCCGACATTGAAACGGAGCTTTATCTCTCCGCGCTCGTCGATCGCGGCACGGGCCGCATCGCGTTCGTCGCCTCCACCGAAGGCGGCATGAACATCGAGGAAGTGGCCGAGGAGACGCCGGAAAAAATCCATACGATCCATGTGGACCCGGCGACCGGCATAATGCCTCACCACGGACGATCCGTGGCGAAAGCGCTCCGGCTCAGCGGCGCGCAAGGCAAGCAATGCGGCAAGCTCGTGAACATTCTCTACAAAGCGTTCACCGAAAAAGACATGGACATGCTGGAGATCAATCCGCTGATCGTCATGAAGAACGGCGATCTACGTGTGCTCGACGCCAAGGTCTCCTTCGACGGCAACGCCATGTTTCGCCACGCCGATCTCATGGAATTGCGCGACATTACGGAGGAAGATCCCTTCGAAGTGGAAGCGGCAAAATATGATCTGTCTTACGTGAAGCTCGACGGCAATATCGGCTGCATGGTGAACGGCGCGGGCCTCGCCATGTCGACCATGGACATTATCAAACATTACGGGGCCGAGCCCGCCAACTTTCTCGATGTGGGCGGCGGCGCGACGAAAGAGAAAGTGACCGAGGCCTTCAAGATCATTACCTCCGATCCGGCGGTGAAGGGCATTCTTGTGAATATCTTCGGCGGCATTATGCGATGCGACACGATCGCGGAAGGCATCATCGCGGCGGTGAAGGAAGTCGGGCTTGAAGATCCGCTCGTCGTGCGTCTTGAAGGCACCAAGGTCGAAGAGGGTAAAAAGCTTCTCGCCGAGTCAGGCCTGAAAATTACGCCTGCGGATGACTTGGAAGACGCGGCCGAGAAAGTCGTTGCGGCGGTAAAGTAGGGCTAAAGCCTACGCCGACGCCTTTTCCTTCGTCCAGACGCTGCCCTTGTGGAGCGCATCGGCGACCTTGCCGGTGCGTTTTCCTTGCGTCGTATGGTTAGCCCAGAAGGCTGCGTCAAAGGTCGACGCTTCAACACGATGAATAACGCCGAGCGCCATCGGGAATTCCGGGTGCGTCATAGTCAACAATAGCTGCGCGATCATAGGATTTGTCTCGTCATGGACGAGAAGCTCGCTTTCCAGAACGCCGCCGTCGCCGACAGACACCACCTCAAGCGACAGCGATTGCGGATTGAAGCGCAATCCCTTCTCCCCTTTAGCGAAGACAAGCGGCTTGCCATGCTCAACATGAATTTGGGTGTCGGCGGCTGTCTTCTTGGCGACGAATCCATCGAACACGTCTTTGTTGTAGACGATGCAGTTCTGGAAGATTTCAACGAACGCAGCGCCGCGATAAGCATGGGCGGCTTTTAGCGTGGCGCCCAGATTCTTGGCGTCCGTATCGATGCCGCGGGCGATGAATTTCGCGCCTGCGCCAAGCGCGAATGCGCCGGCCGAGACGGGCGCGTCGATCGATCCTTTCGGCGAGGAAGGCGAGCGCGTGCCGGGGCGCGATGTGGGCGAGTACTGACCCTTCGTCAGCCCGTAAATCTCGTTGTTGAAGAGCATGATCTGCATATCAACATTTCGGCGCAACACGTGAAGCATATGGTTGCCGCCGATGGAAAGCCCGTCGCCGTCGCCCGTCACCATCCACACATCGAGGTCAGGCTGCGCAAGCTTCAAGCCCGTGGCGAAGGCGGGCGCGCGCCCATGGATCGTGTGAAATCCGTAGGCGTTCATATAATAGGGAAAGCGCGACGAGCAGCCGATGCCGGAGACAAAGGCGGTCTTGTCCGGATCGGCGCCGATGTCGGCCATGACTTTCTGGACGCATTTCAGGATCGCATAGTCGCCGCATCCGGGGCACCAGCGCACTTCCTGATCGGTGGCGAAGTCTTTGGCGGTGAGGGGAGCGTTCATTATTCTTTTTCCACGTAAGAAGGAATGGCGAGGGCGTCATTGAGCGCAAAATATTCGGCGACGGCGAGCGGGCGAATGAGAAAGCCGTTAGCGTTGCGGTTCATGGCGTAAATTTCGTCGCGCGTATAAATCGCCTGACAGCGCAGGAGACCGCGCTGGTAGATTTCGATCTGCACGGCGGATTTCGGCCAGATCGTCGACGGCGTGTTCCAGCCGCCTTTCAGATCGCGCAAGGCGGTGATGAGTTGTTCCTGATCGACGTTTGCGATCACTGGATCAGGCGTCGGGTCAAGCGGATTGGCGGCCGCCCAGCCCACTTCCACGTCAAAGCTGATATCGTCGCCGAATTCGCGGTCGAAACACATTGATTGCGCCGCGGCGGCCGATGAGGCGAGAAAGCTCGCGATGATCACAATAAGCCGCATATTTTACTCCGCCGCCTGAACCGCCGACGGCATGTTGGTCTTAATCGCCTCGACAATTTCGGCGATCTTGAACGGCTGACCTGAGACTTTCGTGAGCGGCGTCACCTCAATCTCAAGCTTGTCGCGCAAGAGGGTGGCGCACTGACCCATATTCATTTCCGGCAGCAGGATACGGTCATAGCCCGCGAGCAGCGCGCCGAGATTGCGCGGCAGCGGATTAAGATAGCGCAGATGGATTTGCGCCACATCGAGGCCTTGCTCGCGCGCATGATCGACGGCGCGCCAGATGACGCCGTGGGTCGAGCCCCAACCAACGACGGCGAGCGCGCCGCGGGAGGGGCCCTGTTCGACTCCCTGATCGGGGATGAAGTCCGCGATCGCGTCCACTTTCGCCTGGCGCATGTCGCTCATTTTCTGGTGGTTGGTCGCGTCGTAAGAGATGTCGCCGGTGTCGATGTCTTTCTCAAGGCCGCCGATGCGATGGGCGAGCCCTTCATCGCCGGCGGCGATCCAGCCGCGTCCGAGCGTTTCGGGATTGCGCGCCCAAATCGCGCGTTTGAGGTCGGTCGGATCGTCAGACGCCGGCGCGTCCGGCGCCGGATTAACGGCGATCGGGTCGAAGTCAGCCATATCCGGAATGGCCCATGGGCCGGCGGCGTTGGCGATATAGCCGTCTGTGAGCAGAAAGACTGGTGTCATATGACGGATCGCGATCCGCGTCGCTTCGATCGCCGCTTCAAAACAGTCGCCGGGGTCCTTTGTGGCGATCACAGGGATCGGCGCATCGGCGTTTCGTCCGTAGACGGCCTGATAAAGATCTGATTGTTCAGTTTTTGTGGGCAGGCCGGTTGAGGGGCCGCCGCGTTGTGAATTCACGATCACGAGCGGCAGTTCAGTGGCGATGGCGAGACCGATCGCCTCGGTCTTCAGGGCGATGCCGGGACCGGACGAGGACGTCACCCCGATCTGGCCGCCGAAGCTCGCGCCGATAGCGGCGCAGCAGGCGGCGATTTCGTCTTCGGCCTGGAAGGTCGCCACCCCAAGCTCGCCCATCCGGGACAGGTGATGGAGGATCGGGGAGGCCGGCGTAATGGGGTAGGAGCAGAACATGATCGGCTTGTCGGCCAACTCTCCCGCCGCTGCGAGGCCGAGCGATAACGCTTCGGCGCCGGTGATGGAGCGATAGTCGCCTGCGTCCATCGGCGCCGCGCCGATCTTGAATTGCGGGATCTCCGCCGACAGCTCCGCGGTTTCGGCGTAGGCGTGGCCGGCGTTCAGCGCCGCGAGGTTGCCGCCGATCACTTCCGGCTTTTTCGCGAATTTCTTTTCGATCCAAGCCGTGATTGGCGCCCGGTCGCGGCCGAACATCCACAGGACAGCGCCGAGGGCCCAGAAATTCTTGCACCGGTCCGCGTCGCGCTTGCCGAGACCGGCGGGCTTCACCGCCTCTTCGGTCTGCGTCGTCACGTCGATTTCGATGACCTGGTAATCGTTAAGCTCGCCCGTCTCGCGTGGGTCTTTCTCGATGCCGGCTTTGGCGAAGTTGCGCTCGTTGAAGCTGTCGGTGTTGAGGATGATCAGCGCGCCCTTCGGCAAAAGCGGCAGGTTCACCTTCAGCGCAGCAGGGTTGAACGCAATCAGAACGTCGGGCGCGTCGCCGGCGGTGGCGATGCGGCGTTCGCCAAGATTGATCTGGAAAGCCGAGACCCCAAAGGTCGTGCCCACAGGGGCACGGATTTCCGCCGGAAAATCGGGGAATGTCGAAAAGTCGGAGCCGGCCAGCGCCGTCGAATCGGCGAACTGAGAGCCGAGCAGTTGCACCCCGTCGCCAGAGTCCCCGGCGAACCGCACGACAATAGATTGTTGCTGAATGGATGTTTGCGTCATGTACGTCTGTCTTCTAACCCGCACGGTGCGGGAATTCTCCGCTTTTACTGGTCCCGCTCCCCCCGTCGGGAGATATAGTGAAGCGCCATCATATCCCAATTGCTATGGAAAAGAACAAGGCTTTATCGCCGCTGGACCGGCGCTCGAAGCCCTTCTGAAGCCTTGATTTGTCCCAGCGCACTCGGTAACGCAAGCGAGTTATTCTAATCAGCGCATTAGCGCCCGCCCACGGCGCAAAACAAGGGCGCGCGGCCATGTCTGCGCTTCACAAATTAAAGAGGTTTCGATGAAATTTTTCGCCGACACTGCGGACATCGCCGAAATCAAAGACCTTCTCCCCACAGGGTTGATTGACGGGGTCACGACAAACCCGAGCCTCATCATGAAGTCGGGCCGGGATTTCCGCGAAGTGGTGTCAGAAATCTGCGCGCTCGTGGATGGGCCGGTGAGCGCGGAGGTCACCGCCGTCGACGCTGAACAAATGGTCGCCGAAGGCAAATCGCTGGCGACGATCGCCGACAACGTAACCGTTAAGCTGCCCCTGACCATCGAGGGGCTCAAAGCCTGCAAGGCGCTGACGGCGGACGGCGTCAAGACGAATGTGACATTGTGTTTCTCGGCTAATCAGGCGCTGCTCGCCGCGAAAGCGGGCGCGACATTTATCTCGCCGTTTATCGGACGTCTCGACGATATGGGGATCGACGGCATGGATCTGATCCGGGAGATCCGCGTGATTTATGACAATTACGGCTTTGATACGGAGATTCTGGCCGCGTCGATCCGCTCGCCCAATCACGTGAAAGATTCTGCGATCGCCGGCGCCGATGTGGCGACCGCGCCGCCTAAAGTGATCACGGCGCTCGCCAACCATCCGCTTACCGACAAAGGCCTTGAAGCGTTTCTCGCCGATTGGGCGAAAACGGGACAGAAGATCCTGTAAGCGAAACCATCTTGCATCCGATGGATGATATTTTCACGCCGCCTGCGATTACGCGTCTCGCTATTCTTGGCGGCGGTGCATTTCCAGTGCGGCGTATCTTCTGTATCGGCAAGAATTATGCGGCCCATGTGACGGAGATGGGCGGCGATCCGAAAAGCGATCCGCCGGTCTTCTTCACCAAGCCCGCCGACGCGGCGACGCAAGACGCGGTGGTTCCCTTTCCGCCCGGCACGCAGGACCTTCACTATGAAGGCGAGTTGGTGATTGCGCTGAAAGCCGGCGGCCGCGCGCTGAAGACGCGCGGTGAGGCGGGCGCTTTGATTTTGGGCGCCGCGGTCGGGTGCGATCTGACGCGCCGCGATCTGCAACGCGCGGCCAAAGACAAGGGCGCGCCCTGGGACGCGGCGAAGGGTTTCGACTTTTCAGCGCCGGTCGGTCAAATTGCAACCATTGACGCTGTTCCGCCGGACGCGATGGACGAGGCGCGCCTCATAACGCGCGTCAACGGCGCCGTGAGACAAGATGCGCCGCTCAGCGATATGATCTGGACCGTCCCGGAAATAATCATCGCTCTGTCGGCCCTGTTTGAATTGAAGGCCGGTGATCTTATCTTCACGGGAACGCCCGAGGGCGTTGGGCCGCTTGCTGTGGGCGACGCGGTAGCGGTTAACATCGATCCGCTTCCGCCTTTGACGTTCACGGTCGGCGCGCCTTTGTGAAACGAACGGATGTAAAAAGACGCCCCATGACGCCCGAACAGAAACAGGAACGATACGAAGAAGTCGCAAAGGAAATAGCGGCTGTGATCGACGGCGAGCGCAATCTCACGGCGCGTATGGCGACGGTGTCCAATATTCTCCATCACGCTTTTGACCATTTTTTCTGGACAGGCTTTTACGTGGTTGATCCCCATAAGGAGAATGAGCTCGTGGTCGGCCCCTACCAGGGCACGATGGGGTGTTTGCGCATTCCCTTCGGCCGCGGCGTTTGCGGGACGGCGGCGGCGACAGGCAAGGTTCAGATCGTCGATGACGTCCATGCGTTTCCGGGTCACATCGCTTGCGACGCAAACTCGGCGTCGGAAATTGTCATTCCGGTGTATGACGGCGCCGGACAGTTGATCGCTGTATTTGATGTGGATAGCGACAAACAAGCGATGTTTGACGAGATCGACCGCGACGGGTTAGCGCCGATTCTTGCAACCGTTGTGGCTGGATAAGCGCACTTTCACTCCACCATATAGAGCGGGCACGGATCGAGTTTTTCCTGCGTGCCCATATAGCCTGCATATTCAAAACGCCGGCCAGTGAGGGGCGCGAGCGCGGCGATGCTCGCATAGGCCTCGCTGGCGTAGATTTTACCTTCCTCGGTGAGCGGGCGGCAGGAAGCGGTGATCAAGTTTTCCTGGACGACCGTTTCGTCATTCTTCTGCGCGTCATCATGAAAGACGCCCACATCCAACCAGATCCGGAAGTCCGAGGCGGTCTTGCCGGCTTCGAATGACACGGCGTCGGCGCAGGCCTGCTCAAGCGTCTCATAGAGGTAGGTGGCGCATTTCACATCGGGCGCTTCGATGCGTTGTTCCGCATCGCCCAATTTTTCCGGGAGCGCCGCTTTCTTGCCTGTCGCCTGTAGCGTGAGCGCATAACGCAAACTGGTCGGATCGGAACAGGCCGCCTTTTCCTTCTTGGGCCAATCGTCGCTGATGACGCCGAAGGCGCGCCCGCTTTCTTTCCAATGGTCAAGATTTGCAACGCTCAATGACGCGCGGGTGTCGCTTCCTTCCTGCACAGCGAAAAAGCCGAGCGCATCCGTGTGCAGCTCGTCTGCATGGCGGATGGTTTTGCCCATGGCGATCAGCGCGCCCAACTGATAGGCGGCGCGCGACGCATGGGGCGCGCGCCTGTTCCATTCGATGGAAGAGGCTGCGCGCATGCAATCGATGAAGCGCTGGCGCCACTCATCACCAAACGCGGACACAGACGTTTTCATGAAGTCTTGCGGCGGTAGCGGCAGGTAGACGTTCAGGCTGACGCCCGCCTCCAGCAGGGCTTCGGCGATGGCGATATCGCAGCCTGACGCGAGCGCGCCGCACGCACAGCCAATGGCGTTTTCCTCGATGTAGCGCTCCACGTCGGCGACAACATCGTCAATCAGGTGATCAGTTTCCTCTGACAATTTGCCGGCGAGAGGGCCGGAGAAAAAGAGCGTCTTGTACTGCGGCGTAACCTTATCAATCCAGGCGCGATCGATGTTCACATATTCCGCAGACCGAATAAGCTGCTGGCGCGTCGTCGCTTTTTTGCCAGGCGTCACATCGCTCGCCTGGCAGGCGCTTTTGAACAACGCCGCCGCCGTTGGAAGGTCATTTTGTAAGAGCTTGCATTCGGCCATGGTGGCGCGCAGCCAGTAAGAGGGGTCGTCCTCATCGAGCGGCTCGAGCTTTTCGTGCGTGATATCGCCGACGATTGAAGCGAGCCCGCGCGCCCGTTCACCCTCGCCAAGAAGCGCGTAACCATAGGCGGCGTTAAGACCGGAATAATTTTTGCGGCATTTGTCAAAGACTTTGGCGTACTCCTCGGCCGAATCCACCAAATATTGTCGGCGATCTTCGTCGCTGTCCGTGGAGAACGCCATATCGCGCAAGATGCGCGGGCGCAGGCAGCCGAGTTCTTCATCCGTGTAGTCATGTTTAAGACCGAGCTTATCGATCATCGCAAGCGCCTCGGCCATGGCCCCGGAGCGCGCCGTAGCGAGAACAGCGCGGTGGCGAAAGCGCATATCGCGGGGCGCGCGCTTTGAGGCTTCCATCGCCAGGTTAAAGGCGATCTGATTGAGACCGCGATCGAGATAGCTGTCGATTTCCCAAATCCAGTCGCCCTCTTTCGACGATTGCGACGCGGCCGATTGGTCGCTCGCCAACTGGTGCAGGCGATTACGGTTCTGGATCGTTATTTCGCCTGACTTGTTCTGGAAGATAAGGCCGGATTTCTCCCACATCGTCAGCGTTCGGTTCACATGTTCGCGAGAGACGCCGAGCATTTCCGCTGCAAAGGATTGGGAGATTTTGCCCACGGCGGCAGTCGGGCGCCAATCTTCACCCGCCAATAGGTCTCCGATGCGAGAAAACAGGCTGGCGAGGCGCAATTCCAGTGACCGGTGAAGCGATTGCACCAAGAGCTTCGCCGTCTCGTTGGTATAGGCGGCGAGCGCCGACATCAGCGATTGCGAAAGTTCTGGGCAACGACGCGCCACGCGCATCAAATCCGCGCTAGGGATCGCCACAGCGGAAACATTTGAAAGGCAGCGCGTCTCGGAAAGGCATACGGTGCCCGGCGGGCGCTGTTCGGTAAGCGCGGCTTGCAGTCCCGCCATGTCGCCTGGGCCGAACAACGCCGTCAGAACGGGTTTGGTGTTTTCATGATCGGCGCGTAACGCCGCGATCACGCCGCGCTCAATGACAAAGACGCTGTCGCCGCCCGCCGGGCGCGGCGTCGTCTTGCCGCGCGCAATCGCGACGATCTTGCCGCGATGGGCAAGCTCCGCCAAATCGTCTTCGGGCGTCGATTGAAAGACGGGCGCGGTTGCAAGAAGGCGGCGCTTGTACTCAGTATCGGCGTCTACAGTTCGGTTCGTCAAAGTCGTTCCCTCACGGAGCGCTTATTATTTTTATTCATTGAAGCGCTATGCATGACTTTCATTTTACAAAAAGTATCAACAAAGATAAAGAATTTTTGATCTCCAAAAAATTTTAATTTGTACACAGATGTAAACGGCCAGTTTCCTGAGCGAAAACTGGCCGTCTAACTCCCCCAATCGCGTCGCCGGGAAGGCCCCGGCGTCACGCTGTGCAAACCCCCAAGGTCGCTGTTTCTCGACGGGTCTTTCGAGAACAATTTGAAGATAACATCGGGGCCCGGCGGGTCCTGTGACTTGCATCACAAGACGCCGCGGAATCTTGGCCAAATGTGATTGATCTGCAAATTATATAATTAAAACAGATACATAAGGCCCAAGGCAGGATTTGCGTCTTGTATGCGCCGACGAAAAACCGGTAAGCACGGGAGGCGAACGGCGCGCCCTCATCGCCGCGTAATGAAAGCCAGTTGCGACCGTGACAAGACAAACCGCCGCCCGCCATATCGTTGATGCGCTTTTGACGAATGGCGTGACGCACGTCTTTTGCGTGCCGGGCGAAAGTTACCTCGCCGTGTTGGATGCGCTTTACGATGTTCGCGACCGTATCCAGCTCATCGCTTGCCGACATGAAGCGGCCGCCGCGAACATGGCTGAGGCTTTCGGGAAACTGACTGGGCGTCCTGGGATCGTCATGGTGACGCGCGGGCCCGGCGCGACTCAAGGCTCGGTCGGCGTTCACACGGCGTTTCAGGATTCAACGCCGATGATCATGTTTGTGGGGCAGGTGGCGCGCAGCCAGTTTGATCGCGAAGCCTTTCAGGAGGTCGATTATCGGCGGATGTTCGCGCCGCTCGCAAAGTGGGCGGCTGAAATTGATGTGCCGGCGCGCGCAGGCGAATATGTGAACCGCGCCTTCGCCACCGCGCAAAACGGACGCCGCGGACCGGTCGTGCTGGCGTTGCCGGAAGATGTCCTGACCGAAGAGGCCGATGCCGCGTCGCTCCCGGCTGCGCCCATCGCGCGTGCGGCGCCGGACCCCGGCGCGATGACGCAATTCCGCTCCATGCTTGAGGGTGCGCGCAATCCGTTTCTGCTGGTAGGCGGCGGCGGTTGGACGAAGGGCGCGGTCGACGATCTGCGGCGGTTCGTTCACGCGACGGGTTTGCCTGTCGGCGCGTCCTTCCGGTCAAAGGATCTCTTCGACAACACGGACCGTCACTATGCGGGAGATGTAGGGATCGCGCCGAACCCCGCTTTGGCGGCGCGCATCGAGGCCAGCGATCTCCTGATCGCCTTTGGGCCGCGCCTCGGCGAAATGACGACGTCCGGCTATACGCTCATGGAAGCGCCGGCGCTCAAGCAGAAATTGATCCACATTCATCCCGGCGCCGAGGAGTTGGGGCGTGTCTACACGCCCGCACTCGCGATTAACGCCGCGCCGCCCGCCATGGCGCAGGCGCTCGCCGAGCAAGATTGGACGCAAAACGATGCGTGGCGCGACCAAGCCTATGCAGCGCATACGGATTTCCTGGCGTATTCCGCGCCTGTAGATGTTGGGGAGGGCGTTAATCTTTCTTCGGTCTTTCATTGGCTCGATGAAAATCTTTCGGCGGACGCTATCATGTGCAATGGCGCTGGAAACTACGCCGCCTGGCTGCATCGTTTTTATCGCCATAAGGCGTTCAAGACGCAGCTCGCGCCCACATCCGGCGCCATGGGCTACGGGTTTCCCGCGGCGCTCGCCGCGAAAGCGGTCCATCCGGATCGCGACGTTATTTGCGCCGCTGGCGATGGTTGTTTCATGATGGCCGCCCCAGAACTGGCGACGGCTGTTCAATATGATCTGCCGGTGATTACGTTGGTCGCCAACAATGGAACCTATGGCACAATCCGCATGCATCAGGAGCGGGATTATCCGGGCCGCGTTTCGGGCACCGACCTTGTCAATCCGGATTTCGCCGCGTTAGCGAAGAGTTTCGGCGCATTCGGCGCGACGGTCACGGATGAAAAAGATTTCCCGGAGGTTTTTCAGGCCGCAAAAGCGAGCGGCAAGCCGGCAGTGATCGAGCTTATAACTTCCGCCAGGGAAATCGCGCCGGGCAGGCGTCTCGGTTGATTGGGCCCGTCGCCTAGAGATCGTCAGCAAACTCGAACGGGGCGGCGGTGCGGCGGAAATCATCTTTAAGCACCTGACGACCGATAGGAGGTTCCGCGCGCGCCGTACAATCGGTACGCTGACAAAGGCGGCACGTGACGCCGATCGGCGTCGCGGCTTCCGGGCTCAGCGAATTGTCGGCGGCGTAGATAAGGTGATGGGCGTGTTTTTGCGCGCAACCAAGCGCAACGGCGCGTTCGACACGCGGCGCGTTGTAGGCGCCGCCACCGGCGATCACGGTGCGCGCGATGGAGAAGAATTTCTCACCATCGGGCAACTCCACCCATTGCGTGATAATCTTCCGCGGGGACTGAAACGCATGGTGGACGGACCAGAGCGGACAGGACCCGCCGTGGCGCGCAAAGGGAAAGCCTGCGCCGTCAAGGCGTTTTGAAATATTGCCTGCGGCGTCGACACGCATGAAGAAAAAGGGAACGCCCTCGCGTCCCGGTTTCTGCAAAGTGGTGAGCCGGTGCGCCGTCTGTTCAAAGCTCGCGCCAAATTGCCGGCCAAGCGCCTCCACATCATACTGGCGCGCCTGCGCCGCAGCGAGAAAAGGCCGGTACGGCATCATCAGGGCGCCGGCGGCATAGTTGGCGACTGCACGGCGCGCGAGATTTCGGCCGTTCTCAGTATGAAAATCCGCCTCATCCACGACAGCGTTGATCGCTTCGGTAAGTTCGAGATACGCGATCTGCAGGCAAAGCTGAAACGTGCGGCTGGCGCCGTCGAGCGTGTTTTCTAAAACGAGTTCGCGTCGGTGATGGTCGAGCCGGCGCACCGATCCCGTCATGACGTCAGGGGGCAGGCGGCGCACCGTTAGATCGTGGGCGGATTTTAGAAACGCAGCGAAGCCGCCAGTCTCAGAAACGCGTGCGGACAAGCGTTCGGCGCGTTCATCGATCACAGGAAAGAAGTTTTGCCGCGCTGTCAGAAACTGCCGGGCGTCAGTGAGCGGATCGGTTTTGGCGATGGCGTCCGCGCCCTTGTCGGCGAGGGCGATCTGTCCGTCCTGATACGCTGCGTAGAGACGCATTAACGCTTCTGAAACGCCGGGATATCCGACGGCGACGTCTTCGGCTTCGCTCGGCGCAAAATCGATGTCGGCGAACAACGGATCGCCAAAGACGGCGCCGACCCGTTTGGCGTGGCTTTCGTTACTGGCGTCGGCGAGGCTGTTGAGATCCACTTTGTAGGTGGCCGCTAGACGCAACAGCATGTCGGCTGTCACGGCGCGCTGGTTGCGCTCCATCAACGCCACGTAAGAAGCGGAAATGTTCAAATCCGCCGCCATCGCAGCCTGCGTGAGGCCCATATCGCGGCGCATGCGTCTCAGTTTTGCGCCAATGTAAACGCTGCGGTCGCGGGCCATCAGAAATCCGGCTTGTTAACGTTGCACAAGGTAGAAATGTCAATATCGCACATAATTACAAAAATTATGTGTAAGAATCCACAAGTCAACGATTTTGCGGCTGCACAAAGGGGAAAACGGCATGGTACTCGCTCTCTAACGGCGGTCCGACCCTGCTATCCGGACCGGTTCCCACTATGAGCGTATGGAGCGTAACATGACTTTTTCCAATGATCTCAATGAGATGGCGCAGCTAATCAAAAGCCATGACGGCACATGGGACGGCATCAGCGCCGAATCGGTGGCGCGGATGCGCGCCCAGAACAAATTCAAAACCGGTCTCGACATTGCGCGCTATACGGCGCAGATCATGCGCGAAGACATGGCCGCTTATGACGCCGATCCGGCGAATTACACACAATCGCTCGGCTGCTGGCATGGGTTCATCGGCCAACAAAAGATGATCTCCATTAAAAAGCATTTCGGCGACACCAAACGGCGCTACCTCTATCTCTCCGGGTGGATGGTTGCGGCTCTGCGGTCCGAATTTGGTCCATTGCCTGATCAGTCCATGCACGAGAAGACATCCGTGCCGGCGCTCATTGAGGAGCTTTACACATTTTTGCGTCAGGCGGACGCTCGCGAGCTTGGCGGTCTCTTTCGCGATATCGATGCGGCGCGCGCCGCGGGCGATCGCGCGAAAGAGCAGGAATTGATGGCCGCGGTCGATAATCACAAAACCCATGTGGTGCCGATTATCGCAGACATTGATGCGGGTTTCGGCAACGCAGAAGCCACGTATCTGCTCGCCAAGAAAATGATCGAAGCGGGCGCCTGCGCCTTGCAGATCGAAAATCAGGTCTCGGATGAGAAGCAATGCGGTCACCAGGACGGAAAAGTGACCGTGCCTCATGAAGATTTCCTCGCAAAGGTTCGCGCCTGCCGGTACGCATTCCTCGAGCTTGGTGTGGAAGACGGGATCGTCGTTACGCGCACGGACTCCCTCGGCGCAGGTCTGACAAAACAGATCGCATTCTCAAAAGAGCCGGGTGATCTTGGTGATCAGTACAATGCGTTCCTCGATTGCGAAGAAGTCACCGAAGCCGAATTGTCGCCTAGCGATGTGGTGATCAAGCGCGACGGTAAGCTAATGCGGCCAAAGCGTCTGCCGTCGAACCTCTTCCAGTTCAAGCCGGGTACCGGCGAGGATCGTTGCGTTCTCGACTGCATCACGTCGCTTCAGAACGGCGCCGATCTTCTGTGGATCGAGACAGAAAAACCGCATGTGGAACAGATCGCTGGTATGGTCGATCGGATCCGCGCGGTCATTCCAAACGCAAAACTTGTTTACAACAACTCGCCGTCCTTCAACTGGACGTTGAATTTCCGCCAGCAGGTGTTCGACGCCTGGAGCGCGGACGGCAAAAACGTCCTCTCTTACGATCGCGACAATCTGATGAGCGTTGAGTATGACGATACGGAACTGGCGAAGGAAGCCGATGACCGCATTCGCACGTTCCAGCGCGACGGATCAAAACGCGCAGGAATCTTCCATCATCTAATCACGTTGCCGACGTATCACACGGCGGCGCTTTCAACCGATAATCTGGCGAAAGAATATTTCGGCGACGCCGCCATGTTGGGGTATGTGAAAAACGTTCAGCGTGAAGAAATTCGCCAGGGCATCGCCTGCGTCAAGCACCAGAACATGGCGGGGTCAGACATTGGCGATGATCACAAGGAATATTTCGCGGGCGACGCAGCGCTTAAGGCCGCTGGCGAAGACAACACGATGAATCAGTTCGGCTAACTGAAAAGACTTCGGGAGGAAGCGCCCAGTCGCTGGGCGGAAGGGCGGCGCCGCTGGCGTCGCCTTATTTTTTGCGCAGTCTTGATGCGTTGAAAATTCAGCAACCAATTAAGTGAAAGTCAACATTAGCGCTGTTCTATTAGCGGTGATAATTGGCGTCTCTGCTATTAACGGTCCTTCCATGATTAAGTCGTCGGATCTTCTTTTTGAAGCAAACGAACTCTATCTCGAAGAAGAGTACCAGGATTGCATTCCTTTTTTTGAAGAATGCTTAGGAAATAAAGAGGAGGAAGCGGCTACGTTTCTTGGTTTGATTTATGAAAACGGTTATTCTGTCGATGAAGATAGGGGTAGAGCGCTTAAATATTATCTACAAGGAGTAAGTTTGGGGTCGGTGAGATCAATGTATTATGCTGCAATTCTCTTTGGCGATGAAGGAGATTTTGATTCAGCGTTACGGTTGTTAAAGGCGGCGGCATCGCAAAACTTTGTGAGAGCGCAAGCGCTGCTCGGATTCTTTTTCCGCGAGGGTCCTTATAACTACAGAAACAAAGAGCAGGCAAAAATATTTCTAAAAGAAGCTTCCGATAATGGCCATTTTCTCGCGAAGGGCGCCTACGCCAATATTTTATGGCGCACTGGCAAGATGACGGATTGGTTTGTCGCTTACTCTTTAATTCCACGTTTCTTTTACCGCGTCATCTTGCGCATGGCCTGGCCGAACGACGACGAGTCCGACATCGCTTGCAAATCGATAGTGAAGAGATGGCGAAATTTGATGAGGCTCTAACGGTTTCCCCCGACCGGCGCCATTTCTAAGGCATCAGTTTTTGGAGCGTCGGCAGCGCCGTCGCTGGCGGTTTCTCGATCGATATCTTTGTTTTCTTCCATGGCGCCTTCGCCCTCGGCCGCGGTTTCTGCTTCCATTGCAGCATCCTCTTCCGCTACCTCATCGTCACCCACAATCGCTTCGCAGCCCTTGGCCAGCATCACGCCTTCTAGACGCGCCAGTTTGACATTGGCCTCGCCGATCGCCTCGTTCCGCGCGGCGGACCGGAAGGCGGAGCCGGTGACGAGCGGCGCGAAGCCGGCGCCGGGGATCGTCGACTTCACAGCGGTCAAGGCGACCGACGCAGCGGTTTGCGGCGGCTTCAGATCTTTCGCCTTGCTCACTTGCGAGGCGTCAGTGAAGTCGACCGTTCGCGGTTTCACGGTGGCGCCGGCGATTTGTTCGGCGAGGCCGAGATGGCTGTCCTGAAGCGCGTCGCATTCCATCGTCGCCATGTCGCCGTCTTTGATGGCTTCAGCCGCAGCAGCGAGCGCTTTGGGTTGCACTGTCGTCTTTGAAGAGCACGCGCCAAGCGCAATGACAGCAAAGACAAAGCCGCCCGTCCGCACAATCTTATTTCTCATGGTTTGAACTCCCATTTGATTGGTCTTTGATATTTGAGAGGTGTGGACCGTTAGCCGAGGCGCGTTTTCGCGTATGTTTCAAACGCTGCGCCGAACCCTTCATCCTGCAGGCCGAGATCAAGATTTGCCTGCAGCCAGCCGAGTTTTGAGCCGCAATCATGGATCACGCCCTGGCAGATACAGGCGTGAAACGTCTGTTGCGTGTTGAGCTTGTTCATGGAATCCGTAAGCTGAATTTCGCCGCCTGCGCCGCGTTCCTGCGTTTCAAGCAACTTAAAAATTTCCGGTTGCAGAATATAGCGGCCGATAATGCGGAAATTCGACGGCGCTTTGTCTGCAGGCGGTTTTTCGACCATGCCCGCCATTTCAATCAGATTGCCTTTTTGGCCTTTCGGATCGATCACGCCGTATTTCGAGGTGTCTTCGCGCGGCACCTCTTCGACCGCGACCACATTGCCGCCGCCGGTCGCTTCATAGGCCTCGACCATCTGTTTCAGAAATCCAGGCCGCGATGGGACGATTTCGTCGGGCAGGGAGACCGCAAACGGTTCGTCGCCGACAATTGCGCGCGCGCACCATACTGCGTGCCCGAGGCCGAGCGGCGCCTGTTGGCGCGTGTAGGAAACTTCGCCTGCTTCCGGCATGGCCGCCAACAACCCATCAAGCATGTCGGTTTTATTTTTTGCCTTGAGCGTTTCTTCCAATTCAAAAGCGTGATCGAAATAGTCCTCAATCGCTGTTTTGCCGCGGCCGGTGACGAGGACGATATGCTCAATGCCAGCTTCACGCGCTTCTTCGACCACATAGTCAATGAGCGGACGATCGACCACCGTCAAAAGTTCCTTCGGGATCGACTTTGTGGCTGGCAGGACGCGCGTGCCGAGGCCGGCGACGGGAATGACAACTTTTTTGACGGGCTTCATGGGAAAACCTTTGCGTGAAGATCAATCCGGGACCTTATTGATGGGACTGTCGATGATTTCAACCGCTTCGGTGATCGGCGCCAGATTGGTCGCTTCTTCGGTGAGTTTGGCCTGGGTGAGCGCAACGCGGCGGGCCGCGTCGGCCCGTAAATCGTGGTAAAAGAGATTAAAGGGTTGCGCCTTCCACTTAGCTGCGAACCAACGGCTACGCCGTAGATAGCTTTGGCGCGGGCGATCCACAATCAGAACGCCTCGTTCGCACGCCGCCCCGAGCGTTTGCGCCATCGTTGAGGGCGTCTCGCCCAGTTGCAGGCCGGTGGCCGACGCGGCGCCGACATGGACGTCTGAAGTCTCATACGCGCCGCCGGGGCGCCAGTTCAGCGGATTGACGCAAACTGGCAATTCCCCGGTGATGGTCTCAAGGGCGCCGGCGCCGGTCCACCCGAGCATGCGCGCACGCAAACGGCGCGTCTCGCTGTCAGGGCGCGCTTCGCGCGCCACATAACTGACGACGCACCGGAAATCCTCCGGCCCGTCGCACACGCGCATCGCGGGCGCCGTGCGCGAAAAGAATGAGGGCGGCGTTGCGTGATCGATAATGTAGGCCGCTGCGAGCCTTCGCCTCAGGACATCGTCATCGGCGATGCGCGCCGAGAGAAGGCCGAGCGCATGGAGACCGCCTTGTCCGTAGCCCACAATCAGGATCGGGCGTTCCGGATCAGTTGACTGACGTAAGAATTCCTCGAAGGCTTTGCGCACATCGCCAAACGCCGCCTCTTGAGCGGCGACGCCGTCATATTTGTGCGTGAAAAGAGCATAGAGCGTCGCCTGGCGATAACGCGGCGCATAAACCGCGCCAAGATCGTAAAACGGGCCGACCTCGTTTGGCGCCGCCGTGCGTTTCAAGACTTCTTGTGACGCAGGGTCAGCGAGCGGCGCGTTCCAATAGTCGCGCGAATAGGCCGTCGTCGAATGGACGTAAAAGATATCGGCCGCCCCTCGCGCTTGCGCGTCCGGCCACAACGCCCAGGCGCCGCGCGCGCCGTATTCCGGCGCCGGCGGGAGAGGGAGCGTTTGAAAGGGCGTGCGGGGGTTGATCAGAAAGCGGGCCAGATTGTCCTGAAACAGGAACGCCGCCCCCGCGATCAGGCTGACGGCCGCAAGGCCGCCCAGGACCGCCGACCAAAGCCGCCATGGTTGATTTTTTTCACCGCTGCGGCTCACTTTCGCCCCATACGCGCCGGAAAATCCATGATAATTTGATGCGGAGAAATGGAAAGCTTGTAAACCCCTAAGGAAAATTTCGGGGTTTCGTGACATTTTCTCCGTAGATTAATGGGGTGATCCTCCCTAGGTCATCTCGAAGGGACAAGCACCAAGGCCGACCATGACCGACAAAAAAGACAGCGAAAGCAAGGAAAACCCGCTCGGCGATGGCGGGCTGATCAAGCACCACCGGCAGAGTTTTTTCGGATCGATCCGGTCGAGCTTTTTGGCGGGGATCGTTGTCGCGGCGCCGATCGGGATCACCGTGGCGATCGTTTATTGGTTCGTCACCGGCCCCATGGCCAAGCTCGATATCTTTGTGCGTCGCTGGGCGCCAAATATCGGCAATGAGAATATTGACCGGATCATCGACGTGATCCCTGGCGCCGGCGTTCTAGTCGCCATTATCGCGCTGATTATTCTCGGGACGCTCGCCAAGAACTTCATCGGCCGCGCTTTCATCAAGGCGGGCGAGGATATTCTCGATTCCATGCCGGTCGTGCGCAATCTCTATCGGTTTTTCAAAAACGTGTTTGAGACGGCGCTCCAGCAATCGGACCGCTCGTTTCAGGAAGTGGCGCTTGTGGAGTATCCGCGAAAAGGCGCTTGGGTGATGGCGTTTGTTGTGGGCTCCGCCAAGGGTGAAATTCCGCAAAAGCTCAATGACCAGGGCGAAGACCTCACGTCGATCTTTATCCCGACCGTGCCGAACCCCACATCCGGGTTTTTGCTCTTTGTTCCGTCTGCTGATCTGCGCCGGCTTGATATGTCGGTTGAAGACGCAGCCAAAGTCGTCTTCTCTCTCGGGCTCGTGGCGCCGAAATACGCCGATCCAGACGAGGCGTTGGAAGAGCTGCAAAAACTCGCTGACGTCGCAACAGAAGAAAAGCCTAAGAACCGCTTTTTCGGATAGGCTTTCGGTTGCGGCCGCGTTTTTTGAAAATAACCAAGCCTTCTCGATCCGAATGCTCAGCGGCTGGTTTGCGCGTATGGGAGGACATTCTCGCTGCGTCGGTGTAGCCTGAGACGGCCTTTGGGAGAAACCTCATCGGCTGTCTGGATGAGGGTGTCTGTGAAACTTCTAAATCTCCTGATTGTTATTCTGGCCGCCGGTTGTGCGTCTGCGTCTCACGAGGCGGTGTCCAATACGCGAACTCTGCCTCGTTTTGAGGAGGTGTCTGTTGACGATCAGGCGTTTCCTGTGCCGGCGCCCGGCGCATTCGCCGCGCGGCGCGGCTATCTGGTCGTAGCTGAAGACCGGGCTTCGCCTCAGGCGCGGCCGATAAAGTTACCCGTTGTTGTCATAAAAGCGCGCAATTCATCCGGTGAGCCGAAAAAGCCGCCGGTCTTGCGACTTACTGGCGGTCCGGGGCTTTCGGGCCTTTCCGCCGCGGCCTATCCCGGGGCCTATCCGTGGACAGACGATCGCGATTTCATCATTTTAGCGCAACGCGGTACGCAAAACACGCGGCCTGCGTTGCTCTGTCCGGAATATCTTGAGGCTTTGGCTAACGACGAAAATAGCCTGGCTTCGAAAATTGAAGCGGCGCGCAAGTGCCGCGAACGGTATGAAGAAGCTGGCGTTTCGCTTTCAGCTTATCACTCCGCGGCGAGCGCAGCCGACATAGAAGCGCTGCGACAGGTTCTGGGCGAAGATAAGCTTTCGCTCTACGGCGGATCGTATGGGACGCGGTTGGCGCTCACCTATGCGCGGGACTTTCCGGATCGGGTCGCTTCCATGGTGCTGGACTCGCCATTGCCGCATACGGTTTCTTATGATGACGAGAGCCCAGGGAATTTTCGCGATGCGCTCAAGAAGGTTGCGGATACCTGCGCTGGCGACCAGCGTTGCGCGCAGGATTTTCCTCAACTTTTTGAACGATTTCAGAATGCGCTCGAACGCGCACGGCAAGAACCATGGTCGGTGGAGAGAGCGGACGGAGAAATCACCGCGCTCACGGATCGCGATCTCGCCCTTCTAATCGATATCGGTTCTTCCGCCGGGATATCGGACGCGCCGCGCCTGATGGACGCGGTCGCGCGTAGGGATAAAAGCGTGATCGCGCCGTTGCTCGAACGACAAGGCGGGTCGACGGCGTTCGCCTGGGGCATGCGGCTTTCCGTTTGGTGTAGCGAGGCGGCGCCATTCAGTAAACGTTCCGAACGAGAGCTCAGCGCCGCCTTTGCAAGCCTCGACGGCGCTGTCGTTCCGCCTGAGGTATGCGCGGTCTGGGGTGTTGACAAACGTCCGGATCGGGAGAAAGTGGGTACGGTTTCATCTGTACCGACGCTGATTATTACCGGAGAATTCGACCCGAACACACCGCCGCGATGGGGGTCTGATGCTGCGCGAACGCTTGAGAATAGTCACCTGGCGGTTGTCCCGTTCGGCCGTCATTCGGAAACCACGAACTGGTCAGGCGACGGGTGCGCGATGGCGATTGCCGCCGCATTTTTTGATGACGAACAGAAATTTCTTGCTAAGCCCGAGCGATCAACCCAATGCCTCAAATCACGAGAGCCGCCTGTGTTCAACACGGACAGACCGGATAAGTAAATCGCTCCTGCCATCAACATACGAGAGGGGGATGACGAACGATGACGATCCCGTCTTTGAAAACAGACCGGCTAATCCTCCGTGGCCCGACGGCGCAAGACTTCCCGGTCTATAAAAACTTTTTCGCAGATGAAGAGGCGTCGGCAGCGTATGGCGGCCCCTTATCTTCGGACAAAGCCTGGCGGGTTTTGGCGACCGATCTCGGTCATTGGGCGTTACGCGACTATGGACGTTGGGCGGTGACGCTTGCTGAATCGGGAAAAATGATTGGGGGCTGCGGATTATGGTGGCCGGAAGGCTATCCGCGTTCTGAGTTAACTTGGTGGATCGTTCCTGAAGCCCGGAGACAAGGATATGCGAAAGAGGCTTCAGTCGCAGCGATAAACTTTGGGTATGACATGCTTGGCTGGCCATTGGTTGAAACGCACATGAATGACGAGAATGTTGCGGCGCGGCGTCTCGCCGAGTCGCTCGGAGGTTCGGTCATCGCGAGAGAGACCTTCCCGGATGGACTGACGCGAGACGTTTTTGCGCTGCCGCCGCAGTAACGTGGTTCTGAATGCTAAGTGTGAACGGCGTAACCGATGGTGCGTACTCGGCAATATTGCAAATCAACATCTTAAGATGATTTTGTCGGAACGCCGATCACCCCGCCTGCAAGAGCCGAACGGCGTTGTCTCTCTGGAATAGATAAAGCAGAACACGCAGGGCCTCGCCGCGTTCCGTTTTGAGGTCCGGGTCGCGCTCAAGGATCAGCGCGGCGTCGTCTCGCGCCGCGGCGAGGAGCTCACCGTGAGCGGCGGCGTCGGCAACCAGAAACCGCGGAATGCCGGATTGCGCCGCGCCCAGAAGGTCGCCAGCGCCGCGTAAGCGCAAGTCTTCTTCGGCGATTTCAAACCCATCCTCGGAAGAGCGCATAATCTGGAGGCGCGCTTTGGCTGTCTCCCCGAGCGGTCCTTTGTAGAGGAGAAGGCACGTGGCGGGTTTGTCGCCTCTGCCGACGCGGCCGCGAAGCTGGTGCAATTGAGAAAGGCCAAAGCGTTCGGCGTGTTCGATCACCATAACGGTCGCGTTCGGCGCATTGACGCCGACTTCGATGACCGTAGTGGCGATTAAAACGGACAGGGCGCCTTCGTGAAAGGCGGCCATCACCGCGTCTTTTTCCGGGCCTTTCATCCGCCCGTGCACAAGGCCGACGCGATCACCGAAGAATACTTGCAGATGCGCATAGCGATCTTCAGCGGCGGTAAGCGGCAGCATGTCGGATTCTTCGACGAGGGGGCACACCCAATAGACCTGTTCGCCCTTGTCGGCGGCGCGTTGGACGGCGGCGACCACGTCGTCAAGCCGCTCCATGGGGATGGTTCGTGTAGAGACCGGTTTGCGTCCCGGGGGCTTTTCCTTAATGGAGGACACATCCATGTCGCCATAGGCCGTGAGCGCCAGCGTCCGCGGGATCGGCGTCGCCGTCATCACCAGCAAGTCCGGTTTCGGTCCTTTTTGGGTCAGCGCCATGCGTTGATGGACGCCGAAGCGGTGCTGCTCATCGACGACGACAAAGGCGAGGTCTTTGTATTCGACGCTCTCCTGAAACAGGGCGTGGGTGCCGATGAGAATATCGATATATCCCTCGCGCAGGCCGGTGAGTTTCGCCGCGCGCTCCTGACCTTTGTCGCGGCCGGTCAGGATATGAAGGCTGACGCCGGCCGCATCGGCGAGGGGTTGCATGGCGTCCAGATGCTGGCGCGCAAGAATTTCCGTCGGCGCCATAATGGCGGCCTGCGCTCCGGTCTCGACAGCGTTCAACATGGCAAGGAATGCAACAATTGTCTTGCCGGAGCCCACGTCGCCCTGCACGAGGCGAACCATGCGCTCCGGTGACGCCATGTCGGAGAAGACGGTGTCGAGGGCGGCTTCCTGATCGCCGGTGAGTTGAAACGGTAACGCCGCAAGTGCTTTGGCGCGCAAGGCGCCGTCGCCGTTAATCGTGCGTCCGGCGCCTTTGCGCTGCGCGCGACGTATCAAGGCGAGCGCCAACTGATTGGAGAGGAGTTCATCATAGGCAAGGCGCTGGCGCGCGACCGACTGGATGGAAAGCGACGCGGCGGAAGAGGGCGCATGCGCCTCTTCGATCGCTTCCTTCCAGCTGGTCCAGCCCTGTTTCTTCAGCCAGGCGGGATCCTGCCATTCGGGCAATACGGGCGTGCGCGTCACCGCATGGGCGACCGCCTTGCGCATGACGTTCGCGGTCAGTCCCGCCGTGAGCGGATAGACCGGTTCGATGAGAGGCAGATCTTCGGGTTGCGCCGGATCAACAATATAATCCGGGTGCGTCATTTGCCGCGCGCCTTCATAATCCTCGATGCGGCCGCTGATGAGGCGTCTTTCTCCCTCGGGCAGGATCTTTTGCAGCCAATCCGGTTTGGATCGAAAAAAAACAAGGGTCAAAAACCCGGTTTCGTCCGACACGATCACTCTGTATGGGTGAGTCTTTCGTTGCGACGGGGCGTGGTGGTCAACGGTCACCTCAAAGGTGGCGAGCTCGCCAAGCGGCGCCTCCAGCAATTTAAAGCGCGCGCTGCGGTCAATGATTGAGTGGGGGAGGGCGAAGATCAAATCTACCAGCCGCTCGCCCGCCGCTTTTTCGATAAGCGCCGCGATCTTCGGCCCGACGCCCGGTAGGGTCCTGGTGTCCGCGAACAGAGAGTTGAGAATAGCCGGGCGCATGGCCCGTTTTATCGGCGCTTTCGCCGCATTTGTCTAAAGCGCAGGCGATGGTTAGATATCGGCATGGCCCAACTCACCGACCCCTACCTGAAGCAGCTTCTTTACCGCGCGCAGCATCGCGGCTTTAAGGAGGCGGACATTCTATTCGGCGGTTTCGCCGAGGCCCATCTTTCAAGCCTTTCTGACGCTGAGTTGCGCGAGTTTGAGGCGTTGATGGTCCTCGACTGCCACGATCTCTACAATTGGGTGATCGGCCGTGAGCCGGCGCCGGCGAATGTCTCCGGGCCGGTCTTCGATAAACTGCAATCGTTCGACGTGGCGGCGATCACGGCGCCGTAAGCGACCTTATCGAAAGCCGCGGCGCCGGCGTCGTTAATGCGGTCTTTTGTTCTTTGCCTTGCGCCGTAAGAACACGAGCCCTGTCGCCATGAGCAGCAGCCCGGCAGGCGCTGGAATTGGCGTGGGATCGAAGACGTTTTCCGGTATGGAAAACACAAACGGGCTGATCGACGCATTCAGGACGGCGCCCGCCACAAGGCCCACTTGCCCGATGCTGCACGCCTGACCAGCGCCAAGGCCTGAGCACATGGCGTCGGGGCCGGTGAAGCTCGAAAAGCCGATTGAGTCCGAAAACGGGTCGGCCGGAAATTGGCCGGTGATGACGCCGCCCGTGCTTGGGAACAATTCGATTGTGAAGAGGGCGTCGCCAATGTCGAAAAAGACGAGTTGGTCGTCGCCGGGCGCCACCGATTGAGCGAGCGTCGGCGCTGGTCCGTCGCCGCCATAGATGAGCTGAAAGATGAATTCGCCCGTCGCGCCGGGTGCATTACCGCTGTCGGCGCTTTCCTCATAAGTCCCGGAAATCGTGCAGGTCGTATTGACGCCGTCAAAGGCGCAATCGCCCAGTGTGAGGCGGCCCGAGCCGACGCCGCTGCCGGCGCTTGTCTCCCCGAAGCCCTCATATTGAAGGCCGCCTGTCGGGTTGGACGCGACACCGATTAATGCGGCGTGCGCCGCAGACGCGCTCGCTAACGAAAGCAAGCAGATAACAGACGCCGCAGCGCCTTTTGCGATCTTTGACAATAGCATTATGCTCCCCCTTAGAAATGTAACTCTTGCATTCTACCAATTCCGTTGAATTTAGCAATAAGAATTCGCGGTTCTGAATGTCGATGAGCCGTACGATGAAAGGAAGGGCGTGTGCTGAAAGTCCGTTCGATTACTTTGTTGATTTTATTGATATTGAGCGTTTCGCATGCGCGTGCGCAGCCGTCAGATGTTGTGTTGCGCGATGAAGGAGAGGGACCTTATCAACGATTGATTATCCGTGGCGCGACGATCATCGACGGTGCTGGCGCGCCGCCGTCGGGCCCTGTGGACATTGTCATTGAAAACGACCGTATCACGCAATTGACGCCCGTCGGCGCGCCGGGCCTGCCCATCGACGCTGACCGGCGCCCATCCGCCGACGGCGCTGAGGAAATCGATGCGGAAGGCAAATATGTGCTGCCGGGATTCGTTAGCCTGCACGGTCATATCCATACGCCGGAGACGGGTCAGGGCGTGTCGCCCGACTATATTTTCAAACTTTGGCTGATGCATGGCGTCACGAGCGTTCGCGATCTCGGCAATGAAAAGGGCGCCGCCTGGACTGCGGAAGTGGCGGCCGCCAGTGCGCGCAACGAAATTACGGCGCCGCGCATTTATCCGTTTCCCGTCTTTCGCGGATGGAATACGCCGCCCGTGGATACGCCTGAGGAAGCGCGCGCACGCATTCGGCTGCTCCAGCGCGAAGGCGCGCTCGGCGTTAAATTCTTCGGCGCGCCGGAAGAAATTCTCTGGGCGGGGCTCGATGAGGCGAAAAAGCTGGGTCTGCGGACAACGATGCACCATGCGCAGCTCGATGTGGCGCATGCGGATGTTCTCGACACCTCGGCGAAGGGACTGAATTCGATGGAGCACTGGTATGGCCTGCCAGAGGCGCTCTTCGACGATCAGGTCCTGCAGGATTATCCCGCTACATATAACTACCAGAATGAACAACACCGTTTCGAAGAAGCGGGACGGCTCTGGCGCCAAGCGGCCGGCCCCGGGTCGGACCGTTGGAACTATGTGATGGACACGCTTCTGGAGCGTGATTTTTCAATCGTGCCCACTTTTACGATCTACGCCGCGAGCCGCGACTGGATGCGCGCGCGGCGCGCCGAGTGGCACGATGACTATACCTTGCCGTCGCTCTGGAAATTTTTTGCGCCTGACCGCAATGCGCACGGCTCTTACTGGTTCGACTGGGGCACCGAACAGGAAATGAACTGGCGTGACAATTATGAGCGCTGGATGACCTTCATCAACGCCTACAAAAACCGGGGCGGCAAGATCGGGGTCGGCGAAGACGCCGGATATATCTATTCGACCTATGGCTTCGGCTACATCCAGGAGTTGGAACTCTTGCGCGAGGCGGGATTCCATCCGCTGGAAGTCATCCGGTCGGCGACGCTGATAGGGGCGAAAATTCTCGGTGTTGAAGAGGAAGTGGGCTCTATTCAGGTGGGAAAAAAAGCGGATCTGTTGATCATCGAAGAAAATCCCCTCGCGAACCTCAAGGTTCTTTACGCCACGGGCCACATTAAGCTCGACGAGGCCGGCAAACCGGTGCGGGTTGGCGGGATTGAGACTGTCGTCAAAGACGGTATCGTCTATGACGCCAAAGCGTTAGCCGCGGATGTGCGCGACATGGTCGTCGAGGCGAAACAGGAAGCCGGTATTCCGCCGGGACCGATGCCGATTGTTGATTTTATTTACAGCGCTGAGGAGGCGCCGAAAGAATGACGAAGAAGTTGCTGTTATCGTTCGCCGCGCTCGGAACGCTGTTGACCGCCCAACCGGCCCTTGCCGACCTGAAGACGGAGGTCGATGCGGACTACCCGTACGTTTTTGATCTGTATAAGCATTTTCACGAAAACCCCGAGCTCTCTTTCAAGGAAGAAAAAACGGCCGCGCGCCTCGCCGCCGAATTGAAAGGACTCGGTTTTGACGTTACCGAACGCGTCGGCGAGGCATGGACGCGTAAGAAGGCTTTGAAAGATGCGGGCGCCGTTCTTGACGGCGTCGGCGGATATGGGCTCGTGGGCGTCATGAAGAACGGTGAGGGACCGACGATTATGCTCCGCGCCGATATGGACGCCTTGCCGCTGGAGGAAAAAACGGGTCTGCCTTACGCGTCAAAGGCGATCGGCGCTGACTATTTCGGCAAGGAAGCGCCGGTAATGCACGCTTGCGCCCATGACAGCCATATGGCGATCCTTGTGGGCGCGGCGCGCCGCCTCGTGGATATGAAAGACCAGTGGTCGGGCACGCTTGTTCTTGTCGGTCAGCCTGCAGAGGAAATCGGCCTTGGGGCGCTCGCGATGCTGGAGGACGGCCTATACAAGAAATTCCCCAAGCCGGACTACATTCTGGCGACGCACACATCCGGCTGGGACAGCGCAGGCGACGTCACCTATACGTCAGGCTTTGCGCTGGCGAATGTCGATAGCGTCGATATTACCGTAAAAGGCGTAGGGGCCCACGGGTCGGCGCCGCATCTGGGCAAGGACCCGATCGTGATCGGCGCGCAAATCGTCAATGCATTACAGACGCTCGTCTCCCGCGAAGTTAATCCGCTTGAGTCCGGCGTCGTGACGGTGGGGTCTTTCCGCGCCGGCTACAAGCACAATATCATCCCGGACGAAGCGACGCTTCAGATCACTGTTCGATCCTACAAGGACGACGTGCGCGAGAAATTGCTTGACGGCATTAAGCGGATCACGCTGGCGCAGGCCCGGTCCGCAGGTCTGCCTGATGAATTAATGCCGGAGATTAAAATCGAAAGCGATTATACGCCATCGACCTATAACGAACCGGCGATGACGGCGCGGGTGATGAAGGCGGTGGCCGCCGAGCTTGGCGAGGCGCGCGTCTATGAACGCCCGCCGAGCATGGGCGGGGAAGATTTCAGCCGCTTCCATCGCCAGGACGAATCAATCCCGACACTGATCTTCTGGACGGGCGGCGTCGATCCCGCGGCGTTTAAAGCAGCCAAGGAAGGTAAGGGCGCGCCGCCGCCAGCGAACCACTCGCCCCACTTCGCCCCGATACCGGATGCAGCGTTGAAGGCTGGCGTTCACGCCATGACGGCGGGGACGCTGGAATTGTTTAGCGGGGAGCCTGAATAACGAGGAGCCTTTTGCATAATCAACTGCCGTGAGAAGGGCAAACGGTCACTTCTTCTCCAGCAATATCTGACCTTCCTTTTCCATTTTGCCGGTGATCGTCTCTGCGATCGCGGCGAGCAGGTTCGGAAGCACCGCTTCAATGCGCACATGTTGAGGGAAGATGTCGATATGACCGGTGATATTCTGGCCGAGGCCCCGCGCCTTGAACTCCAGCCGTTCGTCGCTGGTCCATGTTTCTTCAAACGCGAACATCATGCCGCCGGTCATTGAGGATTTGAGTTTGCCAAAGCCCGCCTCGATCCGTTTGCGCGCGCCGTCGACGCCGAGATCGTGCGGTATGGTGACAGTTACGGGGCGGGCCATAGGCGGGTCTCCTTTAAATTGAAAATGGGAAAGGGCGCCCGCGAATGCAACCGCCGCGCACCCGGAGGCGGACGTCGCCTTTCCCGCCTCGCCGTGATAGGCTCGCCAGAAATCAGATGGAGCAGAACGATGCGCATCCTTTTTATTCTTGTCGCACTTCTCGCCCTTGGGCTCGGCTGTGTGCTGTTGGCGGCGGGTCCCGGCGTTGGTCTCGGCCTGTGGGATTATCAGACCGCATTCAAGCTGTTCGCCATGGCGGCGGCGCCGAAGGAGATCGCCGGAGGCGTCGCTTTGTCGCCCGCTTTCACTGCAGCGGGCGTCTCCTTGCTAATGGGCGTGTCGGCGTTGCTCATGCGCCAGCCGCGCGTTGCTTTGTTTTCGCTTCTCAGCGCAATCGTGGCTGGCGGCGGCGGATATATTCCGGTGAAAATGCGCGCGCTCGCCGAGGCCAATCCCTTTATTCACGACATCACCACAGATTTTGAGAATCCGCCGCAGATCATCGAGGCGGCTACTCTCGAGCGTAAGAATCCGGCGCGATATGTGGGCGACGACCTTGTGGGCGACACGGGCAAAACAGTGGCGCAATCGCAGATGGAAGCGTTTCCCGATCTGACGCCGTTGTTTCTGAAAGCCGATATGGAAACCGCAACGAAGAAGGCGCGCACGGCCATTGAGGCCATGGGGATGGAGATTATCGCCGAAGGACCCGCAGACGACGAAACGGGCGGGGGATGGCGGATCGAAGCGGTGGAGACGAGCCGCTGGTTCGGCTTCAAGGACGATTTTATCGTGAGACTTACGGCCGCTGACAATGGCGAGACGCGCATTGACGTGCGGTCAAAATCGCGCGTCGGCGGTTCCGATCTTGGCGCCAATGCGGTGCGTGTGCGGACCTTTTTTGAAAAAGTGGAAGCCGCGTAAACGGCGATCAGCCTGAATGCTTCGGATTCATTAAAATTGTCTCTGAGCAAACATCGTCGTCAAGTTTGACGATGTTCCCGGTAGTGAGGCGCGCTTTGCCCGTCGCAATAAGGTTGACGCATTCCGGATAAAGTTCGTGTTCCTGTTCGAGAATACGTGCGGCGAGCGCATCTGCGTCATCGCCCGGTAAGACTGGGACCGCCGCCTGGCCAATAATGGGGCCAGCGTCCATCTCGCTCGTCACAAAATGCACAGTGCAGCCGCCAATCTTGACGCCGGCGGCGATCATGCGTTCGTGCACGTTCAGGCCCTTGAAGGCGGGCAGTAGAGAGGGATGGATATTCATGATCCGTCCCCGCCATTTGTTCACGAAATCGGCGGTTAAAATGCGCATAAAGCCGGCGAGGCAAACATAATCAACATTCGCGTCGGTGAGCGCGTCGCTTAACGCATTTTCAAATTCAGCGCGTCCATCGTCATACTTCTCTTCTTTCGTCCCGAAAGCCTTGTGATCGACAACGAGTGTCGCGACACCAGCTTTTTGCGCGCGCGCAAGGCCTGCGGCGCCCGGCCGGTTGGAGATAACCAGGGCGATATCCGCCGGAAAGGCGTCGTCGCTGCAGGCGTCGAGAAGGGATTGTAGGTTCGTCCCGCGTCCGGAAATCAGGACGGCGATTTTTGTTTTGGCCATCGCGCTTACGCCGCCGCTATATCGCCAATGACGCGCGCCGCCTCGCCCGCTGATTGAATGGCGTCGATGGTCGCGTCAGCCTCTTCGGCGGCGACCACAAGGAGCCCGCCGACGCCGCAATTGAACGTGCGCCGCATGTCTCCTGTGGAAAGTCCGCCCTCGGATTGCAGCCACTGGAAGAGCGGTGGCGGCACTAGCGCTGCGTCGTCGAAACGCGGACGTTGCCCGTCGGCGAGAATGCGCGGTGCGTTGTCGGTAAGCCCGCCGCCCGTAATATGGGCAAAAGCGCGCACGCTCTCGTTTTTCAGAAGCGGCAAGACGGATTTTACATAAAGCTTTGTCGGCGTCAGGAGCGCTTCCCCGAGACTGACCGTTTCGTCAAACGGGGCCGGCGCCGCCAATGCGAGGCCGGCGTCCGCGACGATCTTTCGGATGAGCGAATAACCATTGGAATGCGCGCCGGAAGAAGGCAGGCCGATCATGATGTCGCCGATGCATGTCTCGCGCGGCATCAGATGCGGTCTTTCAACGGCGCCGACGCAAAAGCCCGCGAGATCATATTCGCCCGCCGCATACATGCCCGGCATTTCGGCGGTCTCTCCGCCAATCAACGCGCAGCCGGCCTGGCGGCAGCCTTCGGCGATCCCGGCGACGACATCGGCTGCGACGCCTTCTTCAAGTTTTCCCGTGGCGAAGTAATCAAGAAAATAAAGCGGCTCCGCCCCTTGCGCTAGCACGTCATTGGCGCACATGGCGACAAGATCGATCCCCACCGTTCCGTGGCGGCCGGTCTCGAAGGCGAGCTTCAGTTTTGTGCCGACGCCGTCGGCGCCGGAGACAAGAAGAGGATCTTCAAAGCCCGCGGCCTTTAAATCGAAAACGCCGCCAAATCCGCCAAGCGCCGCATCGGCGCCGGGCCGCGCCGTGGCTTTCGCGAGCGGCTTGATCGCTGACACGAGCCGTTCGCCCGCATCGATATCAACGCCCGCCTTTTTGTACGCATTGTTCATAGAGTCCGTGTAAACGCGCCCTAAGGCCGGATGCAAGCACCTTACGAGCGTGTCATGTTTAGTGAAACTTCGGGGGTGCACCTGCGTGTCGGCGCACGGTATAAAGGCGCGCAAGGGGTGGAACGCCCGGTCAAACCTGAAAAGTCGATCATCAGGCGTGGCGGAATAGTCAGGAAGAACGATGAATATAATCAAGGGTTTATTGGCATTCGCGCTGGTCGTGTGGGGAGGCGCCGGGTCCGCGTTCGCCCAAAATGAAGGTGTCTTCGTTGTCCCGCGCGTGCCTGTTCAGGCGCAGGCCGACACGGCGCGGGAGGCGAAAAATATCGCTCAGAGCCAGGGCCGTCGCCGCGCCATGGACATTTTGCTGCGTCGTCTGACCGTCGAGGACGACTGGGTCTATCTGCCTAAGTTGCGATCTGGCGTGGAGGCTGACGCCGGTCCGTCGCCGGATGGAAAATCGCCGATCGCGATCACAACGGAAACCTTGCTGGCGCTTGAAAGCGGCTTTGTGGTGTATGGCGAAAAGAGCTCTTCCAAAACCTACCGCGCACTGATTACATACCGGTTTAAGCCCGAGGAAGTGCGCCGCCTCTTGCGCGCCTCGCGCATTCCCTACAGCGAAGCGCAGACGCGCACCGCGCTTGTATTGCCCGTTCTGCAAACGGACAGCGCCGTCTATTTGTGGGAGCCGAACAATCCGTGGATGGCGGCGTGGAAAGCTCGTCCTTACACGCACGAACTGACGCCAATGACGGCGCCGCTTGGCGATCTTGAAGATTCAGCACGGATCACAGCACGGCAAGCATTGGCTCTCAATGAAGCGCGTCTAAAGGCGTTGGCTGAGCATTACTCGGTCAGTCAGGTTATCGTCGCACACGCGCGCCTGCGCCAACAGGAAGGCAAAGACCAGGTGAGCGTCCGGCTCATCAACGGCTATCGCGAATCCGGTGCGCTCGCGCCGAGTGATGAGTTAGGCGAACTCCTTGAACAGGAGACAACGCCAGCGGCCGCGCGCACGCCTGCGAATGATTTCGCCGCCGATGTGGGCGATGTGCTGGGACAGGCTTTCTTGAGCGAGGCGTCCGGTAACTTTCCGATGTTGGCTGAACGCGCCATCGAGCTTTCAATCGCGAAATACTCCAAGGGCTGGAAAGCGCGTACGCTGATTGATTACGGCGCGGAAGCGATCCTCGACAGCACCGCGTTTTTTGGCTCGATACAGGAGTGGGCGAAGATCCGCTCTGCGCTTGTGGAAACGCCTCTCGTGGGGTCGGTGCAGGTGTCGGCGCTGTCCAAACGAGGCGCCGAAATGCGCATGCGCGTTTTCGGCGATCCGTCGCGACTCGTCACTGCGCTTGAAAGTCAGGGTCTCACGCTCTGGACCGAAACAGGCGAGCGCTGGTTTGTCGCAACGCCGTCAACGGCGCAGCAATATCGCGGCCGCCGGTTCCTGCGCGAGCGCGATCGCCGTCGTGGTCTGTTCGGTGACGCCGATAGCTATGGCGATGCGGCGGGGCCCATTCCGGCGACGGAAGTTTTGGAGCCGGAAGCGGCGCCGAAAATCAGTAACTGATCCGTCACCGAATTGCGCCGGCGCGGCGCCGCAATTTGCTGACGGAAATGCTGGCGCAACGTCATGGACAGTCATTCACAATTGCCGCTCGGGTTCAAAGCGCTTTCGCCCGATTATACGCGGGCGGGATTCATTCTTAGCGAATCAAACCAAAACGCTCTTTCGATCGCGGACAAGTGGATCGCTTCGCAAGAGCGCAGGCTTGCCGTGTGCGGCCCTGACGGGTCGGGTAAGACCCATCTTGCGACAATCATCGCCAAGGACATTGGCGGCGAGGCGCAGTGGATGGCAGGCGAGGCGATCACTGATCCAGCTCCCGGCGCTGATGTCGTTATCGATGACGTCCATAAGGCGACCAATCCTGAACAGCTATTGTCCGTTGTCAGCGGCTGTCAGGCCGCGGGGGTGCGGCTTATCCTGGCCGGTCGCGGCCAGCCTGTGGATTGGGCGCAGGGCTTGAAGGACCTGGCGACGCGGCTTGAGGCAATGCCTCGATTGAACCTCGGGGAGCCTGACGAAGAGCTGTTGCGCGTTGTCATCCAAAAGCTCTTCGTTGATCTGCAATTGCGTGTGGACCCGGCCGTCAGCGCCTACGCTGCGCCGCGGCTGCCGCGCACATTCGCCGCCGCACAGGCGTTTGTTGCCGCCGCCGACGCTACGGCGACAGAAAAAAAGTCGCCAATCACCAAGGTTCTGGCGGGAAACGTCATAAATAACCTTTCGGAAGGGGGCTTCAGGTCATAATTTGTCGACGAGGCAAAGTGCGAACGACCTATGGATGCCACTGACGACGGTTTGAATATGAAAGGCGCTGCCCATGCAGATGGCGAAGCGCCCGATTTGCTGTCGCGCGCCAAGGGGTCAAGCGCGAATAAGCCGGTCTATAAAATTACGTCAAAAGACCGCTTCATCAATCGCGAGTTGTCATGGCTCGCCTTCAACATGCGCGTGCTCGAGGAAGCGTTCAATCGCTCACATCCGGTTCTGGAACGGCTTCGATTTCTATCAATCTCCGCCAGCAATCTCGATGAATTTTATATGGTGCGCGTCGCCGGTCTTGTGGGCCAGGTTCGCGAAGGCGTCACGGCGCTCAGCCAGGAAGGCCTAAGCGCCAGCGAACAATTAACGCTGATCCATGAGGAAACCTCGCGGCTGATGGCCGAACAGCAGCGCTGTTGGCGTGAACTTTTACCCGAGATGCAGGCCGGCGGTATCGCTGTTCTCGATACGGATGACTTGACGCCGCAAGAAGAGGAATGGCTGCAAAAAGAATTCACGAACAATATCTTTCCGGTGCTGACGCCGTTGGCGCTTGACCCGGCGAACCCGTTTCCGTTTATCCCGAATTTGGGCTTCTTTCTGTGCCTGGAGCTGCAACGCAAGGACGGCTCGATCCTCACCGCGTTTTTACCGCTTCCCGCAAAGGTTTCGCGGTTTATCCAGTTGCCCAATGTGGATGCGGACGGCGAGAGCCCGGAGCGCGTGCGCTTCATCGCCCTTGAGAAGGTCATTGTTAAATTTATCGACCACCTGTTCCCGCGCCACAAACTGAAAGGCTCGGGCGCGTTCAGGATTGTCAGAGACTCTGACGTTGAAATTGAAGAAGAAGCTGAAGATCTCGTCCGGGTTTTTGAGTCCATGTTGAAGCGTCGCCGGCGCGGCGATGTCATTCGCTTGAAAACCGATGCGTCGACGCCGAAGCGCATGCGCACGTTGGTGGCCGAACGGATGAAAGTGAGCACGCGCGACGTCGTGGTCATCGACGGCATTCTGGGGCTGACGCAAACTTCCCAGCTTATCCCGCAAAGCCGCGCAGACCTTCAGTTCGTTGCGCATGAGCCGCGCTTTCCCGAGCGAATTCGCGAGCATGGCGGCGATTGTTTCGCGGCCATTCAGGAAAAGGACATCGTCGTCCATCACCCGTATGAATCCTTTGACGTGGTGGTCCAGTTCCTGAAGCAGGCGGCGAACGATCCGAACGTGCTGGCGATCAAGCAGACGCTCTATCGAACCTCGAAACAGTCGCCGATTGTCGAAGCGCTCATCGAAGCGGCGGAAGCCGGGAAAAATGTCACCGCCCTTGTGGAGCTGAAGGCGCGCTTTGACGAGGAAGCCAATCTCAATTGGGCGCGGGCGCTGGAGCGCGCCGGCGTCAATGTCGTCCACGGATTTGTCGAATATAAGACGCATGCGAAGCTTTCGGTTATTGTGCGCCAGGAAGACGACAAGACAAGCACATATGTCCATGTGGGGACCGGCAATTATCATTCGGTGACGGCGAAAATCTATACGGATTTATCGCTCTTCACGTGCGACCCCGCAATCGGGCGCGACGCCGCCAAGGTTTTCAACTATGTCACAGGCCATACGCGGCCCGACGGTTTCGAACGCTTCGCCGTGGCGCCGATCGACGCTCGGGGACGGATCACCGCTCTCATCGATGAAGAAATTCGCCATGCCAAGGCGAACAGGCCGGCCTCAATCTGGATGAAGATGAACCAGTTGGTGGACGGCGTCATTATCGACAAATTGTACGAGGCGAGCCAAGCAGGGGTTCAGATCGATCTGGTGGTTCGGGGAATCTGCTGTTTGCGGCCGGGCGCGCGGGGTCTGTCGGAGAACATTCGCGTCAAAAGCATTGTCGGCCGTTTTCTGGAACATGCGCGCATTTACTGCTTCGGCGGCGGCGCGCCGCTTCCCAACCCGAAAGCAAAAGTCTTCATCTCTTCGGCCGATCTGATGCCGCGCAATCTCAACCGCCGGGTGGAGGTGTTTTGTCCGATCGATAACCCGACCGTGCACAGCCAGATTCTCGATCAGATCATGGTGGCCAATCTTAATGACGAGGCGCAGAGCTGGCGGCTTAAACCGAGCGGCGAATATGTGCGTGTGAAACCCCCGAAGAGCGCCGCGCCCTTCAATGTGCACACTTATATGATGATCAATCCCAGCCTTTCGGGAAGGGGGGCGGCGATCGAATATAATGCGCCGAAGGCGTTGAAGCCGAAGAAGTAGAAACATGGTCCAGGCGAACCCGAATCGGCGAAGCATCCTTCAGGAAACCGCAGCGTAGAAGCGAGAACCAGTATGGCGGCGACATCGCCCAAGATGAGCTCGACGAAACGGGCTGTGGTCGATATCGGCTCGAACTCCGTCCGTCTTGTGATCTTCGACGGCAGCCGCCGCGCGCCTGCGTCGATCTGCAATGAAAAGGCGCTGTGCGGTCTCGGCCGGGACATGACGGCATCCGGGGCGCTCAACAGCGCGTCGGTGGAATTTGCGCTGGCGACGCTTCAGCGCTTTCGCCGTCTGCTCGGCGAACATGGCGACCCGCCGACGCGGGCCATCGCTACAGCCGCTGTCCGGGAAGCGAGCGACGGACGTGCTTTCGTCAAGCAAGTGCAGAAACTCGGCTTCGACGTAGAAGTCATCGATGGCGAAAAAGAAGCAGAACTCGCGGCGTTGGGAGTCATTTCCTATCATCCGGCCGCTGAGGGACTGGTTGGCGACATGGGCGGCGGCAGTCTTGAGCTAGTGTCGGTCAAAGAGCGTAAGATCAAGGACAGGTCGAGCCTTTCGATCGGCCCGCTTCGTCTTATGCAGGACACCGGGAACAATCTCGATAAAGCCAAATCGGTTATCAGCCGTGAAATTGATAGCCTGTCCTGGGTGAAACCGAAAAAGTTTGACACGCTCTACGCCGTTGGCGGCGCATGGCGCGCGGTTGCGCGGATTCATATGCGGTTGCGCAGCTATCCGCTTTCAATTCTTCACGGGTATGAGATGAGCCAGAGCGATGCGATCGAAATGTGCGATCTTGTAGCGCGGCAAAGCCGGCGGTCGCTGGAAGAAATTCCGGGAATTCCGCGTCGGCGCATCGATACCTTGCCGTACGCGGCGCTCGTTTTAAAGGCTGTTCTGAAGCGGATGAACGCCGAAAAAGTGTTTGTATCGGCAGGCGGCGTGCGCGAAGGCTTGCTCTATGATCAGTTAACGGATGAAGAAAAAAAGATCGATCCGTTGCTTGCCGGCGCCGGGTTTTATGCGGAGCGCTTGTCGCCCGCTCTCGCCTTTGGAGAGGCGGTGTCGGCGATGACGGCGCCGATGTTTCCCGATGAAACACCGGCGCAGCGCCAATTGCGCGAGGCGACCTGCCTGATGATCGACACCGGCGCCTATTTTCATCCCGACCTTCGCGGTGAACATGTTTTCGATACGGCGCTGCGAGCGCCCTTCTATGCAATTTCGCATGAGGGCCGCGCGGCTATGGCGTTGGCGTTGTTCGTCCGCCATGAGGGGCGGCGCGCGGCGTTTCCTGACGATCAGGCGATGGGGCTTTTATCCTGGGAAGATCAACAGGGCGCGATCCGTCTGGGCTTGGCCATGCGGTTCGCGGGCGCGCTTGCGCCGAAAGCGCCGAGCCTCTTGCGCGATTGCCGACTGTCGCTTGAGGAGGGCGCTCTCGTTTTTCGCGCGCCTGCGGATGTGGGCGCATTGATGGAGGAGTTTCCGCGCCGCCGGTTGCAGTCGCTCGCGAGCGCTTTCGAAGTGGAACCCGTCGAGCGTTATGCGAACGACTAAGGCTAAGTCGGAATGATCTGCACAGCGCCGCCCGTTAGCTTTAACGCGATTTCGCCGCGCTTTAATTGAAGGGCGAACATACCGAAAATCTCGTGGCGCCACCCCTGCAGCGCACGCACGTCCGCATTGTCATCGAGTGCGATAGCTTCAAGATCAGCGCTCGATGCAATCAGTTTCGGCGCAACTGAAAATTCTTCGCACTGCTTTTTCAATAATACCTTTAAGAGATCGACAACGTCAGCCGGCGGCGTCGCGCGCTGTTGTTTTTGGCCAATGCTCGGGAGCGTATCCTTCTCCATACGGCGTCCTTCAGCGACCATGTCGAGAAGGGCGGCGCCTGTTTTTGAACGCTCGAACCCTTTTGAAATTGAACGCGCGCGGCCCAGTTCCTGGGGCGTTCCTGGCTTTAATCGCGCGAGTTCGAAAATGCTCTCGTCGCTCAATACCCGTCCGCGCGGTAAGTCGCGTTCCTGCGCTTCGCGCTCGCGCCATTCGGCGAGCTTGAGGAGGGGGCCCAAATCGCCGGGCCGTACATTGCGGAGTTTCAAGCGCTTCCATGCATCGCGCGGTTTGATCAGATAGAGATCCGGATCCAAGAGGCTCTCAGCCTCTTCAGCAACCCAACTCGTTCGATTGTCTTCTTCAAGGTTTCTTTTTAATAACTTGTAAGCGTCGCGCAGGTGAGTGACGTCTGAGAGCGCATAGCTCAATTGCGCCTCGGTGAGCGGCCGTCGCGCCCAGTCGGTGAAGCGCGACCCCTTGTCGATCCGCGCGTTCAACAGATTGCGCATTAATGGCTCGTACCCGATTTGATCGCCATATCCGCAGGCCATCGCCGCTATTTGGCTGTCAAAAAGCGGGGCCGGCACTTCGCCCATGAGCTTGTAGAAAATCTCCAGGTCCTGGCGCGCCGCGTGGAAAACCTTTACCACGTTTTTGTCTGCCATAACCTCCAGAAAGGGGGTGAGATCCATCCCCTCGGCCATGGGATCGATGATCGCTTCAACGCCGTCTGCGGCGGCCTGAATGAGGCACAGAATTGGCCAGTAGGTCTTCTCCCGCATGAATTCTGTGTCGACGGCGGCGAAAGGCTTGTCTCGAAGCTCCCTCGAAAACGCAGCGAGGGCGTCAGTATCGGTAATCACTTGCATCGCCCGGGCTTAGCAACTTCTGCGCGCTGCGTCTCGCGCGAAATGCAAATTCTTGCAGAAAATTTCGAGGCCCGCAAAGTGATAAAAAAACAGCCCCGACGATGCGGGGCTGTTGATAGTTAACGGTGCGTGACGGCTTTTATACGCCGCACAAACCCACGAGCTTCTGCGTTGACATGGCCACGGGGCCGGCTGTCAATTCTTTGCACATCGCGCTGTGCTGAATGCGCGCGGCCTGCTCAAGGTTAACGCCTTTTACCCTTGCGCCGAAGAGTTCCTCAAACGGCGTTTTTTCGATCGTGGGCGGCGACACCAGCTTCCAGTCATCGCCCTCGGCGCCGATTTGCTGGCCGATATAGGCGAGGGTTTCCTGATAGGTTTTCGTGTCGTCAATGTACCCATATTGCTGGGCGAAATCGTTGGAATAGATCATCGCGCCATGCTGTTCGATCAGCGCCTGACGGTCCATGCCGCGGTTTTCCACCACATGGTCGAGGAACTTCACGTAGAACTCCTCCGCCATCTGGTTCAGCAAACGCTCCTCACGCTCCGTCATCGGACGGAACGGATTGCCGATATCTTTGCCGAGGCCCGCGCCGATGAACTTGGTTTTGACGCCGCCGCGGGTTTCAATACCGCCGCTGAAGATGCCGCCATCGACGGCGATAGGGTCATCGAAATATTGAATATTCCCGAAGTTCACGCCGACGGAGCCGATGATCGAGCCATGGTCAGCAAAGATCTTGTCAGAGGCGGCCGTCGACCACACGCCGCCCGAGGCGGAAATCGTGTCCACATAGCTGATCACCGGCTTGCCCGCTGCTTTGACCGCCAACACGCCGTCATGGATCGCTTCGCTGCCGACAATAGAACCGCCAGGCGTCGTAACGAACATCATCACCGCTTTCACGCTGTCGTCTTTTGCGGCTTTGAGAAGTTGTTCCTTGACCTCGTAACCATAGGTGACCGGGATCAGCGATCCGAAAAAGCCGCCGTCAGCGTCGTCCGGTTTGTGTGTCAGGATCGGCCCTTTGATCTCGACCTGCATGATCGCATTGCCGCTATCTTCCTCGCCGTAGATGAATTGGGATTCCGCTTTCTTCTCGACTTTCTTGCCGCCTGCGGAAGCGCCCGCGCCAGCGACTGTCGCGACACCGCACGACACAAGTCCGATTACAACGAACCCGCCGACGATCATTTTGATGACCATTCGCACGAGATCCCAGAGTAGTGGTGGTCTTTCAGACATAAATACGCCCCTGTTTTAAGCCATTGATGCGCCTTCAATTTAGGCGCGCTAATCGAAACGTAAAGCGGGTTTTACAACTGTAACGGCCCGGTTCGTCGCACAGTCTGGACGCTTCGCCGCATCCCCGTCCGGCGCCGTCGCCGCGTTGGCGAAGGGCGTGACCACCGGCGCATCTTGACATTGTAACGGCGAACGGGTCACTGCGCTGCACTCAGCTCCTTGTTCCAGAAAGCGATCTCCCATGCACGCCTACCGCACCCACACCTGTGAAGCCCTGCGCAAAGACGCAGTCGGGCAAACCGTCCGCCTGTCCGGTTGGGTGCATCGCAAACGCGACCATGGGGGGCTCTTGTTCATTGACCTGCGCGATCATTACGGCCTGACGCAGCTCGTCGTCGAGCCGGAGGCGCCTTTCTTCGGCGAGGTCGAAAAAGTTCGCCAGGAGAGCGTCATCAAGGTGGAGGGCCGGGTGGTCGCCCGTGACGATGAGGTGATCAACCCAAATCTGCCCACCGGCGAGATTGAGGTCCGCATTGAGAATTTCGACGTGTTATCCGCCGCGGACGATTTGCCGTTGCCGGTTTTCGGCGAGCCCGACTACCCGGAAGACATTCGCATGACATACCGGTATCTCGATTTGCGCCGCGAGACCCTGCACGCGAACATCATGCTTCGCTCAAAAGTCGTCAAAGCGATCCGCACCGGCATGGAAGAGGCGGGATTCACCGATTTTCAGACGCCGATCCTGACGGCGTCGTCGCCGGAGGGCGCGCGCGATTTTCTCGTGCCGTCGCGACTGCATCCGGGAAAATTCTACGCGCTGCCGCAAGCGCCGCAAATCTTCAAGCAATTGATCATGGTGTCCGGGTTTGATCGCTATTATCAGATTGCGCCCTGCTTCCGCGATGAAGATGCGCGCGCGGACCGGTCCGCGGGTGAGTTTTATCAGCTCGATCTGGAGATGAGTTTCGTCGAGCGTCAGGATGTGTTCGATGCGGTAGGGCCGGTGACGCGCGATGTATTTGCGCAATTCGCGGGCGACCGGAAAGTCACGGCCTATCCGTTCCCAATGATCGCTTATGACGACGCCATGCTGAAATACGGCTCTGATAAGCCTGACCTGCGCAATCCCATCGAAATGCAAATTGTCTCCGATCATTTTCGTGACTCCGGCTTTAAGATCTTTGCCAGCATTCTTGAAAAACCCGGAACGGAAATCCGCGCGATCCCGGCGCCGACTGGCGGCAGCCGTGCTTTCTGCGACCGCATGAACGTATGGGCGCAAAAGCAGGGCTTGCCCGGCATGGGCTATATGATGTTCGGCGAGGGCGGCGAGGCGAAAGGCCCGCTCGCGAAAAATATCGGACCCGAACGGTCTGAAGCGGTGCGCGCGCAACTTGGCTTGAAGGATGGCGACGCTGCGTTCTTCCTCGCCGGCAAACCGTCTGAGTTCATCGCTGTCGCCGGCCGCGCGCGCGACGTGATCGCCGATGAGTTGGGTCTGTCCGACAAAGACCAGTTTGCGCTCGCCTGGATCGTCGACTTTCCGATGTATGAATGGGACGAGGAGAACAAGAAAGTCGAATTCGGCCACAATCCATTCTCGATGCCGCAAGGCGGTCTCGAAGCGTTGGAGGCGGCGAAGACCGACGAGGACTATTTGGCGCTCAAAGCCTATCAGTACGATCTTGTCTGTAACGGATACGAGCTTGGCTCCGGCGCTATCCGAAACCACCGTCCGGACATTATGTATAAGGCCTTTGAGGTCGCCGGATACGGACCCGAAGTCGTCGAGGAAAAATTCGGCGGCATGTTGAACGCCTTCAAATACGGGGCGCCGCCCCATGGCGGATGCGCGCTGGGACTTGAGCGCATCGTCATGCTGCTATCTGACCAGGAGAACATCCGTGAGGTAACGATGTTCCCCATGAACCAGCAGGCTGAAGATTTGCTCCTGGGCGCGCCTGCAGAAGCAGATCCGGCGCAAATGAAAGAAGTTCACATCAAGGTCGTGAAGCCGATCGGGGAAAAGAAGGGCTGATCAACGCTTTAATTCGGCGTGGCCGAGACCGGCTTTGTTTTTGAGATGGTTCGAGCGCGCGCCTAGTTCTCGTCCCGGCGCTTGAGCGTCAGGTCAATCAGATTGAATACGGCGTCGAGCTCGCGAAGAATGCGCCCCATGAGCGCAGGATCGGCGATGGCGTTTGAATTGCGATCAAGCTCAAAATAATCCTGGCCGGGAAATGCGACGATAATATCCTGATCGGAATAAATGGCGCGTAGCCCTTTGCCGTTTTGTTCGCCCGCAAGCGCCATCATCGTTTCCATCTGGATCGGATCCAAGATATAGCGCGCTTCCATTTGGTCGCTCCCGAAAACGTCGAATATTTCTTCGAATTTTCGAGACACGAAACCCACATCGCGTAAACCGGCTTTCCTGTAGCGACGCAGGTGGCCATTGTTCAGCCAGCGCCGCGGCGCGATAATGGTGCGTCCAAAGAGCTTTTCCTGGAAATGGGTTTTGATGACGTGTCCCTGAAACACGGTGACTTCGCGTCTGCTCTTACCGCTGCCGCGCTCTTCCGTGAGGCGGACTTCGCAGAACGTGAAATCGACCCCACGCCAGGCGCCGGAAAAGCTGTCGTCGAAATAGGCTTTGTCATGTTGCGGGAGAAGATTCCAGGCGAGCAATTCTTTGAATGCGACAGGCGGACGGTGACCGTTCCGGTAATTAAGCCCCAACTCGGTGGCGACAAACTGCAGAATTTCGCTCTTCACGCCGCGGCGCTCGCGTGTTTTCGCCCGCCAATGGGGGAGCATCAGCCCCGCTGCGGCGGCCCAACTCCCAAGCATGAGACAGGTCGAAAGGAACGATCCGAAATCGCTGTCTCCCAGAAATAGGCGCCATGGCCCCAAAAGTCCAAGCAGCGCAAGCGCGATCGCTGGATTGCGGTTCCGCTTCAGCGCCGCTTCGATGCGCGCAAGCTCGGCTTCTTTCTCAAGGAGAAACGGCTGAATTCTTTTCGCATAGCTTGCGGCGAATGATTTGAATTCGGGGCGGTCGGGCAGATGGCTGTCGATCCGCGATGGCGCGCGCAGGCGATGGGGCGCCAGCCCATCGTCGATGTCGAGGGCTTCATTGAGCCGCGCGTTCGCTTTCGCCCAATGCTCTGTCTTTGCGATGACCATGTCGTGCGCCCTGGTTCGCCGCGTTAGTTTCCGGACGGACCTTCAGAACCGGTGCGGCCAATGAGATAAATCAGGGCGACAGAGCCGGTGACCACAAGAAAGGATACGACAAACTTGAAAAGGTTCGCGTCAATGCCATTCCAGATTGCATAGACGACGACCGACGCGCCGATGAGCGTTGCGATAAAGAGATTCCATCTCAAGAAATTCGACATAGCTGCCTCCCGTTGCCCCTCTAATATAGGGACGGATTGTTAATGAACCAGGGAGAGCCGCAATTGGTATGGTGAATGATTTCTTACCGGATTAGCGCGCAGCGCCGGCTTTCAGGCTGCGAATGGCTTGGCTCTTATAAACGAACGCAATCAGCGCAAGCGAGGCGAGCGTTGTGAGGATGAAGGTTGCGCGCGGATCAATCGCGTAAAGCGTGAAACCGATCGGTGGGACAATGATAAACCCGGACGCGCCGGCGGAATTGGAAAGGCCCGCCGTCACGCCTTGTTCGCGCGGCGTCACGCTGAGCGACGCGGCGGCCGTAAAGCCCGGCATCGCCATGCCCCATCCGAGCCCGCTGCATGTGGCGGCGAGAACAAGCATGGGAAAGCTCGATGAGACCGCGAAAAGTCCGTGGGCGGCCAATAGGATGAGCGGGCTCGCTCGTAAAAGTGTTCGCGGCGAAAGTGAAAGCCTGCGAACCAGCACGAGCTGCGCAAAGAGCCCGGCGATGGCGGACGCTGTTAGGGCGAAGCTAACTTTCGCCAATGCTTCTTCATCATTCAGAGCCAGAATATCAATGAAGTAAAACCCGATCATTTGAACCGGCACGGCGCTGATCGCCCCGGCGACGAGGCCGAAAATCAGGAACGGCCGCAAGCGCGGATCGCTGATTTTGACGCGCGGCGGCGCTTCGCGTCTTCGCGGCGGGTTATGTTCGGGGAGAAAGAAAAAAACCGCGAGCCAGGCCGCCGCGCCGATCGCTGCGACGCCATAAAGCGGCGCCAAGGCCCCGAACCCCACAGTGGCCCCGGCGAACGCCGGGCCGAACATCGCGCCGATCCCGAATGCGGCGCCCACATTGGCGAGTGCTTTGGTGCGTTCGTGCGCCGTGGTTCGGTCCGCGATATAGGCCTGCGCGGCGCTCGGCTGGGCGGAACCGATTATCCCGTAAATGCTGCGCATAGAGAGGATAAGCGCATAGAGCGCCGCGCCGCTCAGAACACCGTCCATGCCGAGCCGGATTGCGGTGGCGAAGAGCACCATGGAGACAGTGAATCCGCCAATGCCGATGAGGATAAAGGGGCGGCGACCGCGCCCGTCGCTAAGCCGGCCCCAACGCGGCGCCAGCGACACCCAAAAAATCGCGGACAACATGAAGATCGCGCCCACTTGCCCGTCGGCGAGACCGATTTGACGCGCAATGGGCGGCAGGACCGCAAACACAATCGTCTGCCCCATGCCCATACACACCATGCCTATGAGAAGCAGGCCGAACGCCCAGGGCCGCGCTTGATGCGGAAGGCTTTGGGCCGCTGTCGGCGGCGCAACGTCGCTCTGGGAGTCGGTGGGCACTTAAGGGCGCTTTCTTTGGCGATCAACGTGGAAATTTTTGCGGTTGAAAGATCACGTCTGGTCAGATTGGGCAAGCGGACTGCTTGGGCGCAAAAGGTGCGCGCAGATGGCCGCCACATTGAACGACAAACTTGTCGCGTTCGCCTTGCCGAATTAGCGCCGAAAAATCGTTCCGGCGAATTTGGCGAAAGTCGCACAAAACGGTTGCAATTTCCCGAGCGCGTGGGCATACACGGCGTCTCGACGCTCCGGCGTTGGTGACGTTGGCGCGGGATGGAGCAGTCCGGTAGCTCGTCAGGCTCATAACCTGAAGGTCGCAGGTTCAAATCCTGCTCCCGCACCCAACTTCTCCGACGAATGCCGACCACTTGAGAATGGCGGCGAACCAGCGTGCGGCAATTATTCAGCCAAGCCCGATTTCTATGAGGCTAGCGCGGCAAGTTATCGCTAAAATGATGGTCGAACGCCGGCGACGCTCATGAACGATCAATCAAGCTGTTTCGGATTGCAAAAGGTAGGCGGGGGCAGACGAAATTCTCGCGCAACGGCGGCGTGTACTCGCAGTCGAATTTTACGTCGAACAACACCGAGATTGTCGCCGGCGCCATTTGTTAGTTGTGATCAGGCTGTGGCCGCCGCAAATGCTTCATAACCGATGACCGCAACGGACATCCAGCCGGCGACCCAGAACGGGACACGGATAAAAGGAATTCCCGTGTAATATGCGAGCGCGAAGGCCAGACGGCATCCGACGTGGACAAGCACGGCGAGACTGGCCATGGGCGACGCCAAACCAATGATCGCAGCCGCCGCAAGCACAGGAACGGCGTAAGCATTCGCCTCAACTTGATTCCGGTATGCGTTTTCGATGCGGCGCCCGAACGCGCCGCGCTCGACTGGCGCACGGTTTGAAGAAAATCCGTATCCGAACCCCCGGGTGGCGTAGGTATAGGTGACGTCCATGGCGATGAGCACAAATTGGAGCGCCGCAACAGCTAGAAGTGCGTATTCAAAGGTCATCAGGTTTTCCTCTTGGAGATTTTCAGATTTTCCGGCGCAGCACGGTTCATCAGTATGCCCCACATGCTGGCCGCCATACCGCGTGTCATGATTTTACGTCCCATTAAATCCATCATCGAATTCATGAATCCGGGAATCGTATAGGCTTTATTCTCGGCGATGGCGCGCAGACCCGCGCGAACCACGGGCTGTACTTTCATCGGCGGCATCGGCATCGAATTGAGGTCGATATCGGTGCGATTGTGAAAAGCCGGCGTCGATGTCGGACCTGCGATTAGAGCGCAAGAATGTACCCCCGTACCCTTGACCTCGTAGTTCAGTGCTTGTGCAAGGGTGCGTACATAAGCTTTTGCTCCGGCGTAGTTCGCCAGCAACGGGGTTGCTTGCAAGCTCGCCGTTGAAGAGACGAAGAGCAGGCCTGCTGAATTACGCGTTTGAAAAAAGTGGGAACCGAAATAATGCGCAATATCAAGATGAGATGCTGCGTTTAGGCGTTGCATCGCGCGCAGGTCTTCCAGCGGCACTTTGAGGAGCGCGCCCATATGGTCGGCCCCCGCGTTCGAAACAATGAGCCCGACGTCGAACTCTTTCGTCGCTGCAATGAGACCTGGGAGAAAATCAGCAGTGGAAAGGTCGAGAGCGGCTGAGCGCGTTTCAATCTGATATTTTGAGGCAAGCTCCGCGCCGATCTGGTCAAGTTTTTCCAGCCGCCGCGAGACCAGTATCAGGTTTATCTTCACGGCCGCGAGCTGTTCGGCGAATTCCCGGCCGATACCGGATGAAGCGCCGGTCACGACCGCCCAGGGCCCAAAGCGCCGGGCGAATTTCTTGGCGTTCATATGCGTCTCTAGGCCTCCGTGAGGGAAACGCGTTCGCCCCCAAAACGTTCGATGAGGCTGTCAATCGCGGGCTCCATATATTTGCCGCGCATATAGGGCGCAGCGAATTGGCCCATGAACCCTTTTTTCCAATATTGTCTCCAGGTGAGCAGACTGCCTGCTTCTCCATATGGTTCGACCACAAACATGCCGAGATGATCAGACATCGGCACCATGACATTGGTGCGATCGGCGTTGATTGAGTAGGCGTAAGCATTTACGCCGTTATCAAATGGAATGTCCTCGGTCAGGATGTCTCCGTCGAACTCGCATTGGCGGGTGAACAGAAATTCAAAATCGCGATTGGTCGATGGTTCGTCTTCCAGAATATAGGACGACGCAATTTTCGGAAACCAATCGTTGAGACGATTGTGATCGCCGACGAGATCCCACACGTCTTCCGGCGAAGCGTCGAGCCGTACAATGATCATAATATCCAGCGGCGCATCGGTCACGGTGCTCACATCAAAGCCTTCAATAATGCGTGACTGGGGCGAGTATTGGCTGACCGCCGTGGATGTTGGCTGCGGGATATTGGTGCAGGCTGGGACAGCCGCTAACAGGCCGAGGGCCGCTGCGCCAATTAAGAGGCTTTTCAAAGACGACATATTTTCTGTTCCTTCTTCTGATAAGTAACCGGTTGGTTATTTCGGGGAAAAAATTTTTATGACGGGGCGCTCGCGAGCAAAAACGCGGCGGGGAGCGCTTCCATAATGGCGGCGGGGCGTTGTTCGATTTTGGACGCCACCATGGCGCCGTTCATATTTCTGAGGAGCGCCTTTACAGCGGCTTTTTTGTCGGCGGGCTTGGCTGACTTCGGCGCAAGCTCGTCTACGATCTTGCGATAATATGCACCGAAGGCGGAAAAAGTGGCGTCAACCGCTTCACGCACATCTGTGTTTGCGTCGGCGAGCTCCATCGCCGAGTTTATAAAGGGGCATCCTCGCGCAAATCCTGTGTCTTTTTTCAACGCAGAATGATTGGAGAAAACGATCTCGTAAATACGCCGAAGCCTGGCCTCCGGCGCGCGCGCGTCTTTAAAGGCTTGCTCAAAAACGCCTTCGATCGCCCACGCGCGTTGCTGAAGGACAACTGCAAGCGCGAGCTCTTCCTTCGAGCCGAAATATTGATAAAGGGAGGCTTTGTTGACGCTCGCTTCATCAGCGATTTCGGCGACGCTGACGCCGTGATAGCTGCGGGTCCAAAACAGCTCAGAAGCTGTTTCGACAATACGCTGACGGGTCTGTTCGCCTTTCGACATGAAGCTAAAAGTAACCGGTTGGTTATATTGTGTCAAGCGTCTTCCATTGGTGTTTATTCCCTTGCACTCGCCTTCCTTCCAGCGAGGGGCGGGCGGCATGGCGGCGCACCGTGGACAAGCTAATCGAACGTGTGAATGACGGGTGCGCCGCTGTGAATTCGTACCAATTTTGAACCCGACCGCCGCCAGCTAACCCGCTTGCATCTACTCGCGGCGTGGGGCTAGCTGGAACGAATGCGACATGTTCTCGAACGATTAAATGAATTGCCCTTCTTCGACGCGCTCGATGATGCGGTGACGCATGAGATTGCGCGTGCGGGGCGGTGGTATTCTATCGCTGGCGGTTGGCCACTTTTTGAGCAGGGCGCGCCCGCCGAGCGGCTTCATTTTCTCCTTTCCGGGCGCTTAATCGTCGTGCGCAAGACCCAAAGCGGCGAGGATGACGTCGTCGGCTATGTTCGTTCCGGAGAGCCGGTCGGGGAGATGTCAATCCTGTCCGGCGAGCCGCATTCGGCGTCCGTTTATGCGCTCCGCGATAGCGAAATTCTCTCGATTGATCGGGAGACGTATACGGACTTGTTGGAAGAACATGGCGATCTCGCTGCGGCGCTGGCGCGTCTCGCCTTGTCGAGAGCGCGGCGTCCGAAGCTCAGTTTTAATAGATCGGCGCCGCGCATATTCGCGCTTATCGGCGCCTCGCGTTCAATAGACGTTGATGAATACGCGCGAACGCTCGCTGACTTGATCGCCGGCATGGGACTGAAAGCGAAAACATTTCCGGTGAGCGATACAGCGCCGGACAGCTTTGCGTTTGATCGCCAGGAAGAAGAGCACGATGTTCTCGTCCTCGCTGCGCGCGTGGAGGACACGTCGTGGTACCGCTTTGTGCTGCGTCACGCTGATCGCTTTCTGGTGCTCGCCCGCCGCGATGCGCGCCCGCCGCGGCCATTCCCCATGGCGACGGAGGCGGGGGCGCGCGCCCGCAAGTTTCGTCTCGTCGATCTTGTGATGATCCATGAAGGCGTACCCGCCTGTCCGATTGTCGACTGGATCGACGCCATCAGCGCGGCCCGGGTGTTCCATTGCCGCTCCGGCGCCTGCCTCGACCGGCTCGCGAGAATTGTCGCCGGCCGTTCCGTAGGGATCGTTCTATCGGGAGGCGGTGCGCGCGCCTATGCGCATATCGGCGTCATCAAGGCGTTGCGGGAAAAAGGGATCAGCATTGATCTCGCGTGCGGCGCGTCCATGGGCGGGATCATCGCGGCCTGCGCGGCCATGGGCTGGGATGATGACGAAATTGAAGAACGCATTCGCGACGCCTTCGTTGAATCGAACCCGCTTGGCGACCATGTCTTGCCCGTCGTGGCGTTGACACGCGGAAAGCTGGTTGAGGAACGGCTCAAGCGCCATTTCGGCGATGCGTTGATTGAGGATATTGAGTTGCCGTTCTTTTGCGTCTCTTCAGAACTGACGGAAGGCGCCGTCCGCATTCACCGGCGCGGTCTTTTGCGCGACGCACTGCGCGCTTCGATCTCCTTGCCCGGCATCCTGCCGCCGGTCGTCGCTAATGGGTCGTTGCTGGTGGACGGCGCGGTGATGAACAATTTTCCGACCGACATCATGACGGGCATGCACCGCGGCGCCACCGTCGGCGTCGATGTGGCGCGCCGTGGTACGATCGAGGCGAGCGCGTTTGACGATCCGCCAGGTTTCTTTTCCTGGGTGCGCAAGCACGGGATTCGGTCCGCCCCGCCAATCGTCACTCTGCTGATGCGGTCGGCGAGCGCGCGCCGGGAGGACGCGGTGACGGTGAAAACCGCCGACATCATGATCACCCCAGCGGTCACGGGCGTCGGCATTCGTGACTGGAAGCGCTACGATCAGGCGGTCGAGGACGGTTACGAGACGGCGATGGCCGCGCTCGAGACGCACCTGCCGGATTTCTTTGGAGATGCGCTGTGATTCGCGCCGTTTTGCTGGCGATATCGGCCGTGGGCGGCGCCGTGGCGCTCGGGCGAAAGTTTGCTGACAAAACAATCGAAGACCGTTTGCCTACGGAGATTGAAGCGGCGAAAGAACTCGCAATCCGCGAATTGGACCGGCAAGTGGATGCGCGGGTCGATCTCCACTTGCGCCAATATTCGTTGACGCTTTTGGCGAAAGCGGGCCTCGTGGCCGCGGCGTATCTCCTGTTTCATTTTGGCGTGATCGACGAGGCGGAGTTTCGCATCGCGGTCCTTTCATTGATCGCCGCTTATGTGGGATATGATGTCTTTCGGATCGCGCCGCGCGCCCCAACGGCGTGGCGACTCTTTCGCGCCTACGGATTTAATATTAAACGCGCTGTGAAGGAATACGTCGCGGCTATCGTCTTTGACCGCGCGTATGAACAAACGCATGCGCGACTGAAAGCGGGCGCCGCCGGGCGTGTTGTCGCCGTATCCAATTACTCCGCAAGCGCATTGTCGCAAGAGGTGGCGGAAGCGGTCTCGGACGTCGCCGCCGGCGTCAGCTTTGAGCGCGTCAAACCGCGTGTGATCGTTGCTGCGCTGAAGTCCGTCGGCATGCTCGCGCTTTACGCCGCCTTTATCGCGCTGACAATCTGGATTTAGGCGCAGATCAACAGCAACAGGATGCGTCCGTGCGATCAGCGCCGGATGCTGAAGCGATCAGTCTTTCAAGGCGGTGAGCATATAATTGACATCGGTGTCTTCGCCGATGCGCCACGCGTCCATGAGGGGATTATAAGTGACGCCCGCGCGCGAGATCACGGTCATGCCGGCCGGCGCCAACGCCGCGCTGATCTCTTCGGGCTTCAGAAATTTACGCGGATCATGGGTGCCGCGCGGCAGCCAGCCGAGCACATATTCGGCGCCGACTTTTGCAAGAGCAAAGGCCTTCAAGGTGCGGTTGATGGTGGCGACGATCATTGCGCCGCCCGGTTTCACAAGCCCCGCCGAGCTCTGAAGAAATAAGTCCACATCCGCCACATGCTCGACCGCCTCAAGGTTGAGAACCACGTCAAACGCCGCGCCTTCGGCTTCCAGAAGCGCTTCGGCAGTCGTGGCCCGGTAGTCTATGTCGAGACCAACCTCGCGCGCATGAACGATGGCCGTTTTGATGTTGCGCTCCGACGCGTCGATGGCGGTGACATCTGCGCCGAGCCGGCGCATAGGTTCAGCCACAAGGCCGCCGCCGCAACCAACGTCGAGAAGGCGCAGGCCGGCGAGCGGCTTATTTTCGTGGCGGTCGCGATCAAAATGCATGCAGATCGTGTCGCGGATACAGGCGAGACGAACCGGATTGAATTTGTGAAGAGGTTTGAACTTCCCGAACGGGTCCCACCATTCGTCGGCGATCTTCGAAAACTTTTCCACTTCCGCCGGATCGACCGTCGTCGCGCCGCCTTGTGTGGACGAAATTGTTTCGCTCGCCATTTTCCGCTCCTTGCGTCCGGGTCGCCGCCTCTTTAGATACGCGTCTTAGCCCAGTGGAACATGCGGCGGCGGGCCGCATCAGCGCTTTCAGATCGTAGGACCGTCACGCCCTTGTCGCGCATCGTTATGAAATTCGGAGGCACGTCGGTGGCGGACCTTGACAGGATCCGCAACGTGGCGCGTTTCGTCAAACGCGAGGCGGATGAGGGGCGGTCGGTCGTGGTTGTGGTGTCGGCCATGGCCGGAGAGACAAACCGGCTTGTGGCGCTCTGCGATGAGGCGGGGCCGCCGGATCCCGCGCTCGATGCGCGGGGCGTTGAGTATGACGCCGTCGTTTCCACCGGTGAACAAGTGACCTCAGCGTTGCTGGCGCTTGTTCTTCAAAAACAAGGATTTAGAGCCCGTTCCTGGCAGGGGTGGCAAATTCCGCTGCAAACCAATGAGGTGCACGCCAAAGCGCGGATCAACGACATTCCGGCGGCAAATCTGTGCGAGGCGATCGACGGCGGCGAAATCGCAATTGTGGCAGGATTTCAAGGGATTGCGCCGGACGCGCGTATCGCAACGCTCGGGCGCGGCGGCTCGGACACCAGCGCCGTGGCGCTGGCCGCGGCGATTGAGGCGGAGCGGTGCGATATTTATACTGACGTCGATGGCGTCTACACCACCGATCCGCGCATCAATAAACAGGCGCATCGGATCGAGCGGATTTCTTTCGAAGAAATGCTCGAGATGGCGTCTTTGGGGGCGAAAGTTCTCCAGACCCGGTCCGTGGAACTCGCGATGGCCCACAAGGTTAAGCTGCGCGTTCTATCGAGTTTCGACGCGCCAGACGCGCCGGGGCCCGGCACCGTAATTTGTGATGAGGAAGAAATTGTGGAGCAGCAAATTGTCAGCGCCATCACGCCGTCCCATGACGAGGCCAAGATCAGCCTGTTGTCCGTACCGGACCGGCCAGGGAACGCCGCCAAGATATTCACCCATCTCGGCGACGCCGGTGTCAATGTGGACATGATTGTACAAAGCCCATCGCGCGCGCCGGACGCGGCCAATATTTCGTTTACAATGAACGAGTCCGATCTCGCCCGCGCGATCGAGACGCTTGAAGCGATCAAAGGCGACGTTGGATTTGAGACGTTGCAGAGCAATTCCAACGTTGTGAAAGTCAGCGTCATCGGCGTCGGTATGAAGAGCCATACGGGCGTCGCCGCCACGATGTTTGAAACGCTTGCGGAGAACAATATCAATATCGAGAACATCTCCACGTCCGAGATAAAAATCAGCGTATTGATTGAATCGAAATATTCCGAACTCGCTGTACGCGCCCTTCACACCGCCTACGGGCTCGACCGGACGGCGGCCTAATCCATCGATGAGCGTTGAGAAGACCAGACCCCCCCACGGCGGCCATGGCGAGCGCGGCATTACGGTGTTGTTGCGCCGCATGCATGACGCTGTCGCTATTGAGGCGACGCCGCAAGAACGCCTCGACGAATTAACACGCGTCATCGCAAGCCACGTTGTAGCGGACGTCTGCTCGATCTATCTGCGGCGGGGCGACGATGAATTGGAGCTTTATTCGACCGAAGGCCTGAAACGCGAAGCGATCCACCGCACCCGAATGAAGTGGGGCGAGGGCCTTGTGGGCGCGGTCGCTGACAGCCAGTCGCCGCTGGTTACCGCGGACGCGGCTTTGCACCCGGCTTTCAAATATTTCCCCGATATCGGTGAAGATCCGCTGCATTCATTTCTGGGCGTGCCGCTTATTCGCTCCGGCAAAGTCCTCGGCGTTTTGGTTATCCAGAATAAAGCGCGGCGTGAATACACAGATGAGGAAATCGAAGCTGTACAAGCGGTTGCGATTTTGCTCGCAGAGATCACGGCGTCCGGCGAGTTGTTGGACAAGGAAGAAACGCAAGTCGTCGATGAGATGCTCCATAGGCCAGAGCGCCTTGAAGGCGCTGGCGTCGCGCCGGGCATCGCTATCGGCGTTGCGGTATTTCGAGAAGCCCAAGCGCCCAAGCACCGGGTTTTTTCGAGAGACGCAGGCGGTGAGGCGACGCGGCTGGAAGAAGCGCTCGTCACCTTGCGCAAGTCGGTCGACGACATGCTTGCAGATGACGAGCTAGGCGGTGAGTCACGTGAGATAATCGAAACATACCGGCTGTTCGCCTATGATCGCGGATGGAAAGAAAAGCTGCGCACCGCCGTTTTTTCGGGCCTGACGGCGGAAGCCGCTGTCGAACGCGTGCAATCGGAAAATCGGGCGCGCCTCAGTCAGGCGCGCGATCCCTATCTGCGCGAAAGGCTTCACGATCTGGAAGATCTTTCCAACAGGCTCTTGCGCTGCCTTTCCGGTGAGGCGCTTGATGCGCCGCGCGATATTCCGGACGGCGCCATCGTTATCGCGCGGGTTATGGGGCCCGCGGAGCTTTTGGAATATGATCGCGCCAAGCTTCAGGGGATTGTTCTCGTGGACGCCTCCGCGACCTCGCATGTGGCTATTGTGGCGCGTGCGCTCGATATCCCGGTCGTAACGGCCGTCCCCAATGCGCTTGACCTGACCGAAGACATGGATCCGCTGATCATCGACGGCGGGGAAGGCGTTCTGCATATTCGCCCCACGGCGGAGGTTACGCAGAGCTATCGCGAGAAAAGAGATTTGCGGTCGGAGCGGCATGCGGCGTTCGCCAAGGAAGCACGTCTCCCGACAGTGACCCAGGACGGCGTCGAGATTGATGTTTACATGAACGCCGGTCTCGCCCTCGATATGCCGCACCTCGAAGCAACGGGCGCAAAGGGCGTCGGCCTTTTCCGCACCGAATTACCGTTCCTCATTGGGCGCCAGTTGCCGCGCGTGAAGGAGCAGGAACGTCTGTACCGGGATATACTTGAAAAGGCCGATGGGAAGCCGGTCATTTTCCGAACGGCTGATCTGGGGAGCGACAAGTCTGCGGCGTATATGAAGCGGCGGATCGAGGCCAACCCGGCGATGGGTTGGCGCGGCATGCGTATGGCGGTGGACCGTCCCGGTTATTTAAGACCGCAATTGCGTGCGCTTCTCTCTGCAAGCGCGGGACAGCATCTCTACATCATGTTTCCCATGGTGACGCTCGGCGAAGAAATCGACGCGGCGCTCGCCTTTGTCCAACAGGAAGTTGAGTTCGCGCGTCAGCATCAGAAAGAATTGCCGGCGAATATTTCCGTGGGTGTGATGATCGAAACACCAGCGGCTGCCTGGCGCGTGGAGGACATCGCGCCGAAGGTCGATTTCCTCTCCGTCGGCGGAAACGATCTGGCGCAATTCTATTTCGCAGCGGACCGTGAATCCGAGTTAACACAGCGCCGATATGATCCGATGGAAGCCGGCTTTTTAAGCTTTTTGAAATTGCTCGCCGAAAAAGCCGAGACGGCGGGCAAGCCGCTTTCATATTGCGGGGAGCAGGCCTCGAACCCTGTTATGGCTGCGGCGCTCATCGCGGTTGGCGTTCGGCGTTTTTCCATTGCGGCGACGGCGGTGGGCCCGTTCCGCCGGATGGTGCGGTCAATCCATGCGGGCGAGCTCGCCGAGTGGATGAGCGATGCGCTCGCGCAACCCGGCAGCGTGCGTCAAGCGTTCGAGACGGTCTTGCGCGCAAGAGGCGCGGTGATCGGTTAACTCAACCTTTACGCACCACGCCTTGGGCGCGCTTTAAGCATTCGATAGGCAATATTCTGCTAGGATTTGGGGAAAACGTCCCTTTTGCGCACCGGTGTGAATCACCGGCTGGTTGGGGTAAGCTCGTCAGGGAGTAGTACGCCCTGCGTTGTAGGATTTGAGTGCCGTGTCGACCGAAGAGAATTCAGCAGAGATCCTTGAACTGAACGATGCGCGCCGGCGTTTGCGCGACGGTCAGATTGATCTTGGCGCCTATGCGACAGCCGGCGCGTTTCTCGCCGCCGTTCGTGAAGACGCGGGCCTTTCGGTCGAGGACATCTCCGAGCGCACCCATATTAAGACGGCCTTTCTGGTTGCGATTGAACAGAATGCGACGGACGCATTGCCGTCGCGCCCCTTCGCGATCGGGTTCGTTAAGGGGTATGCGGAAGCTCTGGGGCTCGATCCGGCGCCAGTAGTGTCGCGGTACAAACAGGACGCGGGATTCGAGGCAGTGTCCGATGTGGAGCAGGCGAGTGAAACCCCGGTGGCGGTGAATTCCGACGCGGATCAGGAACGGTCCGATATGTCGTTGCTCGCCGTCTTTGCGATCTTCATCTTCATCCTTTGGTGCGCATGGCACATCACGCGCCCGCGCGCCGTGACAACGCCATTCAAATTTGACGGATTGCCGGCAGTGGAAGCGGCTGCGCCGGCGCCGGCTGAGACCGCGGCGCCAGCGATTGGCGAGCCTGCGCCCGAATTGCCCTTAATGATTGAAGCCCGCGCCATCGAACAGGTTGAGCCGGTTTATCCGAGCCGCTGCGAGGCGGGGGCCGCGGCGACAGAATCGGTGACTGTCGCGTTCACGGTGACGGTGGAGGGGGGCGTCGCTAGCGAGCGTGTCGTCGACGCCACAAACGCTTGCTTTGAAAGGGCCTCGCTCAACGCCATCCGCCGCTGGCGCTTCGCGCCGCGAACCGTCGATGGCGCGCCCCAGGCGGCCTTCGAGCAAACGGTCACGTTTCCCTTCAATAAGCCGCTCTAATTCGGGCGAAATTCAATTAGCCGCTTTAGGGCGACCGGGACTTGACATATAAGCCGTTGCGGTAAACTTGAACCCAAGTTGCAGGTAACGAGAGGCCTATCCATGTCAGTTCGCCCGTGGCGTGATATCGAACGCAGAAAATGCCGTCAGATTATGGTTGGTGACGTGCCTGTGGGCGGCGACGCGCCGATCGCCGTGCAGTCCATGACGAACACGCTAACCAGCGACGCTCAGGCCACCCTCCGGCAAATCAATGAAATCGCGGAAGCCGGGGCGGATATCGTCCGCGTCTCCTGTCCGGATACGGACTCCACAGCGGCGATGAAGGAAATCTGCAAGAATTCCCCTGTGCCGATCGTCGCCGATATTCACTTCCACTATAAGCGCGGCATCGAAGCAGCAGAGGCTGGCGCGGCCTGCTTACGGATCAATCCCGGTAATATCGGCTCCGAAGAGCGCGTGCGCGAAGTCATCAAAGCGGCGAAAGACAATGGCTGCTCCATGCGCATCGGCGTTAACGGCGGCTCGCTCGAAAAAGATCTTCTTGAGAAATATGGCGAGCCTTGCCCGGAAGCGATGGTCGAAAGCGGTCTCGACCATGCGAGAATTCTTCAGGACAATGATTTTCACGAGTTTAAAATCTCAGTGAAGGCATCCGACGTCTTTTTGACAGTCGCCGCCTATCATGCGCTCGCCGAAGCGATTGACTGTCCGCTTCATCTCGGCGTGACCGAAGCTGGCGGATTGCGCATCGGCTCGATCAAATCCGCGATCGGGTTGGGCTCTATGTTGTGGGCGGGCATTGGCGATACAATCCGCGTTTCGCTGTCGGCCGACCCGGTTGAAGAAGTGAAGGCCGGATTTGATATTCTCAAGTCGCTGAATCTGAGGCACCGCGGCGTGAATGTTATTTCGTGCCCGTCCTGCGCGCGGCAAGGATTTAACGTTATCAAAACCGTTGAGACGCTGGAGCAGCGGCTTGCGCATATTACGACGCCGATGACATTGTCCGTTATCGGATGCGTGGTGAACGGTCCGGGCGAAGCGCGCGAAACCGATATCGGTTTCACTGGCGGCGGCGCGGGGAAAGAACACGGCATGATCTATCTCGACGGCGATGTGGATCACCGGATCGACAATTCAGAGCTTGTCGACCACCTTGTCGGTCTCGTTGAAAAGCGCGCCGAAGAAATTCAGGCGCGTGAATCGGCGGAAGCTGTCGCCGCAGAATAGCAACGCATCGTGTTATACAAGCGCGCGGGCGATCTCCCGCGCGTTTTTTATTTGAAAGAAGCTTATGATCCCGCAGGAGAAACTCAACGCTCTGATCGAAAAATTCGAAGCGATTGAGCAAGCGATGTCGTCAGTGACGGACTCCGATGAGATCATCCGTCTCTCCAAAGAGCATGGAGAGCTGAAGCCGGTCGTCGAGAAGGCTCGCGAGTTAACAGATACGCGCAAACAACTAGTGGAACTGGCCGAACTCGCCGAAAGCGACGACCCGGATATGGCGGAGATGGCGCGTGATGAACTTGCGACGCTGAAAGAACACGAGCCCGTTCTGGAGCAGGCGCTCCAGTTTATGCTGTTGCCCAAGGATAAAGCGGACGATTCAAGCGTCATCCTTGAAGTGCGGGCCGGCACAGGCGGCGACGAAGCGGCGTTGTTCGCCGGCGATCTGTTTCGCATGTATCAGCGTTTTGCTCAGTTGAACGGCTGGAAAGTGGAAGTGCTTTCACAGTCGGAAGCCGAAGTTGGCGGCTATAAGGAAATCCAGGCGAACGTCTCCGGCCATGGCGTCTACGCGATGATGAAATTTGAAAGCGGCGTTCATCGCGTCCAGCGTGTGCCGGAAACCGAAACGCAAGGGCGGGTGCACACGTCTGCAGCAACTGTCGCTGTCCTGCCCGAACCGGAAGAAGTTGATATCGAAGTCAACGAAAGCGATTTGCGGGTTGACGTTTTCCGTGCCTCCGGTCCTGGCGGCCAGTCGGTTAACACCACAGACTCCGCGGTGCGGATCACGCACTTGCCTACCGGGATTGTCGTGAGCCAGCAGGATGAAAAGTCCCAACACAAAAACCGCGCTAAGGCGATGAAGGTGCTCCGCGCGCGGCTCTATGAGGCGGAGCGGGCGCGCGCCGACGCCGAACGCGCCGAGGCCCGCAAGGGCATGGTCGGCTCCGGTGACCGGTCTGAACGTATACGGACGTATAATTTCCCGCAAAGCCGGGTGTCGGATCACCGGATCAATTTGACGCTTTATAAGCTTGACGAGATTATCGCAGGCGACGGGCTCGGCGAGGTCATTGACGCGCTGATCATGCAGGACCGAGCTGATCGGCTTGCGGCGATGCAGTCTGACGCTTAGCGGTGGCATGATTGCGGCCGACGACAGAAGCGACGCGGTGACCGTTGAACAAGCGGTTCGACGGCTCGCGACGGCGTTCCCGACTTCAACGACAGCGATGCTTGACGCGCGCCTTCTCGCCATGACGGCCCTCGGCGTCGATGAGGCAGGCCTTATTGTTGAAGGCCCAAGACCTCTGTCATCCGAAGAAGGAGCGCGGCTCGACGCCATGGCGGCGCGCCGGGCAGCCGGCGAACCGATCGCTCAAATTCTGGGGCGCAAGGAATTTTACGGCCTCACATTCGCCATGAGGCCTGGCGTCCTGACGCCGCGGCCCGATAGCGAAACGCTGATTGATGCTGCGCGCGAGGCGCGGCCGCCTGAGGCGCCCATCCGCCTTCTTGAACTCGGGGTCGGTTCGGGATGTTTGGTTATATCTTTGTTGAAGCACTTTCCCTTTGCGGTCGGCGTTGGCGTTGATCTCAATCCAGTGGCGATTGAGGCGACCCGTACGAACGCCCGCGCTCATAGCGTAGAGGATCGGTTGTCTTTGTTGATTGGCGATTGGTTCGCGCCGGTGAGCGCTACGTTCGATTTAATTATCTCAAATCCGCCCTATATCAGTGAGAGGGATCGGGCGTCATTGCCGACTGAGGTAAAGGACTATGAGGACCCGGGCGCATTGTTCGCCGGGGAGGAGGGCCTAGACGCTTATCGCGTTATTCTTCAGGCGGCGCCGTCGCATCTCTCCAGGACTGGGTTAATGATTCTTGAACTGGGCGCCGGTCAGGCCGATCGCGTCATGGCGCTGGCGCAGGCGTCTTTCCCCGACGCTCATTGCGCCACGCGGGCCGATCTCGCCGGCGTTCCGCGCGCCCTCATTATTGAGCGCGGCGCCGGTTAATTGCACAAAACGGTTGAAATGCCGCTCAAGATCGCTATTCTTTGATCAAGGCAAGGCAGCGCCAAATGATATGCGCTGGGCCGGTCCACCCATCAGGTTTCGTTTCCAGGCGCAACATATCGTTGCGTTAGCAGAACGAAAAAGCTGGAGCGTGGGGCGCAAAAAGGGTGCGGAAAATCCATCAGACGCGAAGAACAAACATGCGGATGATGACCTTGATTTTGAACAGCAAAGAAGATTGGTTCGGGGATGAACAAGCCTAACAACAGACAGAATAACTCAATGAAGCGCGGCCGCAATCAACGCCGCAGGCAAGGCGGCGGCGCAAACCCGAATAGAGCGTTGGATTCGAACGGCCCGGACGTGCGCATTCGCGGCACGGCCAATCAGATTTATGATAAATATCAGGGCCTGGCGCGGGATGCGGCTTCATCCGGCGACCGTGTGCGCGCCGAGAATTACCTGCAGCACGCAGAGCATTATTTCCGCTTGATCAAATCCATGCAGCCGCCGGCGCCGCCAGCGCAGCCCTCGGAAACGGTGGATGCGGACGGCGAACAACCCTCGATTGAGCAGCCCGGCGCGGAAGCAGACGCTCCGTCAGCGCCGAAGCGGTCGAACGGCGCCGCGAAAGAAGAGGCGCCTGTGAAGGCCGATGCGGGTGAGGACGGCGATGCAGGAACCGAAGAGAAAAAACCACGCCGCAAACGCGCCAAAAGAACAACAAAAAAAGACGCCGATGACGCGCCTGAGACGCCGGAAGAAGTCGTCGCTTCCTAATTGATGACACGCTTCGCAGACTCGCTTTTCGATATCTCCGGCAAGACAGCCGTGATTACCGGCGCCTCGCGGGGCATTGGTGAAGCGGTCGCAAGACGGATGGCGCAGCATGGCGCCAATGTCGTCGTTTCAAGCCGATCGCTTGAGGCCTGCGAAGCAGTCGCCCAATCGATAAATGATCACGAGGGCCGCGCGGCGGCGGTGGCTACATCGTGCAATATCTCCCACAAAGAAGATCTCCAGAACCTCGTCGATAGGGCGAACGCAGCCTTTGGCGCGATTGATGTTCTCGTGTCGAACGCCGCGGTCAATCCATATTTTGGTCCGTCTGCGGGCATATCAGACGAGCAATTCGATAAGATCATGACGTGTAACGTCAAAGCCTCTCACTGGCTCTCTCAGATGGTGTTGCCGCAAATGAAAGAGCGCAAAGACGGCGCGATCATTATTATTTCTTCAATCGCTGCATTCGCTGGCAATGCCGAATTAGGCGTGTACGGTATTTCAAAGGCGGCGGACTTGCAGCTCGCACGAAACCTCGCCGTTGAGTACGGTCCCCACAACATTCGCGCCAATTGTATCTGCCCGGGCGTCGTTAAGACCTATATGGCTGAAGCGCTTTGGAAAGATCCTAAAGTAGAAGCGATGATCACAAAACAGCTGCCGTTGCGCCGATTCGGTGAGCCGGATGATATCGCTGGAGCGGCTGTATTTCTCGCGAGCCCGGCTGGCGCATGGACCACTGGGCAGGGGATCGTCATTGACGGCGGCACGCTTATCGGCGCGAGCGGTCTCTAAAGAATCACTCGTAAATCTGTGTAAGGTCTATCCTTTTTTGAATGCTTACGGATCGGTAACGGTGTTTTACCGATCCTTAACGCATGGCGCTGCGCAACCCGGCGTAATGATGCGCTGATCGACGCGGGTGCGTCGAGGATTATTTTGAGGGACTTAGAAAGGTAATTGCCATGAACATCAAACTTACATCCGCTATCCTTGGCGTCGCTGCATTTGGCGCAGCCGCCGCTGTCGCCGGTCACCATGAAGGCGCAGGCGAGTGGGAGGCGAAGCTAGAAGCGAAATTCGCTAAAATCGATGTGGATACGGACGGCTCGGTCACGGAAGCTGAATATCTCGACTATAAAATGGCCGAAGCTAAGCAAGCGTTTCTTGAAATGGGCGGCGATGACGGCGCCGTGACGCTTGACGAAGCCAAAGCCGCGTACGCCGCGCAATTGGCTGAGAAAGCCGCGATGAATGAGAAAGCGGCGATGGAAGAAGAGATGATGAAGAAAGAATCAGACGGCGAGTAGGCGTCAATTTTCTTCTGGAAGAAGGCCCGTTGACCATTGGTCTCCGGGCCTTTTTTCATGGTTAGTATGCCTTGCAGGACATCTGACCGATCCCCATTTAATAGTCAATGGCGCGTCGCCGCTTCAGGGGCGCGTCTTCATCATGACGCTTTTGGGAAGGTCACGGGACATGCAACAGGAAAAATACACAGATCGCTCGCGCGGTCTCATCCAAGCGGCGCAAGGCGTTGCGGTACGCGAAAACCATCAACAGTTCACGCCAGAGCATTTGTTGAAGGCGCTCCTCGACGACGAAGAAGGCCTCGCCGCGAACCTCATTCGCGCCGCCGGCGGTCGTCCGGAAGCGGCGCTTCAAGGCGCTGAGGATGCGCTCGCGAAATTGCCGAAAGTTGATGGCGCGGCGGCCGGCCAACTGTATATGGCGCCGGCGATGGCGAAAGTGTTTGCGAGCGCCGAAGAGATCGCGAAAAAGGCCGGCGATAATTTTGTCACCGCGGAGCGGCTGTTGACGGCGCTTGCGATGGAGGCGTCTGCGGGAACCGCCAAAATCCTGAAAGACGCCGGCGTCACGGCGGTAAAGCTTAATGAAGCCATCAACGATTTGCGCAAAGGCCGCACGGCGGACACAGCATCTGCTGAACAGGGCTATGATGCGCTGAAGAAATATGCGCGGGACCTCACGGAGGCCGCACGCGACGGTAAGCTTGATCCGGTCATTGGCCGCGACGAAGAAATCCGCCGCGCGATGCAAGTGCTTTCCCGGCGGACGAAAAATAATCCTGTCCTGATCGGTGAGCCGGGCGTCGGTAAAACCGCGATCGCCGAAGGGCTTGCGTTGCGCATCGTCAATGGCGATGTGCCTGAAAGTTTGCGTGACAAAATGCTGTTAGCACTCGACATGGGATCGTTGATTGCGGGCGCAAAATATCGCGGCGAGTTTGAAGAACGTCTGAAAGCGGTGCTCACAGAAGTCACGAGCGCGAACGGCGAAATTATTCTGTTTATTGATGAAATGCACACATTGGTCGGCGCCGGAAAGACCGACGGCGCGATGGACGCGTCAAACCTTTTGAAGCCGGCGCTGGCGCGCGGCGAACTGCACTGTGTCGGTGCGACGACCCTCGATGAATATCGGAAATATGTGGAAAAAGATGCGGCGCTGGCGCGGCGTTTTCAGGCTGTTTTCATCAATGAGCCCACCGTGGAAGACACAGTTTCGATCCTGCGCGGGCTGAAAGAAAAATACGAGTTGCACCACGGCATCCGTATTTCCGATACGGCGATTGTCGCCGCCGCGACCCTCTCGAACCGTTACATCACCGACCGCTTCTTGCCGGACAAGGCCATTGACCTCGTGGACGAGGCGGCCTCGCGCCTGCGCATGGCCGTCGATTCAAAGCCCGAGGAACTCGACGAGCTTGATCGGCGCATCATCCAGATGAAGATTGAACGCGAAGCGTTAAAGAAAGAAGAGGACGCCGCTTCGAAGGATCGTCTATCGACGCTGGAGGCGGAACTTGCGGATCTCGAAGAGCGCTCTAATGAGCTGACCGCACGGTGGCGGTCGGAAAAAGACAGTCTCGCCTCGGCGACGAAAGTGAAAGAAGCGCTCGATCAGGCGCGTCAGGCTTTGGCGGACGCTGAACGCCGCGGCGATCTCGCACGCGCATCGGAAATTAAATATGGCCAATTGCCTGACCTGGAAAAACAACTGACGGACGCAGAAGGCGCCGGCGATCAGAGTGGTCTGGTCCAGGAAGTTGTGGACGCCGAACATGTGGCGGGCGTCGTCTCGCGCTGGACAGGCGTGCCGGTGGATAAGATGCTTGAAGGCGAACGCGAAAAGCTTCTTCATATGGAAGAGAGTTTGGGCACGCGCGTTGTTGGGCAGCGCGAAGCTGTTGAAGCGGTTTCGGCGGCTGTGCGCCGCGCCCGTGCGGGACTGCAGGACCCGAACCGGCCGATGGGATCATTTTTGTTCCTTGGACCTACCGGGGTCGGTAAGACCGAACTGACAAAAGCGCTGGCGGAGTTTCTTTTTGATGACGACACGGCGATCGCCCGGATCGATATGTCGGAATTCATGGAAAAACACAGTGTTGCGCGTCTGATCGGCGCGCCTCCCGGTTATGTGGGTTACGAAGAGGGCGGCGTACTTACCGAAAAAGTTCGCCGGCGCCCCTATCAGGTTATCCTGTTCGACGAAGTCGAAAAGGCGCATCCGGATGTGTTTAATGTGTTGTTGCAAGTCCTGGATGACGGGCGGCTTACGGACGGGCAGGGAAGGACTGTCGATTTCAAGAACACGTTAATTATTCTGACGTCAAATCTTGGTGCGGAGCATCTAGCTGCGCAGCCGGCGGGCCAGGACTCAGAGGCTGTCCGACCGCTGGTCATGGACGCGGTTCGGGCGCGTTTTCGACCGGAGTTTCTGAACCGGCTCGATGAAATGATTCTGTTCCATCGACTGAGCCGCGCCAATATGGATGCGATTGTCGATATACAGATCGCGCGCCTCAGCGCTTTGCTGCAAGATCGCAAGATCACCTTGCAGCTTGACGATAAAGCACGCACTTGGCTTGGCGATGCAGGGTTTGATCCGGTCTATGGCGCGCGGCCCCTTAAGCGGGTCATCCAGAAGAAGCTGCAGGACCCGTTGGCGGAGCTGGTGCTGGCAGGGGACGTCGCAGACGGAGAAACGCTTGATATTTCGGCTGATGCAAACGGGTTGACCATCAACGGCCGACCCGCTGGCGGTCGCGCCCATATCAAGTTCAGCGGCCAGGACGCGCCGCCCGAAGGCGCCATGTTGAATTAAGGAGATGCGCCGATGGCGGAAGAAAAAGAATGGACGCCAGACAAAGAAGCCGCTCTGAAAGCGCTTATCCGCGCAACAATTGAAAGCGCCGGACCGATCCCTCCCGAGCAACTGCCGCACAAAGTGAAGGCGGCGTTGAAGGATCAAGCGTCCGGCGCTGCCGATCTTGATCGCCTGATTGAGCAGGTCCTGGCGGAATTGCGCGACCGATAACCGCTGACACAGCCATTGAAATTCCGCGTTTCTTATCGGAAATGTGGCCGCTTCACATGTTCGTTACAGAAAGTGTTTTGCAATTTTGGCCCTTGCAAGGCTTACGTTTCACGCCATAGCGCAATAGACATAACACCCCACAAAGGAGGGCGGTCAATGAGTGTGAAAAAAAGGGCAGGTATTTTCTCGACGGTGGCGTTGGTTATAACGGCGGTTTTCGCGGCGCCAGCATCTGCGCAAGACGAATTTGACGTTTTTGCTAGCGCGAACACCGAAAATACGCAGCGGGTCAGCTACAGTGAATTCGACGAGTTTTTAAAGACTTTCGGTCGCGAAGAAAAAGATCGCCTCGTCATTTATTATCGCGCGATGAAGCCGCGGGGCGTTGCGTATCTCGACTCTTATACTGATGCGCTCGCGAAACTGACGCCGAGTAACTTTTCAAAAGACGAACAGCTCGCCTATTGGCTCAATCTCCGTAACATTCTGATCGTGCGCGCCATCGGCGCTGGTTCTCCGGGCCGTTCGCTTAAGGAAGAACGCGGCGATCCGAGCAATCCTGGCGAAATGTGGACGCGCAAAAGACTATCTGTTGAGGGCGTCGCTGTGTCGATCGACGATATCGAACGGAAAATCATCCTTCGGAATTTCGATAATCCCAATCTGGTCTATGGTCTCTATCAGGGGACAAAAGGCGGACCGGTCTTGAGCATGAAGACTTTCACCGGAGCAAGCGTAAACGATGCGCTGCAGTCGCTGGGCGCTGATTTTGTGAATGCACGCCGCTCTGTTTCAGTGAAGTCCGATACGGTGAAGTCGCCGGCGATCTATTCCTGGTATAAGGAAGCGCTCTTCGACGGCAGTGACGCGGCGGTGATCGACCATCTGCGCGGTCTGGCTGAACCGAAACTACAGGAGAAGCTCGCCTCCGCCACGAAACTGGCGCCGAAGAAATTCTCCTATTCGATTGATGTTTTTGAGGTGCGTCAGTCGCCGCAAGTCGATCTACGCGGCGGTTCTACTGGCGGCCTCGGCAGCGGGTCATGAGACGCCGCGGCCACTAGCGCTGTGCGGGCGGCGTGAAAAACATCACAACGCAACCATTGCTTCCCGCCGGGCTCATGAGCCTGGCGGGGATGCATTTGCGACAAGGTGGGCGCAAGAACGAGGGCGTTGATGGTCGCAAGATGTGGGCGGGCGCCGTGGTTATGGGTGGGCTCTGTTTATCACTCCTCGCCGTCCGAATTTTATCCGCGCGTTTCACGTACGGCGTTGAACCTTCGGCGGCGACGATCATTGCGACCATTGGTTTGATGGCGGCTGCTGGCGTCGCATACTGTGTTCTCTTTTTTCTGATACCTAAGGTCGAAAGCAAACGCGCGTTCATTGGGCCGATGATTATTGCGGGGCTCGCACTTCGACTGCTGTTTTTCTGGTCAACGCCGGTCTATGAAGATGATTGGCATCGTTACTTATGGGACGGCGCGACTGTCAGCGCCGGGATCAACCCCTATGCGCATCCGCCGGCGGCGGCGAGAGCCGTCGATGCGTTCGGTGCGCCAATTCCGTTATCGGACGATCCAGATTTGCGTCAGCTGCAAACGCTCGCGCGTGCTCACCCTGATTTGCATTACCGGATTAATTATCCCTACGTCTCCACCATCTATCCGCCGCTGACGCAGGCGAGCTTTGCTGCAGCGCACGCCATAAAGCCGATGAGCCTTAACGCGTGGCGCGGTGTTCTGTTGCTGGTGGACGGCCTATCGTTGGGACTTCTTCTTCTCTTACTGAAATCGTACGGCCGGTTGGAATTGTGGGCGGCGCTCTATTGGCTCAACCCGGTTCTCATCCTGACCACTTTTAACGCCGGTCATATGGATATTCTGATCGGACCATTTCTTTTGGGCGCGCTGTTACTCCTACGCCGCGACAAACCGAAATGGGCGGCGGTTTCGCTCGCCGCGGCGGCGAGCGTGAAGTTGTGGCCGATAATCCTTGCGCCGGTTCTCTTTCGCGCGCAGCGACGGCGTCCCCTATCGCTTCTCGTGACAGCGACGGTCTTTTGCGCGGCCGTGGCGTTTTTTCTCTCGCCCATGTTGGTCAGTTTGAACCCCGAGCACAGCGGCCTAACTGCGTACGCCCAATCCTGGCTTAGAAACGCGTTCTTGTTCCCCCTCCTGGCGCACATTGCGGGGCTTGTGACAGTCGACGGCGACACGTGGGCCCGAATTTTTGTCGCCGCCCTTGTTATCGGCGCGAGCGTCTTTATCGGACTGCGGTCGCCGGTCGAGCAATATAAAACACCCATGTATTTGTTGGCGCTGACGAGCGTTCTGTTTGTTTTGTCGCCCACCGGATATCCGTGGTATTATGTGTGGCTTTTATGGTTTGCACCGCTGGCGCCGAGCCTCGGCGTTGCGCTGTTCTCAGTGACCTTGCCGCTTTACTATGCGCGTTACGCTCTTGCGAACAACGGATATGGATGGGTTTTTGAGACCATCCTTGTGCCGATAGAATTCTTACCGCCGCTGTTGTTGCTCATTCTGGAAGGAGGCCGCCATTATGGACGGAAACGAAACGCCGCGCATTAGCGTAATTATCCCGGCGCTGAATGAAGCCGGTTCTATCGGGCCTGTGGTTGCGTCTGTTCGGGATAAGGCCGCGGAGGTCATCGTCGTTGATAATGGATCAACCGATGGGACAGGCGCGATCGCCGAAAAAGCGGGCGCTCGCGTCATTCGCGTTCAAGAACCCGGATACGGACGGTCTTGTCAGGCGGGGATCGCAAGCGCTGCCCGCGCGGATATTATTGTGTTCATGGACGGCGACGCCGCCGACGATCCGGCGGATTTTGAAAGTATAGTTGCGCCGATACGCGCCGGGCGCGCCGACCTTGTTATCGGGTCAAGGCTCAACGGCGCTGTTGAAAAGGGCGCGCTAACCCCGCCGCAACGCTTTGGCAACATGTTGGCCTGTTTCCTGATGCGGCTAATTTGGAATGGCGCTTTCACGGACCTGGGCCCTTTCCGCGCCATAAGGCGTCAGAGTTTGCAAGAGCTGGACATGGCGTCATTGACGTATGGTTGGACCGTCGAGATGCAGGTGCGGGCATTGAAAAAAGGGCTGCGCTGTGTGGAAACGCCCGTTCGCTATCGCCGACGAATTGGCGTTTCAAAAATTTCGGGCACCGTCAACGGCGTCATTCTCGCGGGCGGAATTATTCTCGGCGTTATCGCGCGAGAAGCGTTCCAGCCGCGCGTGGAATCGAAAACCGCGCGCTCTTATCGAAATGGGTTCAGAAAATCCGGCGTGAAAGCGTAAAGCGCAGCGCAATTCGTTAGAGCGATTTGCGGTTAGCGGCTTCTTCTTCCGCATAAAGCGCATCCGGCGCTGGCGGCGGGGCGCGCATCAAATCGATCTCGTCACGCACAGCCTTGAATTTCTCGATCTCCGCGCCTTTCAATTGAACGCCGGTCGCGATCTTTAAGCGCTGCGGATTGACCGCCTTGCCCTTGTAGTGAACTTCATAATGCAAGTGGGGGCCGGTTGAGCGGCCGGTGGTGCCCACATAGCCGATGATGTCGCCCTGTTCCACGCGCTTTCCAGCGCGGATGCCCTTACGAAATCCCTTCAGGTGCGCGTAGGCGGTTTTATATCCATTGGCGTGGCGAATGCGGACGTAGTTTCCAAAGCTGCCGAAACGGTTGGCGCGTTCAACGACGCCGTCGCCCGCCGCGTAAATGGGCGTGCCTCTGCGCGCGGCGAAATCAACGCCCTTGTGCGCTTTGCGATAGCCGAGAATTGGGTGTTTGCGGGTGCCAAAGCCCGATGAAAGACGCGCACCATCGATGGGCGTTTTCATGAGAAGGCGTTTTGCGCTTTGGCCTGCGCGATCAAAAAAGTCCGCTTTCGAACCGCCATTCGCTGAGGCGAAACGGTAATAGCCTTTTTCCTTCGAACGTCCGCGCCATTTGAGCCGGCCGTAAAGAATATCGCCTGCGCCGACGATCCGGCCTTCATCATCATAATGAACTTCGAAAATCGCTTCGAATTCATCACCGCCGAAGATGTCTCGTTGAAAATCCACGTCATAGGCGAACATGTTCGCGAAGTTGCCGATCACCTGGCTCGGCGCACCTGCTTTCTTCGCCGATAAAAATAGGCTGCCCTCGATCCGACCTTCAATTGAGGCGAGGCGTGTCGTCAGCGGTACGCTTGATTTCACGGCTTTAAACTCGCCGCTTGGGTTTCGCGCGAGATTTATCTTGTTTTGGGCGTCGATGCGAAAATCCAGATCGAGTAAATGCAACGCCGGTTTGGCGTCTGCATAGGCGAGCTGAAAAACCGTTTGGTTCGCAGGAGCCGTAACAAGAACAAATTCCTGACCCGGACGGAGTTTTCGCAAGTTCTGCACTTTGCCGAACGCGGCGGCGGCCCGGTTGCGATCCTCCGCGCCGACGCCCGCGCGCTTCAAGGCGTCGACGAACGTCTCGCCGCGCGCCAGCTTGATCGAGGTTTGCGACGGCCGTGTTTCGACATCCGTGCTGAGTGCGACCGCGAGCGGAGGCGGCGGTGTGCGGTTCGGCGTGACATCGCTTTGGAAGAAGACCGCCGGCGGATTGTCATTATTGTCTGCGATTGCAAAGCCGCCAAACGACATTGGGCGTTGCGCCGGTGCAACGACGCTTTTTGCAGCGACCGCTTTCAAGGATGCGGTAAGCGTCGGTTTCAGAACAGGCCAAAAACCGCGCGGCGATGGGACCTTCTTCGCTGCGACCGCAATAACGTCTTGCTGCCGTTTGGGCTTCAGGCTGGGCGCGAATTTGGCAGCCGGTGTTGTCGGCGCTTCTGTTAAGGACGCTAGGGGCGGCGCCTCCGGCGCCTTTGTTTCCACGACAGCGTCATAAGGCGTTTCACCGGCGTCGCGTGCGATCTTTGGCGCCGCTTTTTCGGTGTCCGCTTCTGCTGTCTCGGTGTCCATGATCGGCGTTTCCGCTACTGTTGAAGAGGCGGTTGTTAAGGATTGCGCTTGCTCGTCATCGTGGAAGCTGGCCAGGAAAAGAGCGCCGGCGCCCATTACGAGCGTCGCTACAGCGATCGCCGCCGGTGCGCGCGACGTAGGGCGCTCAAAGGCGGCGTCCCAACTTTGGGCTTCCTGTTCCGAAAGGGGCAAGCGTTCCATAGACCTACGCACTCACTGTATCGTTTTGCACAAAGCGCCTCAAAATCAGGTACTTAGCAATAGTATTCTGGCCGCGTCGCCCCACACGTCGCAGGCCTCATGCCTTGTCTTCGCATGGCTCGCTTTTCAGCGCAATTAGCCCCATGGTAACGGTTTGGGGGACGTCTTTGATGATCATCATAGGCGGGGGCGTTTAAGCAATGAACAAATCTTCGGGGGCAGTTTAAGGTAAACAGGTAAGGTATGCGCATTATCGGGCGGCTCATACTGTTCACTTTTGCGTTCATCGCCATTTTGGCGGCGGCGCTCTATGTGGCGCGCGGACCTGTTCTGGGGACGGGGCTCCGCTATGCGTTGAAGCGATCGGGGTTTGAGGCTGCGTCCCTGACCGTGCGCGAGGTGTCCGCTGATCAATTGGTCTTGAGCGATATCGCCCTTGGCGGGCGCGACGACGCGCCGGAAGTTCTATCGGAAAAGGTGGCGGTGAAATTCGACTGGCGGCGCTTGCTTCGCGACCGTCAGGTGAATGCGATCGAAATCGGACCCTCGACCGTCCGTATAGATATTAACAATAGCGGCGGCTTTTCCGTCGCCGGACGCGCGTTCGGCGGGGATGGAAGTGTGAGTGCGGGCCCCATTCGAGCACCCGCAGACCTCATCTCTGTTGAGGCTTTACGGCTCAACCTGATGAATGAAGCCGGCGAGGTCGCCATCGCTGAGATTGACGGCGCTTTTGATGTTTCAAAGGGTGCGGCCTTTGACGGGACGATGACGGCTGAACGGTTCGCCTACGGTGAGATAACGCTGACGGATCTTACCGGCGAGGGGGCGTTACGTCTTGTGGACGCCGGCGACATTATTCTGACGTCAATGATGTCCACCGACATCGAAACACCGCACGGCGCAATCCAGGACTTTGATCTCGCCATTGAGGGCAATGGCCGCTCCTGGCGCGCCGCACTTGAAAATAACGCGTCGATCAGCGGCGCATTGAATATCGACGTTCGTTCCGGAAAAATTGCGGTTGATCAGGCGCCGGCGCTTTCGGCCCTTCTCGATGAAGAAGCAAGAAGGCTGTCCACGGAGAAAGCGCGTGTTTTGTCCGTCCAAGGCGGGGTGAAGCTCGCGCTCGATCAAGGCGCCCTGACGGTAGCATCATTGGAAGATGCCGGATTGATTGTATCGTCAAATCGAGGCGACCGGCTTGCGATTACGTCGCTGGACAATCAACCGTTCTACAGCGCGCCTGACGGTGCAGACATGGTCGGGGCCGCCGCAAATTTAGTCGGGCCTGGGATGAACGGATCGGTGAGTGTTCGTGCTGCGCGCGAGGCGAATGATGATTGGCGATTCTCGTTACAAAGCGCCGTCGTCGATCCGGCCCTAGACGGCGTCAGACTGGGCGCGACGTCTTTGGATGCGACGGGTGTCCTCGGTCGCGGTCGTCTCACCAGCATTCTCGATGTGGCGACCACCGTCACGCGCGCTGACGTCGGCCGTCTTTCAATCAGCGATGCGCCCTTCAGCGCGGCTCTGGAAGTCGACGCGCTCCTTGACGATGAAATGCTGACCGTTTCCATTGCTGACGATCGCTGCGTTGTCGCCGAGCGCGGGGCGTTCCGTCTGGCCGGTCAGGATATGGCCGCGTCGATCCGCGGCGCGTCATTGTGTGAAGGCGATGCGCCTCTGCTGCGTTTTTTATGGGGAGACAATCCACAGGCCCGGTTGTATGGCCGGCTCAAGGTGCGACGCGGCGATTACCGGTTGGGGGAAACCACGATGAAAGGCGCGCCTCCGTGGATCGATTTTTCGGCGCTTTACGAGCCGGCGGCGCATCAAACGACCGTAGAGGGAAGTTTCGGTAACGGCGCGGTGACAATCAATGACGTACTTCTGGGAACCGACGTGTCGGGAGCATTTACCGCGTCTTTGGCGAATGATGCGTTATCCGCTGATATTGCTGTTGATGAGGTGACCATCACGCAAGCGGCTGAAACAAAACAATTGGCGCCGCTGATCGGAACGGGAGCCGGGCGTCTCGCCGACGATGTTTTTCGGTTTGATTATGAGGTGAAAACCGAAAAGGGGGCGCAAATCGGCGGCGGCGAGGGCCGTCACGAGGTTTTGTCGGGCGAAGGCGAGGCCGTTTTCCGCTCGCCGTCGCTGGCGTTCGTGCCCGGCGGCCTGCAACCCACGGAAATCTCGCCTGTGTTGAAAGGGATTATGACCGATACTGTCGGGACGGCGGATGTGGAGGCGCTGGCGTCATGGTCCGGCGACGGTGCGCCGCTGAAGACATCCGGCGTTATGCGCCTTCAGGGCGTAACCTTTCAGGGGCCGGGAATCGCCGTGTCTCAAACCCGCGGCATGTCCGGCGAGATTGCGCTGTCGAACCTCTTTCCGCCGACGACCGCGGAGCCGCAAACGATCACATTGGACGGCGTCGATCTGTCGGCGCTCATTTTGGAAGATGGCGAAGTTACGTTTGAATTGCCGGGCGATGAGTCATTGCGCGTTCTGAAAGCCGAATTCCCGTGGTTTGGCGGGACGATCGGCGCCTATGAAACAGTGGCGTCAATTGCGGGCGACCGCGCGGTGACGCGCCTACAGGCCGCGAATGTCAATCTTTCCGAGATGCTCGAATTTCTCGATATTGAAGGCCTGAGCGGCGAGGGTATTGTCGAGGGCGTATTGCCGCTTGTGGTCGAAGAGGGGCTCGCCAGTATCGAGGGCGGCGTTATGACGGCCGTCGGGCCGGGTGTCGTTCGCTACGCCGGGGCCGCAACGCAAGCGGCGAGCAGCGCGAGCAACGAGGCGAATATCGCGTTCGATCTTCTCAGAAACCTTCGATTCAACAAACTTCGTGCAGAGATTGATGGACCCCTTGATGGCGATATCCAGTTCAAACTCTTGTTTGAAGGAACTAATGAAGTGAATCTGAATGACCCGCGGGTAACCGAACCCGTCACATCGCCAGTGATTTACCGGATCAGCCTGGAGGCGCCGCTGCTCACACTGGTCAACAATGCGCGCACTTCGGCTGATCCGAATTTTCTGGTCGGAAGGGCGCGCGACATCCGCGTCGAACGCGCTAAACGTGAAAATGAGGCGACAGAGCCCCAATAAGGCGGGCGCAGTGATTTATTTTCGCCGTGATTTCGTCAAATAGGGACGGTATAGTGCTTCGAATAACAGATAGAAAAAGGGGCGATCGAATGGGAATGCAGGACGCCATGCAGCGGACAGTCGTTGCTGGAGCCGCCGCAGTCGTGTTTTTAGCGGTCGGGTGCGCGACGGTGAAAGTTGAAGCGCCGGATGAACCGATTGAGATCAATCTCAACGTAAAGATTGAACAAGAAGTCCGTATCAGGCTCGACGAAGATATCGAAGATCTGATCACTAACAATCCCGATATTTTCTAACGGACGGACACGGAAAGGCGAACCAATGAGTAAAAAATTCCTATCTCTGACGATGGCGGGCGCAATCGCTCTATCGTCCCTCGCGCCGTCAAGCCCCGTCTTGGCCGCTCCGGCTGAAATTAATGAAGCCAAAGCCGGCTGTCTGATTGGCGAGAAAAACAACGGCTATCTTGGCGAAGTGGCGGGCAAGACCGCCTCAGCTGAAGTCTTGCGGGAAATGCGCAGTATCAATCAGCTCCGCCGCGCAGAATATGAAAAGCTTGCAGCGCGCAACGGCGTGACAGTGCAGGAAGCGGCGACGGCCACAGCCGAGCGCCTTATCAATCGGGCGCCCTCCGGCCATTGCGTGCAAAACGCGGCCGGGCAGTGGATTGAGAAACCCTGACGTCGTCCACACCCGCCGAGGCGGCGAATCAAGTAAGAAGGCCTTTGTTTGTTACAAAGGCCTTTTTTCATGTCCCAATCCGCCGTTCAGAAAATTTCAGATGATCTCACGCCGCCACAAGAGCCGCTAGATTCAGTGGCGCTTTCGGCGCTGCTCGCGTCGCGGCTTTGCCACGATCTGATCAATCCGGTCGGCGCATTGGGTTCTGGTCTTGAAGTGCTTGAAGATGAAAGCATGGACGAGACCATGAAAGAGGCTGCGATCGAACTGATCAAAACGGGCGGCGCAAAGTCTGTTTCGCTGTTAAAGTATGCGCGGCTCGCTTACGGCGCGGCGGGCGGACGCGGCGTTGAATTGCCCATGGAGGAAGCGGAGCAAATTCTGCGCGATCTGTTTCAATGGGCGAAGGCTGATCTTGAATGGACGGTTCCGCCAATTCATGCGCTCAAGGAAAAGGTCAAAGCCGTGATGATCCTGACCCATTATGCGGCGGACTGCGTTCCGCGCGGCGGCGCCGTTCGCGTGGCGAACGAGGGCGACGACCTATTCACCGTTGAGGCCGAAGGCAAACGCGCATTACTCCAGGATGATCTGCCGGCGGCGTTGGCGGGCGATCACACCGAAATGAAGCCGAAATTCGCGCCCGCCTACATTGCCGGACTGCTCGCGCGCGAGCTTGGCGGGTCGGTGACAGTTTCGCGCGAGAGCGACGAAAAAGTCGTCTTCAAGGCTCAATTTTCCTCGTGAAACCGGGTTCCCACGGTCAAAAATTAACGCGCAGCTAACCATCGCGCGGGCATTCTGTGTGGCGCGTAAAGTGTGCGCGAAGCGCTTCGGGAAGCCGGTTCATGAAAAAGTGTCTCATTATTGATGACTCTGAGGTCATCCGCGAAATCATCATTCGTCTCGTGAAAGACCTTGGTTTGGAGCCGTTGGAGGCGACATCGGCCGCCGAGGGCGTAGAGATTTGCGGCGAGGCGTCGCCCGCGGTTGTTCTCCTTGATTGGGACTTGCCCAAAATGGGCGCGCTGGACTTTCTGCGCGGTGCGGGCGCCATGGACGCTGACAAGCGTCCCGAGATTGTTCTTTGCGCCACAGAAAACGATCATCAACAATTCACGCTCGCCAAGGCCGCTGGCGCTAAACACCATCTTCTGAAGCCGTTTAACCGCGAAATGATGGAAGAGCTTTTCGCGGCGATCGGCGTTCTGGATGGGCCGGCCCCGCAAAAGACCGAGACGAAAGCCTCACAGGGCTAGAGAACGCCCTTGTCCTTAAGCGACTGGCGCGATTGTGCGTCAATGCCTAAATACTCCCGCAGAACTTCATCCGTATGCGCGCCAAGAAGCGGCGGGGGCGTGTCGTTCCGCGCGGGCGTTCGCGAATATTTCACCGGATGAACAACATAACGCTGCGCAGGCGCATCGGGCCTGCGCTCATGCGTGGGGCGTGTCATCTGACGCGCTTGCGTTTGCGGGTGTTCAAGCGCTTCGGCCACATCGTTGATAGGACCCGCCGGCACGTTCGCATCGTCCAGTAACGCAAAAAGCGCGGCGCTTGTTTGCGCTTCGATGATTGGCTCCAGAACAGCGTTGAGCGCCTCACGATTTGAAACCCGGGCCGGGTTCGTTCGGAAGCGCGCATCCTCGGAAAGATGCGGTGCGCCGATGGCGACGGCGAGAGATGCGAATTGATCATCATTGCCAACGGCGATGACGATGTAGGCGTCCGCGGTCTTATAAACCTGATAGGGCGCGATGTTCGGGTGGGCGTTGCCAAGCCGTTGCGGCGGCGCGCCGGTCACGAGGTAATTCGCCGCCTGATTGGCGAGCATCGCGAGCTGACAATCGAAAAGCGATACGTCCACATGTTGGCCTTCGCCAGTGCGTTCCGCGTGTCGTAGAGCGGCGAGAATTGCGTTCGCGGCGTACATGCCCGAAAAAAGATCTGCGACGGCGACGCCTGCTTTCATCGGCTCTGCGCCCGGCGCGCCGTCCGGTTGGCCGGTGACCGACATCAACCCGCCCATGGCCTGGATCATATAGTCGTATCCCGGGCGCGCTGCGCTAGGGCCGGTCTGACCGAACCCGCTAATCGAACAATAGACGAGACGCGGATTGATGGTGGAAAGGGCGGGGTAGTCGAGGCCGTATTTCTTCAGCCCGCCGACTTTAAAATTTTCGACCAGAATATCCGACTTGGCCGCCAGCCGCCGGATAATATCGGCGCCTTCCTCGCTGGCGATATCGATGCAAACGGACTTTTTGTTGCGATTAGCAGCGAGAAAATAGGCCGCGTCTGTCGCTTCGCCCTGTTCATCGGTCAGGAACGGCGGCCCCCAGCGGCGCGTATCATCGCCGCTGCCCGGGCGCTCAATCTTGATCACATCGGCGCCGAGATCAGCAAGGAGTTGGCTCGCCCAAGGGCCGGCGAGCACCCGCGACAGGTCGAGAACGGTGACGCCTGATAGCGCCGTCGGAGCATGATCGGTCATAGCTCTGACGATACATGCTGCGTGCGCGCCAATGTCAAGATTTGACCTTCCGTGCGCGAGGGGGTTTGATGGCGAAAACAACGCTTTAGGGAGATACGCCGATGCAGGGTCTGATGATGGACCGCCCGTTGCTCACAACGGAAATTCTGAAGCATGCATGCCGGAATTATCGCAATACGGAGATTGTCACACGCACGGTAGAGGGGCCAATCCATCGCTACACGGTCGCCGACGCCGAAAAACGCATCAATCAACTCGCCAATGCGCTGTCCGCGCTTGGCGTCAAACGCGGGGATCGCATTGGCGTCATCGGCTGGAATACGAATCGCCAGTTTGAGCTTTATTATGCGGTCGGCGGGCTCGGCGCCGTCCTCCATACGATTAATCCGCGCCTCGGGCCGGAAAACGCCGGCTTCGTCATCAATCACGCCGAAGACGACTATCTTTTTTATGACACGACCTTCGCGCCGCTGGTTCAGGCGCTGGCGCCGCATCTGAAAACGGTCAAAGCCTTTTTTGCGCTGACCGATGATGCGCACAATGTGGACATCGGCCGTAAGGCGGAGGCCTATGAATCGCTGATTAATGGCGCTGCGGACACGATCGACTGGCCGGAATTCGATGAGAACAGCGCCGTCGCCATGTGTTACACGTCAGGAACAACGGGCGATCCAAAGGGCGTCGTTTACTCGCACCGCGCGCTCGTATTACAGACCTTCGCCAGCGTTTTGCCGACGGCGCTCGGCGTCGTTGAAGGCGATGTGATGTTGCCGGTGGTGCCGATGTTCCATGTGAACGCTTGGAACACGCCTTATTCCTGTTTGATGGTCGGGCTGAAACAGGTTTTCCCCGGGCCTCGGCTCGACGGCGAGGGGCTGTACGAACTATTGGACTCAGAGAAAGTCACCTTCTCCGCAGGCGTACCGACAGTTTGGCTCGGGCTTTTGAACTATCTGGAAGAGACGGGTAAAGAGCTGCCTTACCTGCGCAAGGGCCTCAGCGGCGGCTCCGCCTTGCCCGAAGCGCTCATTCGCGGTTTTCAAAAATACGATGTGGAAATCCAGCAGGGCTGGGGCATGACGGAGATGTCGCCCATCGGCACGGTCAATGTATTGCCGCCGCATATTCAGGCAATGCCGCTTGATGAGCGCATTCCATATCAACTGAAAGCGGGCCGGGCGCTGCCGTTCGTCGATATGCGGATCGTTTCCGAAGACGGACGTGTGTTGCCGTGTGATGGCGGGTGCGATGGTCAATTGCAGGTCCGCGGGCCGTGGATCATTAAGGAATACTACAAAGCCGAAAAACAGACGCTCACCGACGACGGCTGGTTCGATACCGGCGATGTGGCGATCATCGACGAAGACGGGTTCCTACAAATCACGGATCGTTCCAAGGACGTGATTAAGACCGGCGGCGAATGGGTGTCTTCGATCGATATTGAAAACGCCGCCTTACTGCATCCGGGCGTCGCACAGGCCGGCGTGATCGGCGTCCATCATCCGAAATGGCAGGAGCGCCCGATGCTGGTTGTCGTCAAGAAGCCGGGCGAAGATCCGACAGCGGAGGAAATCCAGGAATTCTTAAAGGATAAGCTGGACAAAATCGCTTGGCCCGACGCTGTGGAATTCGTGGATGATATCCCGCTGGGGGCGACTGGCAAGATCCTCAAGACCGAGCTGCGCAAGATGTTTAAAGGGTATTCGCTCGCCGGGTAGGCGCAATCACATGCCCCGCTCACGAAAAAATGACCGTCGCCCCGCATCGGGTGCGCTATGGTGTTAGCGCAGGCATAAGCAAGGTCAACAAGCGAGCGAATTTTGGAATCTCTTTATTGGGTTATTAATCACGCGTGCCACCGGAAATGTCGCCATTGTTATGACGACCGGTTCCGGCCTTACGTGCGCGACGCGCTTGAGAAAAAAGTGCGGGAAAGCGAAACCGCCTTTCAGAAAATCATCCAGAATTTACCAGCGAAAATCGGGTACACGGATGATGCAGGCGACCGTCAGCGCGGCAGAATTATTCTGGCTGGCGGCGAGGTTCTGGTCGATCCTGTTCGAGAACGTGTCCTTTACCCGATTATTGACGCGCTCAATGATAAATACGGCGGCGAAGCAAACATCATCGTGCAGACGACGGGCGATCTCGTCACCGAGTCAATTCTTGACGAATTATTAAAACGCGGCGTCTGGATGATCTCTGTGGCGGGCATGGACGATTATCATGTGGGCCATGAGGGCGAGAAGCGACTGCCATTGATTGAAAAGCTGCACATGCTTTTTAAGAGTCGCGGCATGGGTGAGATGAACGACGACGGCCCGGTCCGGCGGAGCGGCGAAACGCCGACCGCCTGGTATCACATGTTTGGAGCGTCAGAAGACGCTTGGATCGGCAAGTTATGGCCGCGAGGCAGGGCGTGGCAAAACGGTCTGACGACCGCAAGTCTTGATGATAATTTCTGCAACGCGTGGTCGGGCGGATTGAAATTTCTCGACATCGGAAAGGCAGGCAGCGAAGTTTCCATCGAGCCAGACGGCAGCGTTTACCCATGCTGTCTGAAGACGGCGGCCCCGCTTGGAAACCTGACCGAGGAATCGCTGACGTCAATGTTGGAGTCGCTGGCGAGCGAGCCGGCGCTGCGCGCCATTAATAGCGGCGATCCCGCAGCCATGGGCGAGACCTATGGATTGTCGCGCGACCAGTTCGTCACGAAATCGACAGCGACAATGCCGACGGGCGCAAGCTGCAGCAATTTCTGTATCGGATGCGATGCCTTCTTTCGCGAAACCATGGAGCCGATCCTGGCTCGGTTGCGCGCGGAACGCCTTGGCGCGAAAACGCTTGAGGCGCAGCCCTAACAGTGGCGGCGTTCCTCCAACCGCTCGTCGGACTGTTCGTGCTCGTGTTTGTCGCTTGGACGGCGAGTGAAGCGCGCCGCAAATTTCCGTGGCGGTGGGCGTTTGGCGCGATATCAGTTCAGCTTGTTTTGGCCTTCCTTTTCTTGCGCATCGGTATTTTGCAGAACGCGCTCGGCCAACTCGGGCAAGCGGTTCGCGCGCTGGAGGAGGCCAGTCGCGCCGGGTCCGCCTATATGTTCGGATATCTCGGCGGCGCGCCGCTTCCCTTTGAGACAAAGGCCGATGCAAACACGCTGATCATCGCTTTTCAGATCCTACCGATCATTCTCGTTACGGCGGCGCTGGCGGCGATCCTGTGGCATTGGCGCATTCTGCCGGCGTTAATTCGTGCGCTTAGTTGGGCGTTAAGCAGAACGCTTGGTATCGGCGGCGCCGCAGGATTAGGGACTGCGGCAAATTTCTTTCTTGGCGTCGTTGAAAGCCCCCTCGTCGTGCGCGCCTACATCGCCCAGATGAGCCGATCGGAGCTCTTTATGGTGATGACAGCCGGTCTTTCCACCGTGTCAGGCGCCGTCCTTGTCCTTTACGCCAGTGTCATCGGTGATGTGGTGCCAAACGCGACGGGCCATATTCTGACAGCATCGCTGATTTCATTGCCGGCCGCGCTTCTCTTTGCACGAATTATGATTCCCGGCGACGCCCGAACAGGCGCTGAGAATTTCGGCGAGGCCTTGCGGTATGACAATACGCTCGACGCGTTGGTGAAGGGTGTCGAAGACGGGCTACGTGTGTTTTTGAGCGTTCTCGCGATGCTCATTGTCGTCTTTGCGCTTGTTTATCTCTGTAATCTCTTGTTGGCGTTTCTGCCGGATGTGGCGGGCGAACCGCTTACGGTCAACCGGATCTTCGGATGGGTGTTTGCGCCGCTAGTCGTGGCGCTCGGCGTTCCTTTGCAGGAAGCCGGCGTCGCGGGACAGTTGATGGGGACGAAAGCGATCCTCAATGAATTTATCGCGTATCAGGAACTTGCAACGCTAGAAAAGGGCGCCTTATCGGCGCGGTCCGCCGTCATTATGACATATGCTCTGTGCGGTTTCGCCAACCTTGCGAGTATTGGCCTTCAGTTAGCGACGTTTTCAACGCTGGCGCCGGAGAGACGCGCTGAAATCGCGTCAATGGGCTGGCGCGCATGGTTCGCGGGTAATCTGGCTTCCGCCGCTACCGCATGTGTCGCCGCGATAACGCTCCCTGCATCGACCTTTTGAGACCACCATCCTTAATGAATCTCTCGGCCCTTCGTTTCAGGCAATAGAAAGATGCCGACAAGGAGTGTCACGCCCGCAATGATCACCGGGTACCAAAGCCCCGCATAAATATTTCCCGTTGCTGCAACAATAGCGAACGATGTTGTGGGGAGAAAGCCGCCGAACCAGCCATTGCCGATATGGTAGGGGAGCGACATGGATGTGTAGCGAATGCGCGCGGGGAAGAGCTCGACAAGCATGGCCGCCATCGGGCCATAGCACATGGTCGTGGAGACCATCAGTAAGATGATGATCGCGATGACGAGCGCGCTGTTAATCTCGTCACTCGCGGCGGCTTCCGGGTAACCGACAGTGGCGAGCGCTGCGCCCGTTTCTTCGCGGAAGGCGGCGATCGCGGTCGCACGCGCATCGCCAGTGAGAATGCGTGGGTCGGGCGCGGTTATCTGCGCGTCGCCCACCTGAACATAGGCGACAGCGCCCGCCTCCAGCGGTTCATTTTCGTAGCTCACGCTTGAGCGCGCAAGAAATGTCTTGATGATATCACAGCTTTGATTGTCGAAATTGGTGCGGCCGACCGGATCGAACTGGAAAGAGCACGCGGCGGGATCGGCGAAGACCGTCACAGGCGCTTCGGCTTGCGCTTTCGCCAAAGCCGGGTTCGCCGCACCCGTAAGCATTGAGAACGCCGGAAAATAGATTAATGCGCCGAGGCCGAGCCCCGCCATGATGATGGGTTTGCGTCCAATCCGGTCGGAGAGCCAGCCGAAGAAAACGTAAAGCGGCGCCGCCAGCGTCAGGGCGACCGCCATCAAAATGTTAGCGTCGAACCCATCGACTTTCAAAATACGTTCGAGGAAGAAAAGCGCATAAAATGTGCCTGTATAGAAAGTCACCGCTTGTCCGGCGATTGAACCGAGAAGAGCGATGAGAACAATTTTCAGATTACCCCAACGCCCGAAGGCTTCCTTGAAGGGCGCTTTAGAGGTTTCGCCTTCCTCCTTCATTTTCTGGAAGACCGGGCTTTCATTGAGTTTAATCCGTATCCACAGCGATATGCCGAGAAGGAAGATTGAGATCAGAAACGGAATGCGCCATCCCCAGGCGGCGAAGGCGTCGTCTTCAATGACAGCGCGCGCGCCCATGATGATCAAGAGCGATAGAAGAAGCCCGAAGGCCGCGGTCGTCTGTATCCAGCTCGTATGGAGCCCGCGTTTTCCGGCCGGCGCATGTTCGGCCACATAGATCGCGGCGCCGCCATATTCGCCGCCGATGGCGAGACCCTGCAGGAGCCGGAGCAGGATTAGGATGACCGGCGCCGCCATGCCGATCGTGTCGTAACCAGGCAATAGGCCGACGCAGAATGTGGAAAGCCCCATGACGCCCATGGTGACGAGAAATGTGTTTTTTCGGCCCACCACATCGCCAATGCGGCCGAAGACGAGCGCGCCCAGCGGGCGAACAATAAAGCCGGCGGCGAAGGCGGCGAGCGCGAAGATAAAGCTCGTCGTTTCGTTCACCGCCGAAAAGAAGTGCCGCGCGATATAGGAGGCGAGCGCGCCGTAAAGGAAGAAATCATACCACTCAAACAGGGTGCCGAGCGAGGATGCGCCGACGACCAGCGTTTCATTATTCGCCTTTTGCGGCGTTGCGGCGCTAATTGCGTCGGTCATCGGTGAGAGCCCCTTATTATTCGAATGATGCAACTGTTTGGGTTATTCGGGCGAATGAGGGACGCTATCGTGAGCCTTATTAAAAGAAAAGCGCGCTGTTCACAGATCGAAAATTCCTTTACTTTCAGCGATGATAATAGGGGATTGAAAGTAAGCGGAACGAGCATGGATCGTAGATCGTTTGTTGCAGGCGCCTCAGCGACGGCGCTCGTCGGATGCGTTATTCCGCCGAAACCCGAGCCAGCGCCGCGTTCATTCGCGTCTCCCATTGTATCTATTCCGTTTCGGATCGATTATGGCCGCAGATTGATCGTCCAGGGCCTTGTGAACGATGGCGGACCCCTGGATTTCATCGTTGACACGGCGGCGACGACGTCCGTGCTGTTTGAGAATGCAATGGCGCCCAGTGAAGCCGAACGCAGCGGGCTGCCGGACATCAACCTTCTCGGCCTTAACGGCGTCCAAAAAGCGCCGACCTTCCGCATCGGATCTATCGACGTGGGTGGGCGACGTCTTGAAAACCATATTGCGCCCATTCTTCGGGATTGGGAGAATTTCCAACGTACGCCTCACGGCGTACTTGGATTGGATTTTCTTGGGCGTACGGTCATGGTTATCGACCCGGTGACGTCGAAGCTCGAACTCTATGATGCGCCTGCAGAAGAAATAGAGGCGCTGTCGCAAGGGTGGCGATCGGTCCCCTTGCAGAAAGAAGCGCTCGGATTACCGTCGCCGCCCTTTTTGCTTGTCGATGTGGTGATCCGCAGGAAGCGCACGCCGTTTTTGGTCGACACTGGCTCGCGTTCGACGCTTTGCAATTTTCCGGCGGTGGCGCACCTGCAGACAATCCCTCAAATCACGGCGCCAAACCGGAACCGCGCGACGGTGAGCGACATCTATAGCGACGAAATCGAGGCGTTCATCCTTCGCAAATACTCGATCGATCTGGGCGTTGTGAGGCTGCCGGCGCAGCCGATCCTCGTTGCGGAAACGCAGTTCTTCGACGAGATCGGGTTTCGCGATATGCCTTTTGGCGTTCTTGGTCTCGATAATCTGTTGCAACAGGCTTTTGCGATTGATTTTTCCGAGAACCGTCTTTTTGTAAGGCGAACCGCCTAAGGGCGCTTATTCATCGAGGAGCGCGTTGCGGTGGCGAAGCGCTTCTTCAACATAGTGCCTGGACCCGATCAGCGCCATTTTATCCTCGCCCGCGCGCAAGTCCCTGAATTTTTTCGCCGGCATGCCAGCCCACATTTCACCGCTGGGCACGATCTTTTTTGAACTCAGAAACGCGCCCGCGGCGAGGATGGCGCCGCTCTCGATAATCGAGCCGTCAAGCATGGTCGCGCACATCCCAACAAAGGCGCCGTCCTGCACCGTCGCGCCATGGAGCATGCAGCGGTGTCCTACAAGTGCGTTTTCGCCGATGATTGTCGGCAGGCCGCCCCAATCGGCGTTGTCCACGTGGATGATCGTTCCATCCTGAACGTTGGAGCCCTTGCCGACGATAATCTTATTCTCATCGCCGCGCAGAACCGATCCGTACCAGACGGATGCGTTTGCGTGGACTTCCACATCGCCGGCGATCACAACGCCGGGCGCGATGAATGCGGATTCATGAATGACGGGTTTTTTGTCGCCAATGGCGAAAATGAGCGGTTCCATGGGGCTACGCTAGCCGGATCGGGGGCGAGGTCAATCGCCGGGCGCAGCCGCCGAGCCGGCCAGCAGGCCGCCGTCGATCGTTAACTCGGCGCCGGTGACGTAACGCGCTTCGTCGGACGCGAGAAGAACCGCGAGGGCGGCGACTTCATCGGCTTCGCCGAAGCGCTGCACGGGCGTGTCTTTTACAAAGGCTTTGATCGCCGCGTCGCGGGTTTCGGTGTCTTTTAAGTCAGGGAGCATCGCCTCCCACATCGGCGTCATGATGGCGGCGGGATGAATGGAGTTGCAGCGAATATCGAGACCCTGTTGCGCACAATAAAGAGCGACGGATTTCGTATGATTACGGACGGCCGCCTTAGACGATGCGTAAGCGGCGGCGGCCGGCACGCCGACCATGCCGGAGCGCGACGAAATATTGATGATCGATCCATTGCCGGCGGGCCGCATTGATTTGATCGCGTGTTTGCAGCCGAGAAACACGCCGTCGAGATTTGTTGCGTGTACCGCGCGCCAATCCTCCAGCGAAGCGTTTTCAGGATCGTGCGGCGCGCCGTCTGCGCTTTCAAACCCGGTCACGCCCGCATTGTTGACGAGCACGTCGAGCGGGCCCGTCGCCTCCAGCGCATCGATCCAATGATCCTCACGCCGCACGTCAAGCGATAAAAAGGGGCGCCCGAGGCGCGCTGCGCTGGTCTCGCCCGCTGCAGCGTCGAAATCGCTCAGCGTCACGCTTGCGCCTTCGCGAACGAACGCCTCCGCGATGGCGAGGCCGATCCCGCGGGCGGCGCCGGTGATCAGACAATTCTTTCCTTCGAGTCGCGACATGTATGGATTGATCTTATGACGTTGCAACGGCGTCCGGTTGGTTTTCGGGATGCGCCTTCACAAAGGCCGGATGGCTCTGACAGCGTTCGAAAATCTCATTGCCTTTCGGGAAGCCTGTCATATCAACGCCGAAGCGCGCGGCGCCAAACCATTGCGGGACGAGGAAGGCGTCCGCGAGCCCGGGCTCATCGCCAATGCAAAATTTCCCTGATGTCTCTTCTAGCAACGCTTCCACTGCACTCATCGCGCCGCCTGGCCAAGTGTTGAGCCACTTCTGCATCGCGTCTTCGTCAAGGGACAAATCGCCTTTCAGATATTTCTGTATGCGTAAATTCATGAAGGGTTGCGCTTCGCTCGCAAGTGTTGATGCGATGCCGCGGGCTTTGGCGCGGCCAATTGCGTTTGAGGGGAGGAGGGGGTTCTCAGGGTACGCCTCTTCAAGATATTCGATAATCGCCAGCGATTGCGTGAGCATTACGCCGTCATCGGTGACGAGCGCGGGCACAAGGCCTTGCGGGTTTGCTTTCTTATAGGCCGGTGCGTGTTGTTCACCGGCGAGGAGGTTGACGGGCTCATAATCGTAGTCAAGGCGCTTAAGGTTCAGCGCGATCCTCACGCGATAGGTGGCGCTGGAGCGCCAGTAGCCGAATAACTTCATCGACGGGCCCTTCTTCTTACACTTTGAGTCAAATCTATCGCTTATCTTTCGCAATTTTTCCAATTCCTTTTGCGAGATATCTCGTAACGACCAAAAAGGGGCGATTATGAGCGTTCAAAATCAGCTGGCGGAAGCAGAAAAATTCAGGGCGGAGCAGCGGGCGCCGATGGGCGAGGCTGGCGCGAGCCCGAAACCAAACCGTGAATTGAGCGAAGACGAAGTGTGGGCGCGCAAAAATTTGCGGTGGCGCGACGGCCGCCCGATCACGGATATGGCGAACGCGCTACGTATTTTCGAGCGCCACGACGACTTTAAGGGCCGCTATCGGTTTAACGAGATGGTCAATCGCGTGCTTGATCGAGGCGTGGTGATGATCGACTGGCGAATCGCCGAGGTCTGCGTCGTGCTCCAAGAGCGCTTTGTTCCGGCCATTCCCGAAGACGTGGTTCTGAAGGCGCTGACCATTGCGGCGAACAAGACCGGTGTCCAGAAATAGGCGTTGGTCTCGGCTGATGTGCTCGTGACTTGATCATCACGGCGCATCGACCTTTGATGCGCTAATGAATGCGTTCCTGAAATCGGGTTTATTCCTTTTGATGCTTGCGACCTTGCCGGCGTGTGTTGCGTTTCCTGATGCGCCGCCGCGATCGCGGGACGCGACGCTCACGGAAACTTCCCTCATCGCCTATGACGGCGCCGCGCTTTCTGTGACGGCGTGGCCTTCCCGCGATCCCGGCCCCGTGCTTATCGCTGTGCACGGAATGAATGATTACGCGAACAGTTTCGCGCTGCCGGGTGAATGGTGGGCGCAAAATGCATCGATCACGACGTACGCCTATGATCAGCGCGGGTTCGGTCGCTCACCAGACAGGGCGCGCTGGGTGGGGTCGAAAACGTTGCGCGCCGATTTGTTGGCGGCGATCGATGCGACAAGAGCCCGCCACCCCGCATCGCCGGTTTACGTTCTTGGTCACTCAATGGGGGCGGCCGTTGTCCTTTCTGCGATGGCGGAGACGCCTTTGCCGGTGGAGGGTGTAATCATTGCGGCGCCCGGCGTTTGGGGCGGATCGCAAATGCCGCTTCTTTATCGGCTGAGCGCAAACGCCGCTGCGGTGTTTGCGCCGGGCAAGACCCTCACCGGCGAACGCGCCGGCCGTCAGGCGACGGACAATATTGACATTCTGCGACAGATGCAGCGCGACCCGAATATTGTGAAGGAAACGCGAATTAAGTCCGTGCTCGGCGTCACCCGAATTATGGGGGAGGCCTATGACGCCACAGACGAGGTCGGCGGACGGGTTCTGTTTATTTATGGCGAGAAGGATGAGATTATTCCGGTAAAGGCCATGAAGAAAGCGGCGGGACGTCTTTGCGGCGCAGTTACCGTGCGCGTTTATCCGGACGGGTGGCATATGCTTTTCCGAGACCTGCAACGCCAGCGCGTCTGGCGCGACGTGGCGGACTGGATCAATGGAGTCGATCCGGATGGGAAAGCGCTGGGCGGCGCCGGGCCGGAGCAGACCCATTGCGGCTCGGCGTCACAATTACAAAATTAGAATTATTCTTTTTTGCCGGGCTCAACGCATTCGGCGATCCACTCTGCGAATGCTGTATTCGTTCCGGGCCCGTCTGCCGATAGCTCAATGACGCACGGCGTCTCATACGGGTGCGCCGCAATGATCATGTCGCGCACCGCCTCAGTTTTAGCGGCAACAGTCTTTACAATGAGGACGCATTCTTCCGCCATCTCGACGGTGTCTTTCCAACGATAGACGGAATGCATCTTGGGCAGAATATTCACACAGGCCGCGGCGCGTTTTTCAACGAGCGCTGAAGCGAGCGATTTGGCGCTCTCCATAGACGGCGCTGTGACATATAACAGTTTTGGCTGACACACGGGTTGCGTCTCCTCGAGCACATGAGTAAACCGCCCCCGGAGGGAGAGTTTCTGCAAATTTTTTGAGAGAGTACCATCGATGCAGACGCTCAACAAAGATAAAGCCATTGTCATTTTCTCAGGCGGTCAGGATTCCTCGATTGCGTTGGCGTACGCGCTTGATCGGTTCCAATCCGTGGAGACCATTGGCTTCGACTACGGGCAACGTCATGCGGTTGAACTTGGCGCGCGTTCGGCGATCCGACGCGAGTTCGCGTCATTCTCGCCAGACTGGTCAGACCGCCTTGGTCAAGACACGCTGATCGATTTGACCGGCCTCGGACGGATCAGCGAAACGTCCATGACCCGCGACACGCCAATTGTGACGCCCGAAGGCGGCCTTCCGTCAACATTTGTGCCCGGACGAAATTTGATTTTCCTGACCTATGCGGGCGCTCTTGCTTATAAACGGGATGCTGGCGTTTTGGTGGCCGGCATGTGTGAGGCGGATTATTCCGGTTATCCTGACTGCCGGTCTGAGACGCTGGACGCTCAGATGAACGCGCTAAGGCTCGGTATGGACGTGGAAATCGCCCTTGAGACGCCGCTGATGGCGATCGATAAGGCCGAAAGCTGGCGATTGGCGGAAAGAATAGGGGGCGGCCGGCTCGTGGCGATCATTAATGAGAACTCCCACACCTGTTATCTGGGCGTTCGATCCGAGCGCAACGCGTGGGGATACGGCTGCGGAACCTGTCCGGCGTGTAAGCTTCGCGAAAAAGGCTGGCGCGATTACCAGCGCGAAGAGACCGCTGCGTGACGCAATACGCCGTCAAAGAGCGCTACTTTACGCTGCAGGGCGAGGGCGCGCAGACTGGTCGTGCTGCGGTTTTTTTGAGATTTGCAGGATGTAATTTGTGGTCAGGCCTGGAGCGCGATCGCGCTGAGGCCGTATGCCGCTTTTGTGATACCGATTTTGTGGGCGTTGATGGTCCAGGAGGCGGCAAGTTTGAAGGGTCGGAAGCGCTCGCCGATCACGTTAAAGCGGCTTGGCCTGATGACGCGGGCGGACGGCCGCTCGTCGTCTGCACAGGCGGAGAGCCGCTCTTGCAGTTGGACAAACCCCTCATCGATGCGCTCCACGCGAACGGGTTTGAGGTCGCGGTGGAGACGAACGGCACGATCGAAGCGCCTGAGGGCCTTGACTGGATCTGCGTCAGCCCCAAGGCCGGCGCGCCGTTGCGCCAACGCACAGGGCAAGAGCTGAAGCTTGTGTTCGAGCAGGAAGGGGTGCCGCCGTCTCAGTTTGAAACGCTGGGCTTCGAACACTTCTTTCTCCAGCCTATGGACGGGCCGGATTTGATGCGCCATACAGCCGCCGCTGTGGATTATTGTAAAGCCCATCCGCAATGGCGTCTCAGTTTGCAAACGCACAAGCTGATCGGCATCGCGTAAGGCGCGCCAACGGAGAATTCTCGCCATGCGCATCACGAAGTCGATTACGTTCGACGCCGCGCATTATCTGAACACGCAATCGGCCGAGGAGGCGGGCCGTCCGTATGCGCGCATGCACGGGCACTCGTTTTCCCTCGAAGTAACGCTCGAAGGAACGCCCGACCAGAAAACCGGTTGGGTCACCGACTTTGGCGATGTAACGGACGCTCTGGAGGCGCTGCGCGAGGATCTTGATCACCGGCTCCTCAATGAAGTCGAAGGTTTAAGTCAGCCGACGCTCGAAAATATTTGTCTGTGGACGGCGAAACGCCTCAGCGCGCAATTCAAAAATCTTGTGCAAGTGAAAGTGGCGCGCCCCTCCAATGGAGAGACGTGCGTCTACGATATCCCGGCGACCAGCATCTAGTTTTTCTTGACGTATCGCACGAGGCGTCGCGCCATAAGAGAGAAGGCGCGATCAGCATCCTGCCAGATTCCGACGCGAATGCTGCCGTCATTGAAATTGCCGAAGTCGTCATCACTGACCTCGTCAAGAACAGCGCCGTTTTCCGATAGCGTGAAGGTCGCCGCGGCGCCGCCAACGAATACGGATTCAAAGGATAGACCCGGCTCGCGGGTGAGGTCGGCGGGCGTCGGCCGCGTTGACTTCAGATCGGTGATAACGGTTTCAATTGTCAAAACGCCGTCGCCTGGCTCTGCAACGATTGTGAAATCATCGTTGAAGGCGTCGCTGAGCTTCTCTTGCAGATCCGCCGCTTTTCTCTCCTGATCGCGGCGCGAAACGGGTCGTTCACCGCCCCGGCGATTGCTCCGCTCCGGCAGGTCGATTGAAACTGGCGCGATATGAACGCGTTCATACGACGCAAAATCAGACGCGGCCGCGCCACTGATGACGCTGAAGCTGAGGATGACGGCGCAACTCATTGTTTTTAAAATGTTCATTTCAATCTCCTCTATGCGCGCGATGACGCTTGCTCGTGGGATTTCCGCGTTTTTAGCGACAGCAATTGTTACACCCCAAGAACCTATTTCGAACCGGCGCCGGCAAAATGTGACCTGCGACACAGAATTAAATTAAGGCGGGGCGCCATAATTCCGAACGAGGGCGAAGGTCGGATTATGGGCGCATACATTGAAATCGCATTTTGGCTTCTGGCGGGGCACGCTATTGCCGACTTCGCGCTGCAGACGCGTTGGATGACGGCGGCCAAGGATCACTTGTCAGCGCTGAACAAGGCCGGTCAGGCGGTTTGGCCGATCGCGCTTTCGGCGCACGGGCTAATTCACGGCGCGGCGGTGTCGCTCGCCACCGGGTCCGTCACGTTGGGCGCGCTTGAAACTGTCAGCCATATGGCGATTGACTATTCGAAATCCGCCGGACGCATCGGGATTTACGTGGACCAGGGGTTGCACATCGCCTGCAAAGGCCTGTGGCTCGGTCTGTTGACTGCTGGGATCGTTTAGCCGCTCACCCGAAATCGGCGATCTCTTGGAGCGCATCGCGCTCCAGCACTGTCACCCGTCCGCTTGCGAGGGCGACTAGACCTTCATCAACCCATTCATGAAGCTGGCGATTAACGTTTTCGCGCGAAAGGCTGACGAAGGATCCGAGGTCGCTCTGAGAGATCTTAAAGCCGACCCGATGCGCGCCATGATCTTCCACGCCATGTTCGCGCAACAGCCGCAACAGTCCGCGTGCGAGACGGGGCCCCGTAGCGGCGCTGCGGTCGCTCTCAATCAGTGCGTTCGCACCGCGAAGTCGGAGGCATAGATTTTCAATGACCTTCAGTGCGATCTCGGGTTTCCGCATTAACGTGGCTTGAAAGTCCTGGCGCATGATGATCGCCACTTCGCCTTTTTCGATGACGCTTGCGCTTGCGGTCCGGTCGCCGCCGTCGAGCGCCGATAATTCGCCAACAAGATCGCCGGTGCTGAGATAGGCGTAAACAACCTCGCGACCAGACGCGCTGAAGGTATTGATCTTCACTGCGCCCGAAAGAATAAGGGCCGCAAAGTCGCCGTCGTCCCCTTGCGCGAAAAGCGCTGCGCCTTTCTTGATTGGTCGCCGCGGCGCGTTTTTGAGAAGATTAAACGCGTCGTCTTCATCCAGAGCGTGAATGAGCGAGCCTTCGGGCGCGGCCTGGCGCACCAGATCGAATTCGGCTTGTTCCATGGGGTCTCTCTCCCAAAAACCAATCTTGAGAATGCCACGCCCGTCGGCGCGAAAAAAGAACCGGAAACAGAGAATACGCCTCCGTTTCCGGCTCTCTCAGTCCTATTCCGGCGGCGGCTTAGCGCTGCGCCAGAACGAGGATTGGTTTCGTCTCGGTCGCTGGTTCATTCTGGATTTTCTCAATCCGGGCCGACATTTTCGCGTTGATCAGGCTCGTGAGGTCGGCGGACAGTTGCGCCTGACGCGCCGCCAGCTTCCGATCAATGTCGAGCGAAACGGCGACGATCTCGAACGCTTCCGTCGCGGCGGCGGCCGACGCTACTTCTTGTGCGTGCGCCTGCGTTGAAAAAGCGAGCGGCGCAATCAATCCGGCGAGTGCGATGACTTTTGAAATGGTTCTCATGATGGTCTCTCCTGTTGCTTCTCTGTCAACGTTTCCCCCGCTGACAAGACGCACATTCCGCCGGATCGCCCCGCAAGACTGTGAGCCCCAGCACATTTTTCATTTTCTTTGAAAAAAAATTGTGGTCTGTGGCCGCCAAGATCGAAAGCGGGAGATCCATTGAAAGTTCGCGACATTGTCTTTCAGCCTTTGCGCGCCATGCCGTTCGCTCTGCCGAACGCGTTGCGCCGATTTGTCTTTGCGGGGACGAAAGGCATGGCGGAAAAAGACCGCCGCTCGCTCGCTGTCGCGAACGTCACGGGCTATCTGGGCTCGCTATCTTCTTTGTCGTTTGCTTTGAGTTTTAGTTTGATTGATTTTCAATCGCTGCGAGCGGCGGTGATTGGAAACTTGCTCTCAGCCTTTGCGACGGCGATGACGCCGTTTGTCCATCGCTTCGGGCGCAGCGCGAGTGCGCTTTATCTTTCGTTTGTTTTCTATGTGTCGCTGTTTTTCTTCGTCTCGGTTTTGGGGCGAAACGCAGGCGTTCAGTTAAATTACATTGCGGCGTCGGCCATCGTCGTGACGATCCTTGGGGTGGAGCGGTATCGGCTGGCGATCTTCCTTGTGGCGATTGGCCTGGTTTTGCATCTGGCCGCGTGGTTTTCGTTTCCCGTCGGCGCCGCCACGGAGGCGGTGACGGACGAGTTGATGACGCAACTTTACGTCCAGTCGGCGACGACGATCATGATCATTCTGGGCGTTGTTGTTTTCTATATTTTGCGGCTGGTCGATACTGCGCAAGCGCGCACGGACGCGCTGCTCCTGAATATGATGCCGGCGTCGATCGCCGCGCGCCTGATGGAATCGCCGGAAGAGCCAATCGCAGAGAATTATGAAGAGACGACGATCATGTTCGCCGACCTCTGCGGTTTCACCTCGCTATCCGCTGAGATGGGCGCGCAAAAGATCGTGACCTTGCTCGACGAGATGTTCTCCATATTTGACAGCCTGGCCGTCAAATATGGCGTTGAGAAAATCAAGACCATCGGCGACGCCTACATGGTCGCCGCCGGCGCCCCGGAGCGCCGGGAGGATCACGCCGAAGCGGTGGCGGCATTGGCCCTGGAAATTGTGCGTGAAACAGAAAAGCTCGCCATCAAAACAGGGCGGCGTCTTTCCGTGCGGATCGGGATTGAGTCAGGACCGGTTATGGGCGGCGTTATCGGCCGGTCAAAGTTTGCGTATGACGTCTGGGGCGAAACGGTGAATATCGCCGCCCGGCTGGAGCCGTTGGCGGCCCCTGGTGAAATCATCGTGGGTGACGCCGCGCAGTCGCTTTTGCGAGATCGCTACAAATTTGAGGCGCTGGCGCCGCTCGAATTGCGCGGTATTGGTCCGTACAAAGCCTGGAAACTTGTGCGGCCGGCTTAAGCTTTTTCGCCGCCTGCCGATAACCTTGCGATGAGGAACTGCGCGTCGCGGCAATAGCCAGCGGCGGCGCGGTCGGCTTTTTTGATGGCTGCATCCAGCTCATCCATGATCTGGGAGATTTCCTCAAAGGTCGCGAACGCGTCGCGCGGCGGATCGAGATTGAGCCCTTTCGCCGACACGTCGAGACGCGTCGGCGAAATAGAATAATGCGCCTTGCCGCCGAGCGGCACATCGATATGGCGCTGGTCCTTGCCGATCAAAACAGCTGCGTATTCGTCGGCGCTATCGAGCGTTGTCCCGATCGACAGACGGAGTTCATCATAGCTCTCGGCCAATAACGCCCGTCCGCCGGCGTCTTCCACATCACGGGCTGACAGCGCCACGTCATAGGCTTGCTCGATAACATCCCGGACCTGGTCAATTGTATAAAGCGCCGCCTCAATCGCGGCCAGCGAGGTGCGAATAGGCTCTTCGTCTGTGTGTTGATCTTTCTTTGTCGCCTTCGGCGTCGAGGTCAGGATGCGGTTGAGCCCGGCGGTCACGTCGATTTCGGGCAGGTCGGGTTCATCGACAGGGCCCTTGCGACCGAGCCATCCTGCGAGCGGGCTGCGCTTGGCCGGCTTACCGGATGATTTCTGGCCTGAATGTTTATCGGATTGGTCGCTTGCCTGCGAGCGGGAGAGCGCAAAACCCATGGCCGGTACTCCTGAACTGAAACGGTGGTTTCCACCCTAAACGAGCTAATTTTATGCGCCGTTAAGCGTTTCAGTAAATTTGCACCGCTGTGTTTACGGATCGGAGCGGGCTGCGCTTGCGGGGCTCGCGCGGCCCTCAATCCACCATGCGCCGACGAGCGCCGCCGCCATTAAGGCGAGCCACGCCCATGGAGAGGCGAGCGGTGTCGCAGTGACGGCGTCTATGCGTGCGGCGTTTCTTGTGACGACGCCTGCCCAGCCGGGACCTGCGCGAACATTCGCGCCTTCGCGAACGCGCCGGAGCGCCGGCA
>CAWUIM010000003.1:0-103373 GCA_963922595.1 uncultured Parvularculaceae bacterium
GCGCCGTGCTCGGCGGCGGCCGGTCCGGCGGCTTTTACCCGCGTGAGCAAGTGAACGATCTCCAGCATGTCGCGGATGATTACAGCCGGCTCGGCGCCGGCGTCATATTGCGTGCGAAATGCGGCGATCGCCGCCTTAAGATCGCCAGACATGACGGCGTGGAGCAGGTCCCAAACCTGACCGCGGTCTGCGAGGCCTAACATCGTCCGGATCTCGTCCGCGTTCGCCATTCCCTTTTCATTTGTGTGCTGAACAAGCGCCTGATCAAGTATTGAAAGCGCGTCCCGGACCGAGCCTTCGGCCGCTCTCGCGATCATTGAGAGGCCTTCATCATCGATGCTGGCGCCTTCTTTTTCTGCAATCGCTTTAAGATGCGCCACAAGTGTCTCCGGTTCGATGCGGCGCAGATCGAACCGCTGGCAGCGAGACAGTACAGTGACGGGCAGCTTCCGGATTTCAGTTGTCGCGAAGATGAACTTCACATGGGGCGGGGGCTCTTCGAGTGTTTTCAAGAGTGCGTTGAACGCCTGCGTGGACAACATATGCACTTCGTCAATGATATAGACTTTGTAGCGGGCTTTGACAGGTGCGTAGCGAACGCCTTCGATCAGCTCGCGAATATCGTTGACGCCCGTGCGCGAAGCGGCGTCCATTTCTAAAACATCCGGATGGCGACTTTCTGCGATCGCCCGGCAGTGAAGGCCTTCAGCCGCCATGTCGATCTGCGGACCGTTGTCCACGCCGTCCGGCCCCACATAATTCAGGGCGCGCGCCAGTATTCGGGCGGTTGTTGTTTTGCCGACGCCGCGCACGCCGGTCAGCACATAGGCGTGCGCGATACGGCCAGATGAAAACGCGTTTCGAAGCGTCTTCACCATGGGGCCGTGGCCGATGAGGTCGTCAAAGTTTTGCGGCCGGTATTTTCGCGCCAGCACTTGATATGCGGCGCCGGCGCCCTCCGCGATGGTGTTTTCTTCACTCATACCGCCATTATGCGCCCTCCGGCGCCTGGGCGAAAGAACCGCGCAAAAATAGTTTTTTCGCGCCCGTCAATTCAGGCGTTTTGCGAGCGCGGGTGTGATGAAATTGGGGGCGTCAACGCCTACGGCATTGACGCTCGCGCCTTTCAATAAATACGGCGGCAAGCCGTGCGGAAGCGCAAGATTTTTCTCGATGGGCAGTGAAATTGTCGCCACGGCGCCCGGTTGGATCGCGTTTACGAGGACATTCAAATCTTGAATGAAGAGGCCGAGATTGAATTTCAGGTTTTCGACCGATGCGCCCGATTGAAGATAGACCTTATTGGCGATGATGCCGGCCCCGTCGTCGAGCAGCATTGTGTTTGCGATATTCAGCCGGTTGAGATTGACCTCGTTGAGTTGGCTGAGCGTAACGCCTTGTCCATTGAACAGGCCGTAAGGCTGCACCAGTTGGCATACGCCGTCCGCACACTGGCGCATGGCGACGTAAAATCGGCCATTAGTCTGCATGACTTCGACAATAGGTTCTTCGCCTTCCGTTGAGATGACATTGGCCGTGTACCCGAAACTCGTGAAAATCTGCGCGACGTCTTCCGCCGAAATCGCCGTAATGATGTTTTGCGTAAACATTCGATTTTGCGCATTCGCTGCGCTAGCAGACGCCATCAACAAAACGATCCCAAAAACAAGCCTAATCATCATCGTGAAGTCCCCTCGATTGACCGCGCCCCGACACGCGAATACCCGGAGCCTATATCGCAGGGGCAGGGCGTGCAAATTTCAACGTAGGGAATAAGTGGAAGGCTGAACGACCCGAGCCGAAACTCGTTGCGGCTGCTTCCTTCCGGACCTGACCGGGTTGGCGAGGGGCCCGTCCGCCAGCCTTCCGAGATGGAATATCGTCCGTGGATCGCTGTTTTGCAAGGCTCGCCCCGAGCCTTTTTGGGCAAGACAATCGGGCCGCGCTTGCCTGAGCCAAACGACCCATGGGCCGTAATCCCTCTATGCGCGCGCCTTTTTCTTCGAGATGCGGTTTCAGAGCCTCGTAGAGCGGCCGATAATGATAAAACGGCGCGCTCGGCCACAAATGGTGTGCAAGATGAACATTTTGGCCAAACAGGAGGTAATCCGCGAGCGGCCACTCGCTGATCCGCGCATTTTGATATCGTTCTGTCCGGTCAAACGGATAATGCGGCAGCCACTGAAAGAAGATCGCCAACAAATAGGCGCCGATGAGCGCTGGAGCCAGATAAAGAAGGATAAACGGCACGGCGTTTCCAGTTAGTATTGCGACCAGGAAAGCAGCCTGAAGGCCATGCATAACGATCAGGTGGATGCGGTATTCTTCCTTTGTCAGCGTAGATTTGGCGTCTCCATAATTCGCCGTGTCGATTTTCTCGAACAGAAAATACGGCACGACAAAGATCAACGGCGTCAGAAGCAAAAGCTTGAATAGCCTCAAAAAATTGCCGCCCACGAGTTTCGCATCGGGATCATCTTTCCCATTTGTGTGACTGTGATGGGCGAGATGCGTGCGGCGGAAATTCGGCCATGTATAAAAGAGGTTCAGCGACCCCCACCAGCCGATCACCTTATGCAGCCATGAAAAGCGACGGTCACGGACGATATTGCCGTGAATACTCTCATGAATAAGGGTGTAATAGGCGTATGCGATTAACCCTAAAAGCGGCGTCGCGAGCCAGAAGCTGATCGCTCCGCTTAAGGCTGCGAAAACCAATCCCGCTTGAAGACATGGCAACGCAATCGCAAGGCCGATCGTGCGCCAGGCGACTGCGGGCGCAAATTTCTCAGCAATCCTTTTTTCTTCGGCGGCGGTTAATAGCGTCATGTTTAATCTCCCTGCTTAGTCTCTAAAATAGGTCATTGACCTAATTTGTCAACCCTGCTGAAGGTGATATGGCTCAAGGATGCGCCAACCAGCCATGACGAAAGGGGAGAGGAAGCAACGCGACATTCTGGATGTGGCTCGGCCCTTTCTCCTGTCCGAAGGATATCCGGCGTTTTCACTGCGCGACGTGGCGAAACGAGCGGGCATTTCACTTGGCAACCTGCAATATTATTTCCCTTCAAAAGACGACCTGCTCGTCTTTATCGTTCAATCGGAAATCGACGAAACACTCGCCCTGATCCGGTCGGTCGACTGGTCAGAGTATCCCCCGGAGCAAACGCTGAAGGCGCTTATTAGTGCGATTTTGTACCGATTGGGCGGAGACGGGGGGCAGCTTTATTTGCTGACCGCCTTCCTGGCGCTCCACAATGACCGGTTTAAGAAACTGCAGCGCGACGGGTTTAATGTGTTGATCGCCGCGAGCGTGGAAGCTGCGCGAAACCTCGCGCCCGACCTTGCGGAAAAGGATCTTGAAATGGCCGCCTTGATTGCGGTTTCACTCGTGGACGGCGCCATCGTGCAAATCCACGCACGGCCCGAAGAGTTTGACGCAGAAAGCCGAGGCGATTTTGCAATTGCGTTGACCAATACGCTCCTCAGATATCTGCAGGCGGCGTGATGTCGGCGGGACTTGCGTGACTGCTAACTGCTCGCTATTCGAGCTCAAATCCTATGAAAACAAACGACAGAACACATCTATCCGAGAATCCCTGCCTGTTCGCCTCCGAACCCCTTGATCGCGCGTCTGCGCGGCGCGGCGACCCCGCATGGGTGGCGTCGGAACTGGCGAAGGATACAAGCGTCCTAATCCCGCTTTATCGCGGCGACCCCTTAATGTCAGATGACGGACCAGTTTTTCTGTCCGCCGCCGCCCGATCAGAATTTCGTCAATCCGCGACGACGGTTTTTTTGGGGCAGGAAGGTCAAACGGCCTATTTCGCGATTGACGCCTCAGATGCGCCGGCGCCTGAAGCTGCGCCGTTCGCGGATATCGGGTCCTACATGCCGCTTCGCGACGCGGCGGCAAAACTGGCGGAACGCGATTTGTCGATGATTGGCCAAGGCCGATGGTTTCTTGATTGGCATTTCAGGCACCGCCACTGCGCGCGGTGCGGCGCCGAGACGCTTGTCGCCGACGGCGGCGCGAAACGGCAATGCGAAACATGCGGCGCGGAACATTTCCCGAGATCGAATCCGGTGGCGATTGTATTGGCGATCCACGAGGACGCGTGTTTGTTGGGGAGGAGCCCTCATTTCCCGCCTGGTTTCTTGTCGGCCCTGGCTGGTTATGTGGAAGCGGCCGAAACGCCCGAAGAGTGCGCAATCCGCGAGTTGCGCGAAGAGGCGGGCGTCAACCTCAACAATGTGCGCTACCAGTTTTCGCAACCATGGCCGTTCACCTCCTCGTTAATGATGGGATTTTTTGCCGACGCCGCCTCCCGGGACCTTTCGCTCGACGAAACCGAAGTCGTTGAAGCGAAATGGTTAGGCCGCGATGACGTCGCCGCGCTTGTCAAAGGAGAGAGCCGCGATGATGTGCGTCTGCCGCCGCGGTTCACAATTGCGCGGCAGCTAATCGAGCGGTGGGTCGGCGCACCGTAGACGGAGAATTACGGTATTTCGGTCAGCGTGGACGCGCTGATTTGTAAACGCCAAGCACCTTCAGGGACGTCGAAAAGAAGCTGAGCTCTTCCAGCGCCAGCTGAACATTCCTGTCCTCCGGATGTCCCTCAACGTCAGCGTAAAACATTGTTGCGCTGAATGATCCGTCAAGCTGATAGCTCTCAAGCTTCGTCATGTTCACACCGTTCGTTGCAAACCCGCCCATCGCTTTGTAAAGTGCTGCGGGAATATTGCGGACCTGAAAAATAAAGCTGGTGACGATCGGCCCGTTAGCGGGGTCAGCGTCCATGGGCTCAGCGGCCATCTGAATGAATCGCGTCGTGTTGTGGCCGGCGTCCTCGACATTCTCCTCCAGAATATCGAGCCCGTAAATTTCGGCCGCGCGCGCCGAAGCGATAACAGCTTCATCGAGGTGTTTCAGCTCGGCGAGACGTTTGCCGGCGCCGGCCGTATCGCCGGCCATTTCGGCCTTCAGGCCATGTTTATTGATCACGCCATGACATTGTCCAAGGGCCATGGCGTGGCTGCGCACGATCTTGATGTCAGCGAGCCTGGCGCCGCGCGCGCCGAGTAACTGGTGCCGGATCGCCAGAAAGTGCTCTGCGATAATGTGAAGGTTCGACTGCGGCAGCAGATGATGGAGATCGCCGACCCGTCCGGCCAGGGAATTCTCGATCGGGAGCATCGCCCGCGCCGCTTTTCCCTCGCTGACGAGAGACAAAGCCTCAGCAAAGGTGCCGCACGGGACGGGCGTGAATTCCGGCGCGTAGGTCATGCAAGCGATTTCAGAATACGCGCCCGGCTCGCCCTGATAGGCGATTGTCTTCTTTTGAGCGTCCGATGCGGTCATAATTGCGCTTTCGTGCAGGAAAAGAGCCAGAAAATAGGGATAAATCCTTGTGTTACGCAAGCGCCGGCGCGCCGAAAAGCCGCGCATACTGGGCGATTGCGCCCTAATTTAAAGCCGGATAGAAGACACCAAAATCTGACGCAAGGTTTGTCACATGCAAGACCCCTTATTCGGTAATAAGCTCGCCGCGGCGCTTCTGACCGCGCTCCTGATCTTTTTCGGCCTCCCGCAGCTTGCTTCGGCGCTTCTCGGGGGAGGGCACCACGGCGGCGGACATGGCAAAGAATTGCATCTCGCCTATCCGATTGAATTTCAGACGGCTTCCGGCCCAGTTGAGGAAGTTGAAGAGAAGAAGTCGTTGGGTGAAATGATGGCGGCCGCCACGATGGCTGGAGGGGAGCGCCGCGTCGGTCTGTGCAAGTCATGCCACTCGTTCGAAAACGGCGGCGCTAACGGCACCGGACCAAATCTTTGGAATATTGTCGGCCGGGAGGTCGCGAGCGTGCCAGGCTTCTCTTACTCAGGTGCGCTTAAGGAGTTTGGCGGCGTATGGAGTTACGAACGCCTGGACGGGTATTTGAAGAACTCTCAGGCATACGTCCCGGGAACGCTCATGAACCAGCGTGTCGCCAGAGATGCGCAGCGCGCTGACATGCTTCTTTATCTCGGGTCGCTATCAGATAACCCCGTTGCGCCCCCAGCGCCTGCGGCCACGGAGACCGAATAGCGCGAGGCGTCGTGAGGACGCGAACCCCTCGCAGCGCTGCACGGCGGACGACCCTAACGAATGAACCGGGAAAAACGCTCGCGCAGCGGGCGAACTATTTTTTGAGACATCGGCAAAAATGTTTTTGGCATAATTAGAAGGTCGACCCATCCCTGGCCGCGCGCGTTCAGCGACCGCACATAGTTCAGAAACGCATCACTTTCGTTCGGCTCCAGGACGCCGCCGACACCGTCGAAAACAGATGATGCGTTCCACTGGAACCGGTCAGGGTGTTCGAAAACCGCGAACCGGTCGGTCAAATATTGAAGAAATTCCGCCGGGTCGCGTCCTTGCGATTCTATCCACGCTGGCGCGAATTCGGCCTTAATAATCCAATCAGTAAACCGATTAAAAAAATTCTCCGCCCCCTCGAATACGAAAAATTCGTATCCTTGCGTATCAACTTTCACATAGAAGCGGCTGTCTGACGGCGTCTCCTTTGTGACGTCATCGATTGTGGTCGATTGGGTGACTAATGACCCCCAGTCCGAATCGATGGGAACAACACGATTATCTTGCGACCCGCCCTTTTTATTGATCCCAAAGTTGCACGCCGATTTGCTTTCAGCGCCGACGATCGCCTGGATCACGTGCGGCGGCGAAAGCGCGTTATCTTCGAAATTTCTAACGATCATCTCGCAAAGCCAAGGAACTGGTTCAATCGAAATAACGTCCGCACCCGGAAAAGATCGGCGCATAAGCATGCTGGTGAAACCGTAATTTGCGCCGATATCGATGCAGTGCGTTGGTTTCAAGCGCGCTTCGACAAGGCCGTAAAAAGGGCTCACAGCTTCTTCGACATGCGTGCGCTGGCGATAGTGCTTTCCGCCATTGTCGTCTTTGAAAAACGATACTTTCAGACCGTCAATGATGACGTGATCAAGAGTATCGGTCGTCGGGCTTTTCATGGGCCGGCGCTTCCTTGCAGATTTCTATGGTGAGCCTAAGTGAGATTGGACGCCCGTCTTTACCGTCGCTCCCGAAACCGGGACCATAAGCGTGGCTCAGCGCGTCGTCCAGTTGATTGCTGCGGTGCGTGAGGAAATTCCTATAAATATCAATGTGTTCTTGGCTCCGCTCGGTTTTGGCGATCATTGAGCGGAACGCGAGGCTTTTCTGAATTATTGCCAATACGCGGCCAGATCACCGGACAGCCACGATTTCAAGGATCATTGAAGTTGGCTCATCGCTCGACGAAGGGCGCAAACCTCTCCAAAAGTTCATTTAACGGAATCGCGATCACCGCTGAAACAGGCCGCGAACGCGCTTATTTCAATGTCAGCGCCAGCCGAAAGCGCGAGGAGTTTACTATGAAAAAGACAATCACAGCCATTTTCGCCTTATTGCTAGCGGCGCTCGCCGCGACCGCGCCGGCTCACGCTGGAAAGCGCGAGAAAGCCGAGCGCCTCGTGACCTATGCGGCCGACACAACGGCCTATTTCGCATCAGACAGCGCGTTTGAAGCCTTATGGGGTCTGGCTGACGATGCAAAGGCGATGGTGATTATCCCGAACTCGGTCCGCGCCGGTTTCATTTTCGGCGGTTCTGCGGGAAACGCCTTGATGGTTGCGCGCAATGATGACGGCAGCTGGTCGCAACCAGTATTCATGACCGTCGGTTCGATCTCGTTTGGCTTTCAGGCTGGCGGCGAGGCGTCGGAAATTATTCTGCTTGTAATGACCAATCGCGGAATGGAACAATTGCTTTCAACATCGGCTAAGCTTGGCGCGGATTTGACGCTCGCGGCCGGCCCGATCGGCGCCGGCGCAAAAGCTCAAACCACCGACATTGTCGCATTCTCGCGTTCGCGGGGTTTATACGGCGGCGTTAGTTTGGAAGGGGCCGTTCTGAAAATTCGCCACAAATGGAACGATGCTTACTATGGCGCCGATGTGACGCCTACGGATATCATCTACAAAGGAAAGGCCTATAATCCGTCTTCCGCTGCTGTGCAGAATGCCGTGTTCGCCCTAGCCAATCGCGACAGTGTCCGCCCTGTCTTGGCGCCGCTAGAGGCTGTGAACGGCAATGAGGATGAAGCGCTTCGCAGACGTTACGACGAACAGGGCGCCGACCCCAGTGCGCTCGGGTCACAAAGCGATCCCGATGAGACTGGGCGCTATGACGATGACGAAGCCTGGGGCGCGCCCGTAAAACGCCCAAACTAACGCAGATTTGAGCGTCGCCGACTTGCCTCTGGTTTTCCCTAGTCTCATTATCAGACCAATAATTTTGAGGCGGGTGAGTTGGGCGACATCATTGATTTAACCAAGAGCGGCGTGAAATTCGCGGACCCTGTTCGTACTGCGAGCGGCGATCAGCGTGCGGAAGTTCGCTTCGCGCACCTCCAGACTCTCTGGATTAACACAGGCACTCTTTGCAACATAGAGTGTGCAAATTGTTACATCGAATCGAGTCCGACCAATGATCGCCTGACTTATATCACGGCGGAAGAAGCGGGTCCGCTCATTGATGAAGCGGTAGCGCTGGGCGCGGAGGAAATCGGTTTCACGGGCGGCGAGCCCTTCATGAATCCCGCCATGTTTTCCATGCTCGACCACGTTTTACGAAGTGACTTGCGGGCGTTGGTTTTAACAAACGCCATGCGGCCGATGATGCGCCCGCGAACGCAGGATGCTCTTGTAAAGCTTGTTGACGAATGGCCGGAGAAACTGGCGCTGCGAGTGAGCCTTGATCATTATACCGCCGATCTACATGACAAAGAGCGCGGCGCCGGGTCATTCGATGAGGCGATGCGCGGTCTTGCCTGGCTGGCGGCCCAGGGTGCGCGCCTGAGCGTCGCTGGCCGCTCATGCTTGTCCGAGACCGAAGATGGCGCGCGCGCTGGCTATGGGGCGTTGTTTCAGCGGCACGGCTTGCCAATCGGCGCGGCCGACCCCGCCCAACTCGTTCTCTTTCCTGAAATGGACGCCGCCGGCGACCCGCCGGAAATCACAGAGGCTTGTTGGGATATTCTCGGCAAGTCGCCAGATGAAATCATGTGCGCGACGAGCCGGATGGTGGTCAAACGGAAAGGCGACACCGCCCCGTCTGTGCTCGCATGCACGCTTATTCCCTATAGCGATGAGTTTAATTTCGGCCGCACCCTCCGCGAAGCGACGACGCCAGTGAAGCTCAATCATCCAAATTGCGCGACATTTTGTGTTCTGGGCGGTTCCAATTGTTCTGCGTGAGCTGTCGATGAAGAAGAAGAAAGAGATAGCGCTTGAAGAACGCGCGACAGCCGGCGAGCGCCTTTTTTCTCCGTCGGTCGCGCGAAACCGCGATGCCATTGGCTCGGTGTTGATCAAGCATGTGCCGGCGACAGGTGTCATTTTGGAAGTCGGCTCCGGCACAGGCGAACACGCGGTGCACATGGCGAAGCTCCTGCCCGGCGTTCGCTGGCTTCCCGGTGACCCGGATCCCGATTCTCGCGCATCGATCGCCGCTTGGACCGCCCATGCCGGTCTTGAAAACGTTTCTCCGCCACATTCAATCGACGTTTCCGGCGACAGATGGGACGGCATTGAGGATGGGGAGTGTTCGGGAATTGTGTCCATCAATATGATCCACATCGCGCCGTTTTCCGCGGCGAGGGGCCTCATCGCGGGCGCTGGACGCTACCTCAAACAGGACGGCGCGCTTTTCTTGTATGGGCCGTTCTCGCGAAACGGCCAACACACTGCCCCATCAAATGAGGACTTCGATGCGAGCCTAAAGTCACGCGATGCCGCGTGGGGCGTGCGCGATCTTGAAAACGATCTCCTCCCATTGGCGTACGACGCCGGCTTGAAGGTCAAAACGGTCGTCGAAATGCCGGCCAACAATTTGTCGGTTATCCTCCGGAAATCGTAGTCGCCCCAATTTCGCGATGCGAGCACATCAGTTATCCGAAAAATGTTTGGATAAACGAAGCCCTTGACCCTGATAGTTTGACGATAAATCGGCGCCGTATAGCCGTTTCGGTCTCGCCAACATCCGTTCATAGACAAGCCGTGCAACCAGTTGCCCATCATCAAGCAGGAAGGGCGCGTCGTGACTGCGGACTTCAAGAACGCCCCGGCTGCGCGGGGTTTTCGCGTCAGCGGACCATCCAAAGCCCGGATCGAAAAATCCTGCATAGTGAACCCGGAATTCTCCGAGGCCGGTATTAATCGGCGTCATCTCGGCGGCGTTCTCCGGCGGCACCAGCAAATGCTCTTTTGACCGCAGAATGTAAAATTCATCCGGATCAAGAATGATGCTATTCGTTGCGGCGGGTTGAATCGCTTCAAAGAAATCATCAGCGTTGAGAGCGCCGCGTTTGTCGACGTCAATGAGACCGGAATGCCGCCGGGCGCGCCATCCAATGGGACCCCCGGACCGAGAAGTCAGGTCAATCCGGACCCCAATACCGTCATCGATATCCGCATCACGATCAATCAGAGGCGTGTTTTGGTGAAGCGCCTTCAGTGATTGATCGTCCAATTGCGGGCGACCCTTTTTGAGGCGCAATTGATTGAGGCTTGATCCGCGCCGAACCAGAATTGAAAAGGTGCGTGGGCTGATTTCCGCATATAAGGGGCCAGCATAACCAGGCGGCGTTTCATCAAACGTGGCGCCGCCATCGACGACCATGCGTACAAAGACATCAATGCGCCCGGTTGAACTCTTGGGGTTCGCGCAAGCCGTGATGTCAGCAGGGAGATTAAGCGACTCATTTAATTCAACGAGATAAACGCAGCCGCGCTCAAGCACGGCGCCGTCGCCGAGCGCTATTTCATGCATGGCGAGGCCGTCATGAAGCCGCGCCGCCACATTTTTGCTCCCCGATGGCAGAAACGACGCGCGCACGCGCCAGGCGCGCTCGCCCAAAGTCAGATCAAGGCTCGCAGGCTGAATTTGGTCAGGACTTAGAGCGCCGCCGCTCTTGATCTGACCTTCGTCAATCAGACCTTGAATGGCTGCATCTGGAAGAACGCCCGTTTCAGTCATGTTCCGCTTCCGCAGGTTGAATTATCGGTCAAAAATAAGCATTTCACGGCAGTAAAAATGATCATATATTTCAATTCAGGGGAAATTGGTAAGGTTGGAGTTTCATCATGTATGAAGAGGTGACCCGCGGCATAAAAGTCAGCGTCGTCCCGAATTATCTGGAGAAGCAATCGAACCCTGAGGATGGACGATTCGTGTGGTCTTACACAGTGCGGATCGACAATGATTCAGAAGATATCGTTCAACTCCGCACGCGTTATTGGCGAATCACCGACGCCGAAGGCGTAACCGAAGAAGTCCAAGGGGACGGCGTCGTTGGCGAGCAACCGACAATCTATCCTGGTGAGCGTTTTGAATATACGTCGGGCGCACCATTGCCGACGCCGTCAGGCCTAATGGTCGGCCGCTACCGGATGGAAACACCGCAAGGCCAGGCCTTTGACGTGGCGATCCCCGCATTCTCGCTCGACAGTCCCTACGAAACGCGCCAAGTCCATTAGGTCCGATCGCAAGTAAAGGCTAAGCCGCCAGGATGCCGAATTTTCGTCCAGTCGTGCTGGTGACGGGTGCGCTTGTCGCCGCCCTCGGCGTTCTGATGCTCGCGCCGCTCGCCGCAAACCTGCTTGCTGAGAGTTCTGAACACAGGGCGGACTGGGCGTCGTTCGCCACGTCATCAATCATATGTCTTTTTGTAGGCGGCGGGGCCATGGCGGCAAGCTGGGGTCAAATCGAGTCGATCAGTGTACGTCAGGGTTTTCTGTTGACGGCCACAAGTTGGGTCGCGCTGGCCGCCTTCGCCGCCTTACCCCTGCGCATCGGCGCGCTTGAGCTTTCCTATACGGATGCTTTTTTTGAAGCGATGTCCGGCATCACGACTACCGGTTCGACTGTCATTGTCGGTCTTGATTTCGCGCCCCCTGGCGCATTGCTATGGCGTTCAATGTTGCAGTGGCTCGGCGGCGTCGGCGTCATCATCATGGCGTTCGCCGTTCTTCCGGCGTTGCGTGTGGGCGGGATGCAGATTTTTAAAAGTGAAGCCTGGGATACGTCGGAGAAATTTATTGCGAACGCCGCGCAATATTCGATCGCGCTCACAGGCATCTATGCATTTTTCACGACCTTGTGCTTCATGATTCTTTGGGCGTTCGGAATGCCCGCGTTCGACGCCGCCAATCACGCAATGACAACGGTCGCCACGGGTGGTTTCTCAACGCGGGACGCCTCGCTTGGCGCTTTCCTTTCGATGGGCAATGCGCCGCTTGATCTGATCGTCTCCGCTTTCATGATCGTCGGCAGCCTACCCTTTGGACTTTTCTTGGTGGCTTTACTCCGCGGCGACTTGAACCGCCTGTTCGCCGACAGTCAGGTTCAATTCTTTTTGTCGATTGTGATCGGCTTAATCGCGATTATGTTCTGGTATGTTTTTGTACGGTTCGAAATCGATCTGTTTACAGCGTTTCGTCTGGCGACATTTAACGTCATTTCGATATTGACCGGCACGGGATACGCGACGACGGATTATGGATCGTGGGGGCCTTTCGCCATTGGCTTTTTCTTCTGCATCATGTTTATCGGCGGCTGTGCGGGCTCAACGTCATGCGGGTTAAAAATTTTTCGCTTTCAAGTAGCCCTGGCTGCGATGCGCGTTTACGCCCGCCGTCTCGCACATCCGAACGGGGTTTTTGTGGCGAGATATAACGGGCAGCCCCTGACGAATGACGTTTTCATTTCGGTCTTAAGCTTTTTCTTCGTCTACTTCGGATCCTTCGCAACGCTTTCTGTTGTTTTGTCAGGCTTCGGCCTTGACCCGTTGACGGCGATTTCTGCGGCCGGCACAGCGATCGCCAATGTCGGTCCTGGGCTCGGCGACGTTATTGGTCCATCGGGAAACTTTGAGAGCCTGCCTGACTTAGCGAAATGGAGCATAGCAATCGGCATGTTGTTTGGGCGTCTTGAATTCTTTACGCTCCTTGTGTTGTTTTCGCCGAGTTTTTGGCGACAGTAATGCGCGCGGCATTCGGCGAGCGCGCTTAGGTGAGGGAGCTAGATTAATTTGAAACCGCGCGTTTATCATTCATTCCGCAGCCCTTATTCGCGTCTTGGCCTTCATCGGGTGGCGCGGGCGGGACTTGATATTGACCTCATTCCCTTCACGGGTCCGCCGGACGGCGTTCCATTTAATGATCCCCTCCAGAATAAACCGAAGCTCGCCTACTATGCGATGGATGCGCCGCGGATGACCATGAAGATGGGATTGCCGATTGCGATGCCGGATCCTTTTGACGTCGATTTCGACTTTGCGAACAGGGCGCTTGTCCTCGCTTCAAGAAGCGGGAACGGGTTGCATTTTGCATTGGCGGTAAGCGACGCCCGTTGGGGCGCCGGAAAAAATGTCGCCCAGCTTCCGGTCCTTGAAGAATGCGCGCGGGCAGCGGGCCTGGCGCCAGGTTTCATCGCTGAGGCGCAAGACAATGACGATGTCATAGCCGAGATGACCCGCCATCGAGAACAGATAGAAGACGATCAGGTGTTCGGCGTGCCTTTCGCCGTATACGGCGCCGCCAAATATTGGGGCCATGACCGGTTCGACCTTTTGATCGACGATGTTCGCCGATCCTGACGCTTAGAGACTGCTGGTTTGGAATGTATCGCAGCGGTTCACGTCGCCGGTCGAGTAGCCGGTCTGAAACCAGCGCATGCGTTGTTCAGACGATCCGTGCGTGAATGTGTGAGGTTGCACCTTGCGCCCCGCTTGACGCTGCAAAGCGTCATCGCCGATCGCCGCCGCGGCGCGTAAGCCCTCTTCGATATCGCCCGGATCGAGAATATCTGTTCGCCTCGCATCATGCGCCCAGATGCCTGCATAACAATCCGCTTGTAATTCCATCCGGACTTGCAGCGCGTTTTGATCGACCTTGCTCGCGCGCGACTGCGCCTGCCGGACCTCGGCCGATGTTCCTGTAATTGTCTGAACATGATGGCCGACCTCATGAGCGATCACATAAGCGCCCGCGAAGTCGCCGGGCGCGCCAAACCGTTGCGAGAGTTCGCCGAAAAAGCTCGTGTCGAGATAAACCTTTTGATCAGCTGGGCAATAAAATGGACCGGATGCGGAGGAAGCAAAGCCACACGCCGTGTTCACTTGCCCTGTAAAGAGTTTTAACGCCGGCGCCTGATATTGCTGCCCAGCGCTTTGGAAGATGCGTCCCCAAGTATCTTCCGTTTCGGCGAGGATGACAGCGACGAATTTGTACTCGTCATCATTCGCCGCGGTCTGTTGGCCGGATGGCGGCGCGCCGGATTGGCCGGAAAGGAGTGCCATCGGATTGACGCCTATCGCGGTAAGGGCGAAGAAACCGACTGCCAGAAATACAATCCCACGAATGCCGAACCGGCCTACGATCAAGCGGAGCAGCATGATAATGAGCCCGCCCCCGGCCACGGTGGCCGCGCCGCGCGCATCCTCGACATTCGTGCTTTCCCGCCGTCCCCGCCATTTGACCATGCCGGCCTCCTTATTTTCCCCACGCCAAAGCTGTTGTTATCGCTAATGGCGCACAAAGTGTCGAGACCCTTGTGGCGGGCGGCGGAGGGTTTAGGGGCTTGGGGCGGCGGCCTGTATTGAAGCGGGCGATCGTCGGCGGAACGACGTTAAAGTTCCAGGATAGTCATGTTCAATGCGCCGGAAAACACCAGCGGCGACGAGCGCAACGCACAAGAACCCGAAGCTGACGCCGGCCTCTTGGCCCTTGCCGGGCATCATCATCGGCCCGATAAACATGAGCGCCAGCGATATTTCCTCAAAGCGGAGCCATCCTTTCTCAAGGCCTCGTTTCGCGAGCACGGCGACGGGGAACGCGAGAATGATCATTTCGTAGTAATAGGCGTAGGGCGCGACAAAAAATACGGCGGCGCACAAAGCGGCCGCGCGCAACTCCGTATCGGGAACGATTCGCCAAACCCTTATGATCGCGGCAATTGCTAGCATTGCGGTGACGGCGTGGAAGATCGCCGAAATCTGGTATGGTGCGCCAGCATAGCGCAACCAAGCATATGGCGTCGCCATCTTGAATAGCGGCATGATGGCATCCTTTACGCGTTGCGACGCTTCGTCGGCGCCATCGAGGAAGGCTTGCCAGATATCGAGACCCAAGAGCCCTGTCGTAATCGCGCAAAGAAAAACTGTGAAACCGGCCGCAGAGAAAAACGATCGCCAATGACCGCCGGCCAGATATGCAAATGGCAAAAGCACGCCAAGCTGTGGTTTGACGGTAAGCAACGCGGCTGCCGCCCCTGCCAGAAACGGACGCGTCCGCGCGTTCAGTGTCGCAACGATGAGAAGGGCGGCGGTAAAAAAACCATTCTGCCCGGTTATCACGCCATGAAAAAAGGTGGGTGCGGCGAGGATCACGAATAGAAATAGCCAACTGAAACCTGTGAGGCGCAATGTCGCCAGATAAAGCGCCGCCATGCCGCCGGTCCAGACAATGTAGCCCTGTATAAAGGGCATAAGCGCCAAGGGTGCGATCAACAGAAAATATGTGGGCGGATATTGCCAGAAAAGCGTATAGCTATCGCGCGGCGGACCGACGGCGAGAAGGTGCTCCTGGAAGTACTCTGCGTCATAGGTTTTCTCGGCATCGCCCTCGTGAAGCGCGACGGAGGCGCCGTAAAACGCCACATAGTCACCACCAACAGGGGAGCCGGCTGGAAAAATATTCTCGCGCGACTGGGAGAATTGGATGATCGAGACGCCGACCGCGATGGAGAGTAACAGTCCGCAAATGAAAATAATGCGGGGTGGCGTTAACCGATACCGCGACCAATCGATTTCAGAAAGTACGCTCTGTCCATACATGGTTAGGAAATTAACTTTATTGCTTAAAAAAATTATTAGCGCCGCCGTGCCGAGCAACGGCGAAGAGGTGAACGTGTCGCCAAATATTACTGAGTCATTAACGCCGCGAACGGATGAAAGGCCTAGTCTTCTCTCGATCGTTTGCCCGGCGTACAATGAAGCGGACGGGCTATTGGACTTTCACCGCGCCATTCGTAAGTCGATGGCGGCGATTGAGCAGTCGTTCGAAGTCGTGTTCGTGAACGACGGATCCACAGATCAAACACTATCGCTGATGAAGGAACTGCGCGCTCGCCACGCCAATACAACTATTGTCGATCTGAGCAGAAACTTTGGCAAGGAGATCGCATTAACCGCGGGGCTCGACGCCGCGGTCGGGGATGCTGTTATTGCTATTGACGCCGACCTTCAGGACCCGCCACACGTAATCGCTGAACTCATCGAGGGGTGGCGTGAAGGATATGACGTCGTCTACGCTCAACGCCGTGAGCGGCATGGGGAGAGCTGGCTGAAGAAAGCGACAGCGTCAGCGTTTTATCGCCTCATGCGGCGAGCCGGACCGGTGGGATTGCCGGAAAATGTCGGTGACTTCCGATTGATGAGCCGAAAAGCAGTTGACGCTGTTTGTGAGATGCGCGAGCGGCACCGCTTCATGAAGGGCGTCTTCGCCTGGGTGGGATTTCCCTCAAAGGCGGTTCTCTATGACCGCGCGCCCCGCGCCGCTGGCGAGACAAAGTGGAATTATTGGAAGTTATGGAACCTGTCGATTGAAGGGATCACATCCTCAACCCTGGCTCCATTGAAAATTTCGACCTATTTGGGTTTTGCGACGGCCGGATTTGCGTTCCTAACAGCGATATTCTTCATGGTAAAGACGATACTTTTCGGTGATTCCGTTCAGGGATTTCCAACCTTGATTATTGTCATGCTTTTTCTTGGCGGGATTCAGCTAAGCGTTCTTGGAGTGATCGGCGAATATCTCGGCCGCATCTTTAACGAAACGAAGAACCGGCCGCTTTACTTCGCTAATCACGTGTATCCGTCAGAATGTGAAGCACCGTCGGCGGTCCCGCGCATGACGGAAGTTCAACGGAGCGCTTAACCGCCGTGCTCGCATTTCTGCGAACCCGCATTTCCCATGCGCATCGCCGGCAAATGGCGCTCTTCGGCAGCGTGGGATTGCTGTGTACGGTGACGGATCTGGTCCTTTATTCCGGCTTTGTTGCGATTGGTATCGCCCCGGTGGTCGCAAATTTGATGTCGTTTTTGACGGCCAACGTCCAGGGATACTTGCTCAACAGCACCCTCACTTTTCGGCGTGAAGGAAAGCACCGCGCTTTGTCATTCAAAGGCTATGGAAAATTCCTCGTCGGCTATCTGCTGGCGCTATGCCTTTCGACCTTGATCATATGGTTATCAGCATCGGCGGTCGGCGCAATCGGCGCAAAAATTCTGGCGATTGGCGCAACAGCCTTTTGGAATTACTGTTTTAGCGCCTTCTTTGTTTTTCGTGAGCCGAAACAGCCCCGTAGACCATCCGAATCGGCGTAATGTTCATGAATGGTTCTCAATCAACTCTCTGAGGCGGGGTTTGGTCCCGGCAGTTTCCTGTTCTGGCTTTTCCTTGCCGCTCTCCTGCTTGGCGGGCTTTTGTTCGCGCATGCGTTGCGCCTCGAGGGGCGATTGCGGCGAGTTCGCGCGTCGCTCGCTAAGGCGAAAATATCGCTCGCCGCCGCTGAGGCGCGATCTGATGAAGCGCTGACGCTGAACGAAGAGCTAAACGTCGTCCGCGCCGAGCGCTCGGCGCTGGAGGCCGATCTCGCGCGCGCCGAAACCCGGTTGGGTGAACGGGAAAAAGCGCTTGAGGAAATGAAAGCGCGCATGGATGTCGAGTTCCGCGCCGCTACCTCGAAACTTCTGGAGGAGGCGCATACCTCTTTTCTTCAGCGAGCGGATGAAACCTTTAAACGCCACCAGCAGGCGTCCGGCGCGGACTCCGATAAACGTCGAAAAGAAATCAATGACCTTGTGAAGCCCATGCGGGAAACGCTCGCGAAATATGAGGCAGGCCTCGCTCAAATGCGTATGGAGCAGCAAAAGGCGCGGGGAGAGCTCACTGGCCGGATCAGCGACCTGGCGAAATCAGCGAATGATGTGCGGATGGAAGCGCAAAAACTTTCATCGGCGTTGCGCGCGGGGCCCAAAGTCAGGGGGCGATGGGGCGAGGAACAGCTCCGTAATGTCGTCGAACTCGCTGGCATGACAGCGCATGTAGACTTTGTTGAGCAGATGTCCATCGGCGATGATGCCCGCAAGCAACCGGACATGGTGGTGTCTTTACCCGGCGATCGCGTGATCGCCGTTGATTCCAAAGTCTCGTTAGGCGCCTATCTAGATGCGGCGGAGGCGGACAATGATGCCGCGCGGCGACAACATCTCGCCAAGCATGCCGCCGACCTCTGGGTTCATGTAAAGAGTTTGTCTGCGAAGGATTATGCGACAGCGCTTCAGGATTCCCTGGATTTCGTCATTATGTTCGTTCCTGGCGATCATTATTTTGCAGCAGCGATGGAAACGCGGCCGCAATTATTTCAGGACGCCTTTGAGCGCAAAGTATTGATTGCTACGCCAACGACGCTCGTTGCGATCCTGAAGTCAGCTTCTTATGGCTGGCGTCAGGAAAAAGTCGCGCAAAACGCGCAGGCCGTAGCGGCGCATGCGCGGGACTTATACGAAAGTTTACGGACGATGGGCGGTCATCTGTCAGGACTCGGAAAATCGCTTGAGGGCGCCGTAAAGAAATACAATGACCTGATCGGCGGCGTGGAACAGCGCGTGATGCCAAGGGCGCGGAAGTTCGCAGAATACGAATTGCCGGGTGTCGCTGGTCGTCTGGAGAGCGCTGAGCCAATTGAACGATCTCTGCGCGAGCCGCGCGCTGACCGCGACCTATTGCTTACGGACGATACCGACGACGGAAAGTCCGCGGCGTGATCCGTAAGAGCTAATGCCCTTAACGAAGCGGGAAGGGCGATGGCTCCGCCGGCGCCGCTTTATCGTTCTCCCAGAGATCGGGCTCATTGGGTTGAGGCGGCGGCGTTGTTTGTTTTGGCGCCAAATAGGCGGCGGACGCTTCCGTTCCGTAAAATCCCTCTGATGTCTCTGCAGGCGCAGGCTCCTGCGTCGGCGGTATGCTGCGTTCGGGGAGCGTCGATGGTTGCACAGGTTCAGCGAGCGACAGGCGTCCGTTGCGCGAGATTGTCTCGGCCCTTCGGTAGACCTGATCGGTTGACGAGATCACGTCGCGGACGTCGCTGCGCGTGCGGTCAAAGGTCTCCTCAAGCGAAATCACGCGTCTACGGAGATCTTCGACTTCGTTAAATACCTGTTGCGCTTCGGCCTGAATAATTGTGGCGTTTTCCCGGATTTGCGCGTCGCGAACAATGGCGCGCACCGTGTGTAAGGTGGCCATCAATGTGGTGGGCGAAACGATCCAGACGCGCGCGCGATAGCTGTCCTGCACCACGTCGGGGAAACGCGAATGAAGTTCCGTATAGATCGATTCAGAGGGGACAAACATCAAGGCGGAGTCCGCCGTCTCGTCAGGAACGATCATGCGTTCAGCGATATCGACAACGTGGCGAAGCGTGATGCGACGGAATTCGTTTTCCGCATGGGCGACGTCGTCGTCCGAGGAGAGCGCTTGTTGTAATTCATTGTACGCCTCAACAGGGAACCGCGCGTCGATCGCAATCGGTCCTGGTGGGTGCGGCAGCCTGACAACACAATCCGCCTTTCGGTTATTCGGCAAGATTGCATTCATCTCATAGGAATCCGGCGGCAGCGCGTTGCGTATGATGTCGCCCAATTGAACGTGCGGCGCGACAGGCGGCGCGACCTGACCGCGCAACGCGCTTCGCAGATCGGCGATTTCCGTTCGCAACGCTTCCACATTTTGCGGCGCTGCGATCTTGTTTAATCTCGATGTGATGTTCGCAAGCGCTAAATCGACTGACTCGCGGTGTTCTACGAACTTCTGCGTGATTTCGTCAAAATTTTGCGTTGAAGCGCTGCCGCTTATGAAGGAGGGCGCTGCGCTGAGGGCGCTTTGGCTCTCCTGAGCTTGCTTTGCAAGCCTTTCGGATAAGACTGCGAACCGGTCGTCAAGCTCTTTCGAAAGAGTGGCCTGGAAATCAGGGGCGAAAGCCGGCTGCGCAACAGCTTTTTCCTGTTGCTGCAATAGCGCCAATTTGCGCCGTTCGAATTCGGCTTCGCGTTCGGCTGCGCGGCGTTGTTCCTCGACCGCAAGTCGCCGTGCATTTTCCTCCGCTTCGAGACGGATGGCGTCCGCATCAGCCTGCGCTTTTAGGCGCAAAGCTTCTGCTTGCGATTGGGCTTCTTTTTGGAGCCTCGCAGCCCCCGCCTGATTTTGGTCGTCCGACTCAAAATCAAGTGATCCCCGCATCTTTGCGAATGGGTCGCTTCGATCGATTTCGAAATCATCGTCGTCGGCGAGGAGCGCTCCGTTAGCTCCGATTTTGTCCGCATCGTTGTCCGTTTCGCTGCTTGACGGTTTCTTTCTTCGAGCGAAAAGACCCGAGAAAGCCCCCAGACGACGGCGGGATTTGCGCGCCTCGATTTCTGATTCGCTTGGCTCATCAACCGAACCGGTCTCGGCCTCAGGGTGTTCAATGATCACTTCGGCGACATCATCGTCGGCGGCGAATTCCGTTGACGCGTCGTGATGGCTGTTCTCATCCGGCGCATTGCTTGTCGCCGCTGTATGGTCGTCAAAATTGATCTCTGCGTCTTCACCGGCCGGCTGGAAGAATTTTTTCTCGGCAGCTTCTGCATACCGCGTTGCAGAGGCGACGCGGCCGCGCATGATCAAATAAATGATCACTAAGAAAAGCAATAACGCCCCCGCGAACACCAGCCACAAAATCGTATCCGGCGCTGTCAGGAGCGGCGTCGCCGCGCCTGCGTCAATCTCTGTTCCAACAGTACCGTGGACCCGGTCCTGAATAGACGGATCTTCCAACTGCATTTTCAAGTACCCACGCATAACCAATCCCCAAACCGCAAACGTAGAGGAAAAACACAGGCATTGCGAGGGCTTAGGCGGTGTCGGCGGGCCCTTGACGCGCCAGCGTGCGCGCCATACCTCACCTCCATGGCAATACGAGAAATCCTCACCGCGCCTGATCCGCGCCTGCGTGTCGTTTCCAAACCTGTGGAAGGGGTGGATGACGACCTGCGCGCGCTCATGGACGACATGCTGGAGACGATGTACGCCGCGCCAGGGATAGGGCTGGCGGCGATACAGATCGGCGAGCCGCTCCGTGTAATCGTGATGGATTTGGCGGGCGAAGGTGAACCGCCGCAACCGCGTTACTTTGTTAACCCTGTAATTCTCGATCCTGCCGAGGAAACAAAGCCTTACGAAGAAGGCTGTTTGTCAGTACCTGATTTCGCCGAAGAAATCGATCGACCGGCCTCCTGCGTGGTGGAATATCTGGACTACCACGGTGAACCCCAGCGTCTCGAGGCTGACGGATTGCTCGCGGTTTGCATCCAACATGAAATGGATCATCTCGAGGGCGTTCTCTTCATCGATCATCTGTCGCGGCTGAAACGCGACCGAATTCTGCGCAAATTGAAGAAAGAACAGCGCCTTGCCGCCGCTGGTTGAGCCAACGGTTTGTTGCAACTGCGAAATTTCTGCGATGTGCGGCGTCGAAGACACGCCTTTTCTGGAGAAATTATAAAATGCGCCTCGCCTTTATGGGGACACCGGCGTTCGCCGTGCCAGCGCTCAGCGAATTACTTGCCGCTGGGCATGACGTGGTTTGCGTTTACACCAAGGCGCCGCAACCGGCCGGTCGCGGGCATAATTTGCGTAAATCGCCTATCCATGTGTTCGCCGACAGTCATGGCCTACCCGTTCGTACGCCGAAGAGTTTCAAAAATGCGGATGAACGCGAGGCGTTCGCTGCATTGGAATTAGATGCGGCAATTGTTGTCGCATATGGCCAAATTTTGCCACAGGCGGTTCTGGATGTTCCTCGTTTCGGATGTTTTAATCTGCATGCGTCTTTATTGCCGCGTTGGCGGGGCGCTGCGCCGATCCATCGTGCAATTATGGCGGGCGACAAAGAGACAGGCGTTCAAGTCATGCGTATGGAAGCCGGGCTCGATACCGGGGCTATTTTGCTATCGGAAACAACGCCAATCTTGGCCGACGATACGACGGCGAGCCTCCATGATCGCCTGGCCGCGATCGGCGCATCACTCCTCCCGCGCGCACTTTCCGCGTTAGAGCGCGGTGGATTGGTGGAGACGCCGCAGGCGGAGACCGGCGTTACCTATGCGGAGAAAATTTCAAGCGATGAGGCGCGCATCGACTGGACGCGTAGCGCCGCTGAGCTTGACTGTCATATTCGTGGGCTTTCTCCATTTCCCGGCGCATGGTTCGAATTGGTGCGGGCCGGGGCGCCGCGTCGCATTAAGGCTTTGATGTCGGGCGTGGTGAGCGGCGGCGGCGCGCCAGGTGAGGTATTAGCGGTTGATGACGTGTTGGTCGTCGCTTGCGGCGACGGCGCGCTTGGTTTGTCGGTGCTCCAACGTGAGGGCAAAGCCGCTCAGCCTAGCGCTGATTTTCTTCGCGGCTCTGCGCTAAATGTTGGCGATATTCTCGGCTGATCGCTATTGGAGCGAGGAAAACCAGGGACGCTTCAGGCACTGTGTTTCCGGTTCCTTCCGGCAGCGATGGGTTGAGAACGGCATAGCGACCGCTTCACCCACCAAATTTTCAATCGGAAGGAAACCGACGCCGCGCTTTAGGTAGCGGCTATCAATCGAGTTATCGCGATTGTCGCCAAGGACAAACAGGTGCCCCTCTGGAATAATAACCGGCGCGATCGTGTCGCCGAATGAATAATCGCTGCGCTCATAGATCACGTATGTTTTGCCCGTGGGGAGTGTTTCCTGAAAGGCGCTAACGGTGACAACTGGCCCATTATGTTCCCTGTAGCGATAATCTTTCAGATGCGCGCGATCGACCGAAGCGTTATTCAGGATTAGGCGGCCGCCGCGGATTTCAACCTTATCGCCTGGCAGTCCGACAATCCGTTTGATATATGTTTCCCCGGTTCGCGGATGCTTGAACACAACAATGTCTCCGGCCGCCGGCATTTTTCCGAACAATCGTTGATCAGGCGCGCCAATGCTTAAAGCGCCGCCAAACGGTGCAGAATGTTTGCTGTAGCCATAGACGAATTTGTTAACGACGATACGGTCGCCGACCGCGAGCGTCGGCAGCATGCTTTCACTTGGTATATGGTACATGCCGAAAGCGGCGGTGCGAAAGATCATGATGACGCCTAGCGCAATAACAAAAAACCTAGCTTCCGATAGGATTCCGGCTATAGCTTCTTTCGTCATGTCGCCTCGCTCATTCCCTGAATCTCCTGCAATCATGCCGCAAAGATATCGATTATTGCTAGAGTATGACGGCGGCGATTATGTCGGCTGGCAGCGTCAGGATAACGGGCCATCGATTCAGGCGGCTTTGGAAGAGGCCGTATGCCGATTTTGCGGCGAGACATGTAATGCGGTCGCCGCCGGCCGCACTGACGCTGGCGTCCACGCCCTCGGCATGACAGCTCATATTGATCTGTTGAAAAACCACGACGCTAATGTGGTGCGTGAAGCGATTAATTTTCATCTCAAACCAGCGCCAATCGCCGTTTTGGACGCGGCCAAAGTCGATGATGAATTTCACGCTCGTTTTTCGGCGCGGTCGCGCCGCTATCTCTATCGCATCCTCAATCGGCGCGCGCCATTAGCGCTTGATAAAGGGCGTGTATGGCGGATCAGCGGCCGGCTGGACGCCGAACGCATGCATCGCGCCGCACAGGATCTTGTGGGCAAACACGATTTCTCGACCTTCCGCGCGGCGCAATGTCAGTCCGCGTCGCCAATTAAAACCTTAAGCGAGATATCCTGCGTCCGCACTGCAGATGAAGTTGTCATACGCGTTTCCGCGCCTTCGTTTTTGCACCATCAAGTGCGATCGATCGCGGGGAGCCTCGTCGAGGTTGGGCTTGGTAAATGGTCGCCCGGCGACATCGCCCGCATCCTGAAAGCGGCCGACCGTAAACAATGCGGCCAAGTGGCGCCGGCGCAAGGCCTATACTTTGTCAGCGCAACTTATGACGTAGGCTGAAGCAGGGAGGTCGCCGCTGCGCCGAACCCGGCGCTGACGATGAAGCTTATCAACGTCAAGATAATGATGATGGCGATTGTGGTCCCGGGGGTCGTATTCATCAACCGGCGGAAGACGCCCCACAGCAAGGCCAACGTCACGGCCATGGCGGGTATCGCAAGTGCGCTCGCCGCCTTGCCAATGAAGCTGATCAATACCAATACAAGCGCATTGATCGCGGTGATCATCATTGTCGCCCAATTATAACCGACGATCGTGTTTGAGACCGCGTTAGTTGCGTTTAACGCTTTTGCGACGGCGATAATCGCTGCGACGCTAAGGGCCCAATCGGCGAGGAAGGCGAGGCTGTTTATGCCGATCATCGTCGCCATCGGCGCACCCTGAATCGCCGTCAGCGCATCGCTATCAAACTTTTCAATGAAGCGCCGCGCAGCGATAAAGCCAAGAATCGCAAACGGGGCCGAAAACAGGATTGCCCAAAATGACTTGAAAAATCCGTCAACAGAGTAGTCAAGATCAGTGTCAGCGCGCTTGTCGCCGTCTTGCTGAAATTGAGAAAAGGCGAGACGCCAAACGCCGCCGATTTGATTCGCGGCGTAATCAAAGCTGATCATTGGGTCGTCCCGTTGGTGTTGAAATAATTCTTCAGGATCTCTCGATAAATCTTTCGTAGCGTTTCGATGTCCGCCAGAGCCACATGCTCGTCAACCTGGTGCATCGTTGCGCCGACCATGCCGAATTCAGCGACCGGTGCGAAATCCTTGATAAAGCGGGCATCCGATGTGCCGCCGGACGTCGATAGCTCGGGGCGTTTTCCAGTGACAGACTCCACTGACGCAGCAATTGTCTGAATGAAGGCTTTATCTGTCGTGAGAAATGCTTCGCCCGACACGATTGTTTCAAGCGTATACTGAAGATCAGTCTCAGCGGCGATAGCGTCAAGTTGCTGACGAATCCAGCTTTCGATACTGGCCCCCGTCCAATTAGGATTAAACCGAATGTTAAAACGCGCCGTCGCCTTTGCGGGGATCACATTGTGCGCGGGATTGCCAATGTGGATGTCGGTGACCTGAAGGCTTGAGGGTTGAAACCGTTCATACCCGTCATCAATCGGTGTTTCGCTTAGCGAGAGTAACTTTCTTGCGAGTGTCGGCACGGGGTTTACCGCTTTATGTGGGTAGGCCACATGGCCTTGTCGCCCCTCAACCGTAAGCCAGCAATTGATACTGCCGCGCCGACCCACCTTGATCATGTCGCCCATCTGTTCAGGATTTGTGGGTTCCCCCACAAGGCAGTGGTCGATTTTCTCGCTATTGTCGCGCAACCAGGCGAGCATTTTTCGGGTGCCGTTGATGGCGGCCCCCTCTTCATCGCCGGTGATCAACAGACTTATTGATCCGTCCGGTTCGCCGGCTGCGATAAAGTCGGCGCAGGCGGCGGCGAAGGCCGCGATCGCGCTTTTCATATCCGACGCCCCGCGGCCCCACAACAGACCGTCGCTGGTTTCGCCGCTGAAGGGAGGCTTCGTCCAGGCCGCCACATCGCCAGCCGGCACCACATCAGTGTGACCTGCAAAGCAAAAATTCGGACCGTTTACGCCGCGCTTCGCGTAAAGATTTTTCACCGGCGCGGCGCCTTCTTCTTCAAATGTGATCGGCGTGCAGTTGAAACCCAGCGGCGTTAACGCGCGCGCAAGCACGTCGAGCGCGCCTTCGTCCGCTGGCGTGACAGAGGGACATTGAATGAGCGTGCGCGCGAGTTCCACAGGATCAATATCAGTCATACTGCTTTCAGTAGCTGAGGCCGGATTGCTGCGCTAGGTGTGTCAGCGTCGCGCGGCCGAATGGAGACAATGATGCCGAAAATCGATCTTGACGCTCTGCCGTCAATTACAGGAACAAGCTACCCGCACCCCTTTGACCGAATTGTGACCGGTCGTTCGCGGAAGGTGCTCGGCGATGCGGCTGGCTTGAGCCAATTTGGCGTGAACATGACCCGATTGAAGCCGGGCGCCGGTTCATCCCATCGCCATTGGCACGCATGCGAAGATGAATTCATTTACGTTATTTCCGGTGAGGCTACGCTCATTGAAGACAGCGGCGAGACGGTGATGAGGGCGGGCGACGCCGCCGCCTTCAAAGCCGGCGTTCTGATCGGGCATCATCTGGTCAATCGCTCTGGCGAAGATGTCGTTTATCTCGAGGTCGGCACGCGAAGCGAAGAGGACGTCTCAACATATAGCGACCCTGAAATTGACCTTAAAATGATCAAATCCGGCGGTGCATGGAAACCACACCATAAGAACGGCGATCCCTATTGATTACCAACTGCCGCTGGCGCCGCCGCCGCTGGATGAGCCGCCCCCAAATGAGCTGGAGCTTGACGCACCAGAAGTATTTTCGGATTTTCTAGGAATTGTTCTGTATTCTGTGTTTTCGTAACTGCAATTCACGCATTCATAATCAATCCGTTCTCGGCCGCTTGATGACGTTGTCGCTGGCGTAATTGTTGTCCGATCGGATTCGAGCGTTTTGTAGCGGCACTCTGGACACGCGCCATACCCAGAAAACCAGGCGGCGTAGCGGTTGATCGTCATATGTCCGCATGCGTGGCATTTCCAGACGTCGTAATCGACGGACTTAATCATCTCTTCCAATTGCTTGGCGTCTTCCAAATATTCGTCTTCTTCGTCCTCCCTAAGGCGCGTTGCGGGTGCATTGCAGTTCACGCAATGTCGGGGCTTGTTGCGAAGATAGCGCCGGAAATAGTAGACGCCGGCGCCGAGGCCTGGAATTCCGAGGATGCTTGCGGCGAACAGGACGAGAACGCCCGTGTTTTTCGGTTCTGGTTCGTAGAATTGCGTCGGCGAATTTTCCACGCCGGCGATTGGCCCAGCCAGTTCAAAAATTATTGCGTCAACGCCAGCCTCGATTCCAGTTTGATAATCGCCTGATCTGAAATGGGGAACGAATACGGTGTCAACGATCCGTTTCATGTCGTTGTCGCGGTTGCGCCCATAGCCTGAGCCGAGCTCGATCCGCATTTCGCGATCGTCCTTCGCCACAAGGATCATGACGCCGTCATTGCGCGTCTCATCACCGACGCCCCATTCATTGAAGAGCCCGGTTGCAAAAGGCTCAATTGCGCCGGAAGCGCCGTAGTCCGACCGTGAGCCAATGGTCACCACTGTCATTTCGATTCCGGCTTGCGCTTTCACAGCCTGCAATTTGTCGCGTAACGCCTGTTCCGACTGCGGGGTTAAGAGGTTTTCGAAGTCATTGATGAAAACCTCCCGGTACGCCGGATAGTCCTGCGCAATCGCCTTTCCTGTCAGTTGGACGCAACAAAGCAATGTAAAAAGCAGTGCGCTGCAAATTGCGTTCATTGCGGACCCCACATGGTTTCCGAAATCATAGCCGCGTTTTTCGGAAAATTTGAAAGCGCGATTTCATTCTTGAACGCCTTCAGCGGCGCCGCAAACACCAGGCCATCAGCTAGGACAGAAGAATAAGCCAGAAGTGGTGGGCGCACGTGGTTTCGAACCACGGACCTCTACCATGTCAAGGTAGCGCTCTACCCCTGAGCTATGCGCCCTCAAGGGAGCGCCGTTCTTAGCCATCAATGTGAGCGGATGCAAGCGTTTGGGCTTCTATGGCGCGTCAATCGCCTGAGACGGCGCGTCCATGCCGATCAACGCGTGACGTCCGGCGACCCAGGCGTCGAAACCGGCGTAGACGCGTTCGATCGCTTCGCATTCGGCTGCGCTAAGGTCGGGATGGTGGGTCTCGAAGATCAAAACGACACGCTCGCCTTCGCCTCTGTGCCAGGCCTCGTGTTCGAAGCTGTCATCGAAGGCGATTATCTCCCCTTCTTTCCAGTGGTGAACATCGTCGCCGACACGGATCGAACAGCCTTCCGGAACGCGGATCGGCAAGTGAATCGTGAGCCGCGTATTCGTGAGACCATAATGCGGCGGGATATGCGCGCCTGGGTTCAATTTGGAGAAGAAGATTTCTCCCGGCGCGCCGTTCTTTCTCAACAAGGGCGCTTTGTCGAGGGCTGCAAGCGTTTCTGGAAAGAGATCGGTATTCCGGGTTTTTTCTGTGTTGTAATAGAGATAGATCGCGGCCCAATCGAGCGTGCCGCTCAGTTCCCGCCATTCGCCGCCGGGCATTCCTTCCGGCACATAAGGCTCAATATGCGCCGCGCCTGCGGTTACGTCTTCGTACTCGCGCAAAATATCTGTATACGCCTTTTCAATTTCGCTCGCCCACGGCAGATTTTCCCTGGCGACAACGGGGGCGGCGGGGAGATCAGGCATGTAAAAAATCATTGGCGCTTGGCGGGGCGTGCGATATTCGACTTTTTGTCGGTGATAATGGACCCAGATGCTATTGCGTACACGGTCCAGATTTACGTCGCCAAGCGAATCGGCGAGCTCATCTATGATGGTCCGGTGGAGTGAATTGAAATGTTCGCAAATTGCGGTGTCGGCTCTTGCCGAAAGCGCCCGCATTTCTGCGTTCGCCTCTGGATGATGTTGAACGGTGCGCAGGGCTGCGTTCGCGTCATCGCCAAGCGTCCAAACCGCAAGCGCTTCCTGATCACGGCCTTCGTTTGCGAGCGCCGCACCGGCGTAAAGGGCGAGCGGCGCATTCATCGGGTCGGCGCGGAATTCGGCGAGATAGTCGTCTGCAGATCGTTTGGGGCTTGTGGTCATTTGCGCATCCATTGCGAATGCGTAAACCTAATCGTCGCCTCTAAGGGGCGCAATCGCAAACCGAGGCGATGACGCCTCAGGCGGCGATGACCCGGTCGACTTCCTGAACGAGATCTTTCAGGTGGAAAGGCTTCGACAAGACTTTTGCTTCTTCGGGCGCCTTGTTGGCGGGATTGAGCGCGACGGCGGCGAACCCGGTGATGAACATGATCTTCATTTCCGGATCAATCTCCGCGGCCTGGCGCGCCAGTTCGATCCCGTCCATTACCGGCATCACGATGTCCGTGAGCAAAAGGTCGAATTCTCGTAATTGAAGCTCTGTAAGCGCTTCATCGCCCTGACTGGCGTCGATGACCGCATGACCCGCTTTCTCTAGGGCTTTTTTCAAAAAACGCCGCATTGAATCGTCATCTTCGGCCAACAAAATCGCCGCCATATCACTCGCCTCGTTAATCTTTGTGCGATCGTGCGCGCCTGAACGCCGTCGTCTTCTTATATTACAGGTGCTTCGTCGCCATTTGCATACCTCAAAATCTAGCAATTCTCGAACCAGTTAGAGAATTAGCGTCGCAGGGGCGTTGAAACCTATTCACCTCCCGGGCAGGATCGCGTTAATCTTCTCACGTTAAGTCAGTAACGTACGAAATATGCTGAAGCCGACACCTGATATGGATGAGATCGGGACGCATCGCATGATTGAAACGGTGTCTCCAGCAGAGCTGACGACGCCGCTTATTTTCGCGTCGCCCCATTCCGGACGGCGGTATTCCTCAGATTTTTTGCGCATCAGCCGGCTCGATCGCCATGCGCTGCGTCAGTCCGAAGACGGGTATGTCGATCTCATCTTCGATGACGCGCCACGCCATGGGGCCCCAATCCTCAAAGCGTTGTTTCCGCGCGCCTATGTGGACGTGAATCGGTCCCGCAATGAGCTTGATCCGCGCATGTTCGCGGACGCCTTACCGCGCGGCGCCGACATGAGGTCTAGCCGGGTTTTGGCGGGCCTTGGGGTTGTGCCGAGAATTGTCGCCGACGGTCACGATATTTACGCGCGAAAACTGAAGTACCACGAAGCGCGCCGGCGTCTTGCTGCCTGTTACGACCCTTACCATGACGCTTTAGCTGATCTGGTTAAGGCGGCCTGCGCTAAATTTGGATGCGCTGTGTTGATCGACTGCCATTCCATGCCGTCGGCGGGCGGCGCGCCGTTGACGCCCGGCGATCGCCAGATTGACTTTGTTCTCGGCGATCGGTTCGGGTCCTCCTGTGCGGCGAGTTTGACGAGCCTCGTGGAGCAGACCCTATTGAAACTTGGCTTCACGGTCTCGCGAAACGCGCCTTATGCGGGCGGCTTTGTCGCCGCTTCCTACGGCGCGCCGGCTCAAGGCGTTCATGTTATTCAGATTGAGATTAATCGCGCGCTTTATCTCGATGAACGGCGTTTTGCTCGAACTGAGGGATTTGAGCCTTTGCGCGACAAGATGCAGACCTTGATGCACGAGCTCACGCGTATCGATCCGGCGGCTTTGACCCCGGCGATTGCGGCAGAATAATCGCTGCCAAAAAAAAACCGCGGGCCGGAGCCCGCGGTGAAAGTTTAGGGAGGAAACGCCCAAAAAAGGGCGCGTAACGTCTAGGAAACGCTACGGTTTACAGTCTAGCGTATTTTTGATGCGTTGCAACAAATTATTGCACTGCAAAATTTTTGCATCTCCCCAAAGCCGCCGAAAGGACACTAAATCGTTGTTCCGGCTGATAAAGAAGATTAGGTCACTGATGCCGCCGGGCTTAACCAGCGGTTAACCAAGAGACAGGCCCTTGCAAAATACGCCTTCAAAAGACGCCTCAACCAACAGTGCGCCACAAGAAGAAGTCCGAAAGCGCAGCACGCTCAGCAAGATCGGGTCTGGCGTCGGCCGTCTGACGCGCCCGAAGCAGAAATTCCAAATGCCGAATGGCCGCAGCGGTCTGAAAATCGTCATTGCGACGGACGCGTGGAAGCCTCAGGTGAACGGCGTTGTGCGCACGCTTGATACGCTTGGGCAAATCCTGACGGGCTTTGGGAATGAGGTGCTTTACATAACGCCGAACGATTTCAGATCGGTGCCGATGCCGTCCTATCCGGAAATTCGGCTTTCGATTTTGCCGAACCGCAAAGTGGCGAAAATGCTGAACGATTTTAAGCCCGACGCAATCCATATCGCGACTGAGGGGCCGATCGGCCGTGCGGCGCGCCGTTTCTGCAAGCGGCGGCGTTATCCGTACACGACGAGTTTTCACACGCGCTTTCCGGAATATGCGGCTGAACGCTGGGCGGTACCGATTTCCTGGGGTTACGCGGTCCTGAAGGATTTCCACAAAGATGGGGAAGCCATGATGGTGGCGACGCCGGGCCTTATTGCGGAACTTGAGGAGCGCGGCTTTTCAAACATGCGCCTGTGGCAACGGGGCGTCGATCTGGAGCAGTTCCAACCAGGCGACCGCGCTTTTCTGGACGAGTATAAGCGGCCCGTTTTCCTCTATGTGGGCCGTATTGCGGTGGAAAAAAGTATTGAGGACTTCCTCGAGCTTGATCTGCCGGGAACCAAACTTGTTGTCGGCGACGGGCCGCAACGCGAAGAGCTCGAGGCCAAATATACCGATGCGGTTTTCGTCGGTCCGAAATTCGGCGAAGAGTTGACGCGCTATTATCAGGCGGCCGACGTCTTCGTGTTTCCCTCGCGAACGGACACATTCGGGCTTGTAAATGTGGAAGCGCTCGCTTGCGGCGTGCCCGTGGCGGCCTATCCGGTCCGCGGCCCGCTGGAAATTCTCGATGGCGCGCCGGCGGGATGCGGCGCGTTAAATGAAGACCTTGGCGCGGCCTGCCTCGCCGCCTTTGAAAAGCGAAATCCGGAAGAATGCAGGGCGCATGCGCTCAACTTCTCCTGGGAAGCTGCGACAAAACAATTCATCGTGAATCTCGAAATTCCGGGGTTCGATGAAGACTTCTGGTTGCGATCCGCAAAGATGATCGATTAAAACGCTTTTAAACGCGGTCTGTACCGAAACGATACAGGTTTGGCAGCTAAAGCGGGAATCGTCGGTCAGCAGTCCTGCTCTTACGATCAAAAAACCCGCTTCCGGTGTCGGAGTTCGGTCCCTTTCCCGGCCGCTTTTCGCCCTATTGGCGGCGTCTACGCTTGGAATTCTCGCTCCGGCATGACGCTTGCCTATCAACTTCCAGCGTTCGAAGGCGCATTGGCGCGCCTTGTCGGGAATAGGGAGGCGATCATGGCCCATCCAATTGATCTTCATGTGGGGAAGCGGCTGCGCCAGCGCCGGCGTTTGCTTGGGCTGACGCAGCAGAAACTAGCCGAAGCGGTCGATATCCGTTTCCAGCAAATCCAGAAATATGAAAGCGGCGCAAACCGAATTTCGGCCTCACGCTTGTGGTCGCTCGCGCAGGCGCTTGATATTCCGGTTTCGTTTTTCTTCGAAGGCGTTGAGACGACCGGCGTTCACGACGGACATGCGCCTGGCATGAACGGTCATTCGACCGCAAAAGCGCCCGGCGCTGCGCCGGCGGATGCGTTTCAGAATAAAGACACGATCGATCTCGTGCGCGCTTTTTATAACTTGAATGACGAGCCTCGCCGCCGCCTACTTGATCTCGCAAAAGCGATGTCCGGTGAGGTTTAGATTACAATAAAGCAAAAGTGCGAAGCCCGTTACGGAGAGCTGCGCCATTGCATCTAGGTTTGCTTGCGCGCATTGTTGATGAATGGCGCTTTCGCAAGTTGAAATAGATCAATACCGACAATTTGCTGAACGGCTTGCAGACGTGGCGCGCGCGCAAACGCTGCCGCGGTTTCGCGCTGGCGTCGATGTCTTTAACAAAGCTGGCATCTGGTATGATCCGGTTACGGACGCTGACCGGGAAGCCGAACGCGTACAACGGCGAACGATAAAAGCCGCCTTTCCAGATCACGGTATCCTCGGTGAAGAGTTCGGAATTGAAAACGAAGAGGCGACCTTGCGATGGGTGATCGACCCGATCGACGGAACGCGCGCATTCGTTTGCGGCGTTCCAAGCTGGGTAACCTTGATCGCGTTCGAAGAAGATCGCCGACCAGTCCTTGGATTGATTGATCAGGGATTTATGGACGAGCGGTGGATCGGCGTCGCTGGCGCCACCGTCTATATTCGAGGCGGCGAGACGCAGTCCTGCAAAACCAGCGGCGTAACCGATATTTCCAAAGCGCGAATATCGACGACAGACCCGCGACGCACTGCCTATTTCACAACGAAGGAAGTCGACGCCTTTGAGCGGGTGGCCGAACAGGCCCGTCTCGCCCGGTTTAGTTTAGACGCTTACGCTTATGCGCTGCTCGCCATGGGCGAGCTTGATCTCGTTATCGAGGCAGGATTGAAGCATCATGATTATGCGGCGCTTGCGCCAGTGGTCGAGGGCGCCGGCGGCGTTATTACGAATTGGCGCGGTAAGAGTTTTGATGCGGATGATCGTGGGCGCACGCTCGCTGCGGCGACGCCGGAATTGCATGAAGAGGCAATGAGGTTACTTCTGGCTGATCAAAATTTTTGATCCTTGCTCAAGCCGGCGAAGAGCGCTCCACCTTGTCGTCGGCGACGATTTGCGGTTCGCGCGCGGCGATTAAGGGCTCCACGAAAGCATCGAATGCGTCCCAGTAAGCGACGCGAAACGAATCCCGCTCCATCAGAATTTCATGTAACGCGCCGTCGATCACGACCCGATCGATAAGCCGGCTCTGTTCGGCGATTGTCGCATGGTCATCGGAGTCAACCAGTTGATCATCTTCAGCGGAAATAATGCGAACGGGTGTTTTGAGCGCCTCAAAGCGCCCGGGTTTATGGAGGTCCTCCATGGCGCCTACAGCCGCTTTCATCCAGCCATAGGTTGGCTCACGGATGATCGCGTTTGGGGCGACCGCCTGTAATTCGCGAAAGCGATTATGGCGTATTTTGTCCGATGTCAGAACATTACCGTCAAAATCGATCGAATGTTCCTTGACGCCAGGAATTGACCGGCGAGCGCCGCCGAGTCGGCAGGCGACTTCGGCAATTCCCTTGACGATCCCGCGTTTAACGGCGCTTGAAAAGAGTTGCGTCATGGGTGCGCACAAGACGGCTGCGTTAAACCGGTCGTATCCGTCTGCGAGTAATTGCAGTGCGGGCACGCCCCCCATCGAGTGCGTCATTAATACGTAAGGGCCAAGAAATTTCTTTACGGCGTAATCCTCGGTGAATGAACAAAGATCGGCCCTGTAGGCGCCGAAATCAGTAATGTGCCCCTTCTCATGGACGGGCAGCAACCGCTCGGATAATCCCTGACCGCGCCAATCCATCATGGCTACAGAGAAACCGCGTGTTTGAAGCTCGCTTATGACTTCAAAGTATTTTTCAATAAACTCCGATCGCCCTGACATGAGGACCACACAGCCGCGCGGATTCTCCGTCTCAAAAGTGGCGCCTCGCAGACCAGCGCCGTCAGCGCTTTTGAAGTCGAAAACCTCTGCGCCATCGGGCGCCGTGTTTTGGGGTATGCGGATAAAATCAGCGATGAGTGTCCTCCAACTTTAATCGCGCCATCACGCTCATGTCGCCCCGGATAGATAGCCGCCCAGAAATAAAAGCGCTTTCGAGCGCCCGCTCTCCGTCAAGGACGCGCCTCATGGTCTCGTAGCTCGATGTCCAGACGCAATCGGGTTCGGCGTCCGGCGGTGCGTCCTTCAGGATTAATGGCGGCTGCTTGCGGCCGTCGATCCAGATCGGGTCGCCGTCTTCAAGATGAACCTTGATCACGCCGTCAAAACGATGCGCAAAGATTTTGCCCGCCGCCGAGACGAGGTCGTCGTGAACGTCGCTCAAGAGAGCGCTATTCGAGCAATGCGCCGTCGGCGGCGATCGGCTTACGGAATTTCAATGTCATGCGGTCGCTTTCGCCAATGGCGTCATATTTCGCGCGATCGAAATCGGGATCTTCCTGGCCGCGGACAGCGGACGACCGACGGACAGGCGGGAGGGTCCAGACACCGAACGGATGATCCTTGGTGTCAGCCGCGTTGGCGTTAATCTCTGAGCGTTCGTCCAATTCGAAACCGGCGGCCTCGGCCAATGCGATAACGGTCGCTTCGGCCACATATCCGCTGTCGCCTTCGCCCTCGGGCCCATCGGCGCGGTGTTCGACGACGCCGAGAACGCCGCCAGGCTTCAGCGCAGTGAAGAATTTGCCGAAGTAGTCATCGGCGACGCCGCGCCCTGTCCAGTTGTGCACATTGCGAAATGTGAGCACGGCGTCGGCTGTTCCTGCTGGGGCGATGTCGGCGTCTCCATCCAGAACCGTGAGCGAAATATCTCCATACGTCTCCGGATCGGACATATAGTTCTCTTTGAACGCGGCGACCGATCGCGCCGCATATTCACTTGAGGCCGGATCGAAATTCGCAGCGAAATACGCGCCGCCTCCAGCTTTCATGTAGGGCGCAATGATCTTGGTGTACCAACCGCCGCCGGGCGAGACTTCGACAACGGTCATCGTCGGCTCGACCCCGAAGAAGGCCAGTGTTTCAGCCGGGTGACGAAACGCGTCGCGCGCGCGTTCTTCTTCTGAACGATGATCGCCTGCGATTACCGCTTGCAGCATCTCCTCGGCTGACATCGCATCAGAAGCAGCGGCGGTCTCTTCTGCTGCTGGTGTGGTCGAAGCGTCTGCGTCCGTCGCGCCTTCTTGTCCGCAGGCGGCAAGGCCTGTGAAGGCGAGGGCGCTCAATAAGGCGGGGATCTGTTTTGAAGTGTGCATTTCCTGGTTCTCTCCATTCACCATCAGCCAAGAGTTAACGGCGTTCTACACAACTTCTTGGCGCTCCGACAGCCCCCTTGAAAGCTTGTGAAAAGGGACCACTTCTAGGGTGTCGGAGGCCAACTTGGCTCCGACCGTTTCTGTTAGCCGGCCGAATTGGCGGCGAAAGGAAGCGACCGCAACCTTGCTTAACCAAGAAGGAAAAGAGCGATGCGCACATACGACTTGACCCCACTTTACCGCAACACGGTCGGTTTCGACCGGGTCTTCGACCTGCTCGATTCAGTCGGCAAAGTCGATGCTGGCGGCTACCCGCCTTACAATATTGAACGAATTGATGAAGATGATTATCGGATCACGCTGGCCGTCGCCGGCTTTAGCGAAAATGATCTCGATATCACGCTTCATGAAAACGCGCTCACGGTTGTCGGCAAGCGCCCGGCGTCTGAGGAAGAGCGCACATTTTTGCATCAGGGCATTGCAGGCCGCTCATTCGAGCGCCGGTTTCAGCTCGCTGAGCATGTGAAGATTGATGGGGCTTCCCTCATCAATGGGTTGCTGAATATCGATCTGAAGCGCGAGGTGCCTGAGGCGAAAAAGCCAAGAAAAATCGCAATTAACGGCGGCGACGCTACAAATGTGAAGGTGCTGAAAGGCACATCAGCCGCTTAGAGCTGAAAATTGCACGCGATAGATGCGTGAGCGCCCGCCCTAACAAGGGGGGGCGCCTTTTTAATGGGCTCGCGTGCTGTTAGTATTCTGGGCGCTCTTACGAGGGGAGTTTTGGAGTTATGGCTTCGGTTACAGGATCAGCGGCGCGCATCACCGCAATTTTTGCCGGCATGATTTTACTTGGCGCATGCGCGTATAACAACGGTGACTACGCGCGGGGGACAGAACCGTCGATCTCTATTCCTTACGACCCGTATAATTTTGACCCGGAAGAAATGCTTCAGGAAGCGCAAGCCCATTGCGGCGCATATGGGCTAAACGCTGTTTATGTGGACGAGACGATTGATCCGCAATCCGTGCGTTGGCGTTATCGCCATTATTCTTGCGTCTGATAATCGTTCAATTATTGGGAATGGTGAAGCTGTCCAGCGTCCGCGTGAGCGGTGTTGAGGCCAAACCCGTTTGTTCACACCATGGCGTCGCCGGGTCATTGGCGTTCGAACAAAAACGTGTGAAATCGCTGATGATGGCGCCCGGGGATTCCTCAATCAGCGCCTCATAGATTTCGCGTTGAATACGCGCTGCATCGTCGCCTTGGCGAAAATTTTGATAGAACTGCAGTGCTTGTGAGTCGCTCCGTAATGCTCGATCCAGCGTGTCGTGACTGCCGCCTTCATACTGGCCGAGATAGCCAGCGCCAAATTCTGCGGCGATCTCTTTATGTCTGCGCGTGCGATCGACGATCCACGCCTTGGTGCCGTTTACCGTCGAGGGGCCATTTAAAATATGATTTGTGATGAACGCAGAAAATCTCGACGCGCCGGCGCTTAATCGGCTCCGCCAGTTTGCAAGCCAGCGGGCTTTGTCGCCTACGTCAAACATGTCCTGAGCGATGTCGCCTTGTGGGCTACGAAAGTGGAATCCGCCATTATAGTATGATGTCGTTGCGACGCTTAGTTTCGACATCCAATCATTGTGCGCCAGGCTATTTTGCGAAAAGTAGTGCGCCGCGCCATCCAGCGCCCATCCGGTGCGCTCGACAAATGCGGTGTGCGTTCCGATGACGATTTTGAATTCCTGACTGCGTCCAGCGGCTGCGAGTGCGCGTTCGAATTCGTGAGCCAGTTTTGCGCTCATATATCCGTAACCGCCGCGGACCTCCGTCGCGGGAAGACCGGGCTGGCTTCCGTCCAGGCCAAGCCCTTGCGTAAGACCCCACATAAAATGCGTCGCGCGTGCGAAGGGGCCGCCGAAATTCCAGATTTCGTTGCCCACTTCAAGGTAAATCGGCCGATCCACCGGATAGTTCTCTGCGTCCAGCGCTGCGACCACGCGGTTCGCCCATCGTCTGACTTCATTACTCGCGATAATCTCGTCTGTATGCGCATTTGCGCGATCGCGAAGGAAGTTCGTTCCATTTGCGCTGATCTGTTCGATATAGTCCGCTGTGTCGAAAACATCCGGCGCGCCCATCATGGCAGGCATATTGATCCAAGCGATGCACCCAGTTTGAACGCACGCGCGCAGTTTCAGTTCGATCGGGAACCCGCGTCGACGTTCAGACGGCATCACGGCGTTTGTTGACGCATTCCAGTAAATATCGCTTTCCAAGGCGATTTGAGACGCCTTGCGAATGCGGCTGTCATTGGTAAGCGCGATATCCATAAATCGCACGACTTCATAGCCGGAGATAAAGTCGAGCCAATGGGACGACCAGACCTGTCCGGCGTTTAATTGATCTTCTTCGTCAAGACGAAACGCCTGAACATTGCGGACGCCGCCGCCGCTAATCTCTGTGATGCGCAAGCCGCTCCATCGCGCGTCCTGGTCCGTAAATGTGGTCTCGATGCGATTGGATGTGATACGACGCACAAGGCCTCTTGCGCCGAAGGCAAAGTCAACGGCGCCGTCGCCCTCCCAGGAAATAACGTAGTCGCCTGCGTAGAGCGCTGGATTATTATTAGCGTCGCCCCGGAAAATACCGATCTGGATCGGGACGGTCTCGCCGGCGGCGTTTCGCGGCAGGGACACCCAGCTGTTTGTAGCTAAATCAAAATGGCCTGCCTCGACGAGTTCCTCAAATCCCATTCTTCTGCCGTCAACGCTTGCTGAAGCAGCCCGGTATCCCTGCATTTTCATTTCATTGATCAAATGCCGTTCGGGCGACCAATATTGAAGAAAGCCAGGCCCGTACTGATAGGCGAAATCACGCGTGTTCGCCGCCGGACCTGGTTGTGGGGTCGGCGCAGGTCGCGGGTTCGGGCCGGTTGGCCTTGGCGCGCGCGGCTGAGGCAGCGGATTGCGCGGCAGGCTGACAGGCGTTTTGGGCGTAGGCGTCCTTGACGGCGGCTGTTTGACGACGCCGGGCTGGGGAACGCCGGACGGCGGCAAATAGCCATAGACGCGCTCCAGGTACCGTCGATTGAATGTCAGGCCATTCGGTGATCTGAAGAAGTTTGTAAATGTGGTCGGCGTTGGGGCGTCCGAACGCGGTGATGCTGATATCGCCGAAGGCGCACTTAAAGGGCGCGCCGGTCGAAGTCGCGGCGCGTCAATCGTCTCAATTGTTGTGCGTAAAACTGGTGGCGGCGTTGAAACCCGTAATGTGGGCGAAAGAGGCGTAGATTGCGATACGACGGAGAATGATCTGCTTTCCCCCGGCGCTGTTCGAATATCCCGCGCATCATGGTCAATGAAGTCTGAGGCGGATACCGGCAAAGAAAGAACGCCAGCGGCGATTGCAATCAGAATTCTCATTTGTACCCCTACAAATCAAATTGGCGCATTTTCGAGTGAGGGGTATGATTACTGGGAAGGGATAAATGCGCTTAAAGTTTGCGTGTTCAATTATTCAGATAATTTGATGAAAGTTTTCCAACATTTATCTGTAAGCGAACGAAGGCAGAAATTTCAGGTGGATCGCTGCTATTCCGGCGATTGCAAAAAACAACATTAAAGTGTCGTCACATGGTTCTGACGCCAATTCGCAGCAATTTTATTCAATTACTATGTTTGTTGGTCACGAAAACGAATGAGAATTGAAAACAGCGTTAATTATAATCAGGCGCTGACCCGCAATATCTTTTGAGCGGCGTCAGGGAGTTCGCCGTTCGTCGCCAAAATCGAATTCCCGGACAGCGGATTTGGCCCGCCATCAATTTCGGTCACGACGCCGCCCGCTTCACGGACGAGAACAATACCGGCGCAAACGTCCCAGGGGTTGAGACCGCGTTCCCAATAGGCGTCATAGCGGCCCGCCGCCACATAGGCGAGGTCGAGAGAGGCGGCCCCGAATCGGCGCACGCCCGCGGTTTCGGTTAGGACGGCCTCGGTTTCTTTCAGCGCCTGAGCACGGCCGGGAAGCCCCTTAAAAGGCAGTCCGCAAGCGAAAAGGCACTCGGACATGTCCTTGCGCGCCGATACGCGAATGCGTCGGTCATTGAGATAAGCCCCTTCACCTTTCTCGGCATAAAATAAATCGTCCGAGACCGGGTTGTAGATGACGCCGGCATAGGGCTGGCGATCGCGCTCCAGTCCGATAGAAATTGCAAAATGCCCAAGGCCATGGAGAAAGTTCGTTGTGCCGTCGAGGGGATCGACGACCCATCGATTTGAGTTATCAGCCCCAACGATCTCGCCGCGCTCTTCCATCATAAAACCGTATTTCGGGCGCGCCCGGGACAGTTCTTCGAAGATCACCTGTTCCGCACGCGTATCAGCCGCCGAAACGAAGTCGGCCGCGCCCTTGCGCGATACCTGCAGAGCCTCAACTTCGCCGAAGTCGCGCTGGAGGCCCCGCGCCGCTTGCCGTGCGGCTTTGATCATCACATTCATGACAGCGGAATTATGGGCCATAGGGGCGGTGCTCGCTCTATTAAAAGAGCGCGCACCATAGCGACGCTTTGTCCGCTTGCAAGCTCTGCTGCAGCGCACGGTTTGCCAGCGCCTTCCAGTGCGATAAGAAGGTTATTCTTCCAATCAAGGTAAGGATACGAGCAGACAATGGCTGAGCCCGCCCCTTTCGACGACACGATGGACGTGAACGCCGTCGCCGCCGCCGGCATGAAGCTCCTTATGGAAAACCCGATGTTCAAAGTCGGCGAGGCGGACATCCGCGGAAACACGTATCGCGTTTTTGAGAACGCGCCGAAAACACTCGCCGACTTGTTCTCAATGGGCGCCGCGAGTCATGGCGATAAGGAATTTCTCTCCTTTCAGGACGAACGCTACACATTCGCTGGTCTTTGGGCGCAATCGTGCCGGGTCGCGAATGCGCTCGCACGCGAGTTGGGCGTTAAGCAGGGCGACCGCGTCGCCATCGCCATGCGCAATTATCCTGAGTGGATCATGAGTTATATGGCGCTTAACGCGCTCGGCGCTGTGGTCGTTCCACTAAACGCATGGTGGAAGGGCGAGGAACTACACTATGCGCTTACCGATAGCGGGGCCAAATTGGTGATCGCTGATGCGCGCCGCCTCGAACATATCGAGCCGTTTAAAGAAGATCTCGGTCTCACGACAATCCTTGCGCGCGAAGAATCCGATGGCGCCGACCATTCGTTCGAAGCTCTGCTAGCCGCTTGTGACGATGAGACTCCGCCGTCGATTGATGTTCACACGGATGATGACTTTTGCGTTATGTATACGTCGGGGTCGACGGGGACGCCTAAAGGGGTCGTCCTCACCCATCGCGGCTGTATCAGCACGCTCTTCACATGGGGGTTTATCGCAACCGCACTGAAAGATTCGCGCGGCGGCAAGAGTCTGTTTGGTGAAGACCCAGGCATTCTTTTGGCGATACCGCTTTTCCACGTCACCGGCTCACACTCAATTTTTCTGCTTTCCTATATGGTCGGACGGCGCGTCGCGATGATGTATAAGTGGAGTGCGGAAGATGCTGCGGCGATAATCCGCCGTGAACGGCTGACGAATTTCGTTGGCGTGCCAAGTCAATCATTTGAGTTGATGGAAGCAGCTGGTGACGAAGGACTGCCGAGCCTCGTTGATATTGGCTCCGGCGGCGCCAAACGCCCGGCTGAACATGTGAAAAAGCTTGCGGAGCGGTTTAATCACGCGCGCCCGTCGTCAGGATACGGTCTGTCCGAGACAAACGCCGCCGGCTGCATAATCTCGCTTAGCGAATACCAAAAATATCCGGATGCCGCCGGACGCGCGACCCCGCCGGTCACGGACATCAAAATTGTCGGCGATGACGGCCAAGAACTGGCCACGGGTGAAGTCGGGGAGATCTGGATTCGCGGTCCGTCAAATTTTCGCTGCTACCTCAACAAGCCGGAGGAAACCGAAAACGCGCTGACTGCGGACGGTTGGTTTCGCACTGGCGATCTCGGCAAGAAAGATGAGAATGATTACATCTATATTGTTGATCGCATCAAAGACCTCATTATCCGCGGCGGTGAGAACATTTCCTGCCTTGAAGTCGAAAACGCCGTATACGCGCATGAAGATGTGGCGGAAGCCTGCGTCTTCTCGGTGCCTGACGAGGTTCTTGGCGAGCGTGTCGGTGTTGTTGTCTTTCCGAAACAGGGCGTGAGCATCGACGCGGCGGCTTTGCGCGAATTTCTGGCGGGGGCGCTCGCCGGATTCAAAGTGCCCGAGCGGATCTGGATATCGCCGGGGCCTTTGCCGCGTCTCGCGACGGCGAAAGTTGATAAGATCAATGTCCGCAAAATGGCGTTGCAGCATCCGCCGGCGTATAGCGCTTAAAGGCGCTTGCGCGGATAGCAGGCGCGCGGCGTTTTGCGACTGCAGACGGGTCTTGCGTTCGCGCCACAGCCAGCGGAAAACAAGGGCTCGTGACAGGATCGAGCATGCTGCAACTGAAACCAAATTGCGAATTTTGCGACCGCGACCTAGCGCCTGACGCCACAGATGCGCGCATTTGCAGCTACGAGTGCACATTTTGCGCGCAATGTGTCGACCACGTTTTGCATAATGTTTGCCCGAATTGCGGCGGCGGCCTTGAGCCTCGGCCAATTCGTCCAGCGACAGCACGCCGCGACGGAATTAGCCTCGCCGATCAGCCTGCGTCGACGGCGCGCGTACTGTCGAAATATAGCCGAGAGGCCATTGAAGCATTTGTGATTCCTGTCAGGGCTATCCCGCCCGAGCAGCGATAACCCTAATGAGGTGATGAGATGAGTGATCTTGAGACTTTTCGTACTGAGACGCGCGCGTGGCTCGAAGAAAATTGCCCACAGGAAATGCGCGGTTCAATACAGGGTGAGGACGATATTTGCTGGGGCGGCAAAAAATGGAAATTTAAGTCTGAGGCTCAGAAAATCTGGTTGGAGCGTATGGCGGCTAAAGGCTGGACCGTTCCTGCGTGGCCGAAGGAATATGGCGGCGGCGGGCTGACGCGTGAAGAAGTCAAAATCCTAAAAGCGGAGATGAAGGCGATTAAAGCACCGTCGCCGCTTGAAAGTTTCGGTATTTGGATGCTCGGTCCTGCGCTCCTCCAATACGGCACGCATGAGCAAAAGCTTCACTTTCTGCCGCCGATCGCGCGCGGCGAAATTCGGTGGTGCCAAGGTTACTCAGAGCCCAATGCAGGGTCGGATCTCGCGTCCCTTGCATGCAAATGTGAAGATCAGGGCGACGGCTGGCTGATCAACGGCCAAAAAGTCTGGACATCGTACGCCGATCAGGCCGACTGGATTTTCGTTCTTGTACGAACCGATCCGTCCGCCAGCAAACATAACGGGATCAGCTTCATCCTTGTGGACATGGATCAACCGGGGGTCACAACGAAGCCGATTAAATTGATTTCCGGGAAATCCCCTTTCTGTGAGACGTTCTTTGACGATGCGGTCGCGCCGAAAGAGCACGCGCCGGGCGTCTCGGCGATTGTTGGCGAGATGAATCGTGGATGGGATGTCGCCAAATATCTTCTGACCCATGAACGCGACATGATCGGCGGCGGCGGCGGCGGCCTTCTCGGCGGGCGAAGCGTCGGCGAGATTGCAGCGGCTTCAATCGGCGTGGATGAGACAGGGCGGCTCGCAGACCCGATTTTGCGCGGCAAGGTTGCTCAGGCGGACATCGACGCGTGGGCGTTCATGCTGACGCTCGAACGCGTGCGCGATGAGGCCAAGGCCGGACAAGGCGTCGGCGCCAAGTCTTCGATGCTGAAATATTATGGAACCGAATTTAACAAACGGCGCTACGAGCTTGCCATGGACGCAGGCGGCTCCGACGAGTTGGAGTGGGAAGGTGAGCGAACCAAGGACGGCAAACTCGCCTCCAATTGGTTGCGCACAAAAGCCAACTCCATTGAAGGGGGCACGTCGGAGGTGATGCTGAACATCATCTCAAAACGGATCTTGGAACTGCCGGACGCTTAAGCGTCGGTTGCGACCCGCCGCGAGCGCTGAACCTTTCCGCTCCGACGCGGGACAGCAACTAATGAGACGTCTCTCATTTTGAGGCATCTGAAATTATTGCCGACAGCAAATGGGAATTAAAGTGAGGAAAGATCGTTAAATGCCCTTAGTACTGACAGAAGAACAGGAAATGCTCCGAGAGTCGGCGCGTGGTTTTCTTGACGAAAAGGCCCCGGTTTCCGCACTGCGTAAGCTGCGTGACGAACGCTCTGATGACGGCTTCGACCGAGGTCTCTGGAAAGAAATGGCCGAGATGGGCTGGGCCGGCATTCTTATCGACGAAGAACATGGCGGCGCCGACTTCGGTTTTGTGGGCGCCGGGGTCATCGCCGAGGAAATGGGTCGTACTCTGACGGCTTCGCCATTTCATTCAACGTCAATCCTGGCTGCGACGGCGCTTAAGAAATTTGGGTCCGAGGCGCAGCGCCAGGAAAATCTCCCCGCGATTGCGGCCGGTGAAGCGTTGATGGCGCTCGCCGTCGACGAGGCGTCGAAACATGCGCCGGTTAAAACCGACCTGAAAGCGGAAAAATCGGGCAACGGATTTAAGCTTTCCGGTTCCAAGACCTTCGTGGCGGATGGGCATGTGGCCGACAAGCTGATCGTCGCGGCGCGTTCGGGTGGCTCCGCGGGCGAAATGGACGGCCTCACGCTGTTTCTGATCGATGCAAAAGCCAAAGGCGTTGAAACCGAACGGACAATCATGGTCGATTCGCGTAATGCAGCGCGTATCGATTTGAATGGCGTCGAGGCGACCGGTGACGATGTTATTGGCGAAGTCGACGGCGGCTATATGGCGCTTGAAGGCGTTTTGAGCGCCGGGCGCGCAGGGCTTGCGGCGGAAATGTCAGGCGCGGCGCAGCAGGCGTTCCAGATGACCACGGATTATCTGAAAGAACGCAAACAATTCGGCAAGGTCATCGGGACCTTCCAGGCGCTCCAGCACCGTTCGGCGCACTTATATTCCGAACTTGAATTGGTGCGCTCGGTTGTTCTCAAAGCCCTGCAGGAACTGGACGAAAACTTCGGTATGGCGGGGATCACGTGTTCGCTTGCAAAAGCGAAGGCGGGCGAAGTCGCCAAGCTGGCCAGTCAGGAAGCGGTGCAAATGCACGGCGGAATCGGCATGACGGACGAATATGACATAGGCTTTTATATGAAACGTATTCGCGTCGCGCAGGAAATGTTCGGTGACGGCGCGTTCCATGCGGATCGGATCGCTCAGATGCGAGGGTTTTAAGATGGCCTACACGGGCGTGAAAGCGGATGATGTCGCCGCGATTGTCGGCAAGGAAACCGGTGTTTCGGAATGGATTTTGATCGACCAAGACCGGATTAATCAGTTTGCTGATGTTACCGAAGATCACCAATTCATTCATGTAAACGAAGAAGCGGCGAAACAAACGCCGTTCGGCGGAACCATTGCGCACGGGTTTTTAAGTCTCTCGATGCTCTCGAAGCTGGCAGAGGGGTGCGTCATCGTACTCGACGGCGTAAAAATGGGCGTGAATTACGGGTTTGAGAAAGTCCGGTTCGTAAATCCGGTGCGGGCGGGTAAGCGGATCAGAGGCCATTTCACGCTGATGTCAGCGGAACAGAAAGTTCCCGGTCAATGGTCGTTTAAGTACGGCGTGAAAGTTGAAATCGAGGGTGAGGAAAAGCCGGCGCTCGTCGCCGAATGGCTTTCCATGCAATTTGTCTAGGAAGTAATAGCATGTCGGAAATTCGATACGACGGAAAAGTTGCGATTGTCACAGGGTCAGGCGGCGGTCTTGGGCGGTGTCATGCGCTTGCGCTCGCGGCGCGCGGGGCGAAGGTTGTCATTAACGACCTCGGCGGCGCCGTCGACGGTACTGGCGGTTCGTTATCCGCCGCAGAATCTGTTGTGAAAGAGATTACGGACGCTGGCGGCGAGGCGATCGCGAACGGCGCCAACGTCACGAAGGAAGACGAAGTCGCGGGCATGGTGCAATCGGCCATGGACGCCTGGGGTCGCGTTGATATTCTCGTGAATAACGCCGGTATTCTCCGTGACAAGACCTTCGCCAAAATGGAGATGAACGATTTTCGATCAGTGATTGACGTTCACCTCGTGGGCACCGCGATTTGCACTAAAGCTGTCTGGCAAATCATGCGCGACCAGCAATATGGGCGGATCGTTTGCACGTCGTCTCCGTCAGGGTTGCATGGAATTTTCGGCCAGGCGAATTACGGCGCGGCCAAGGCCGGCATGATCGGCTTCATGAATGCGCTGACGCTTGAAGGCGCGAAATACAACATCAAGACGAACCTTTTGTCCCCGTCAGCGCGGACCCGCATGACGGAAGATTTGGGTATGCCGCCGCAAGTTCTAGAAATGATCACGCCGGAAGCCGTTACCGCCGCCTTGCTTTTCCTTGTCAGCGAAGACGCGCCGGGACGCACCATCATTTCCTGTGCAGGCGGCGGCTACGCGTGCGGCCATATTGTGGAGACGGACGGCGTCTTCCTGCCGCCGGAGCAACAAACGCCTGAAGAAATTGCGGCGCGGTGGGACGAGATTTCGGCGACCGATAATCTTAAGTTTTATGAAAACGCCAATGGGCCGATGATGAACTTTATGGGCAAGGCGCAAGGTCAGTAGCGCCTGTGTTTCGGCTCGCCATTCTCGTCGCGATCGTGCTCCTATTGGCCGCGTGCGCGACGCGATCGGGGACCCGCACGCAATTACCGGAGACGCCCGAGCGAACGGCGATACTCGAAACGCTTGACGCTTTTTTTCTGGCGCTCGCTGCGGGCGACGCCGACACGATTGAGCAGTTGCAGTCGCCGGGTTCAATCACGGTAACCGCAAATCCTGAAACGGATCGTCCCATCCGTTATGGCCGTGGCGCGGACCTTGTCGCTAAAATGCGCGCCGGCGAAATTCCTCCCGTCGTCGAACCCTATTGGGAGCCGATTGTGCTACAGCGCAAGAGCCTCGCCGTCGTTTGGACGCCCTATCAAGTAAGCGTCGATAATCAATTGATCCATTGCGGCGTCGATATATTTAATTTGTCGAACCATGATGGCGCGTGGAAGATAGACGCCGTCAGTTGGACCGCCGAACCATCGTCTTGTGAAGAATTATGGCCGGAAAACAAGTCCGCCTTTCGTCCCGACTTTCCATAAAGGAGATACCTCATGAGAGAAGCCGCTATTGTTTCCACTGCCCGCACACCCATCGGCAAGGCCTATCGCGGGGCGTTCAACACCACAACGGCGTCGGCGCTCGGCGCCCATGCGATTAAACACGCCGCCGAGCGCGCCAAGGTCGAGTTCGAAGAAATCGAAGACGTCGTTATGGGTTGCGCCCTGCAGCAAGGGACGGCGTTTCAAAATGTGGCGCGGCAATCCGCGTTACGCGCAGGGTTTCCCATTGGCGTATCGGGGCAATCCATTGATCGTCAGTGCGCCTCCGGCATGATGGCGATCGCGACCGCCGCTAAACAAGTCATCATCGATAACATGGATATCGCAGTCGGCGCAGGCGTAGACTCGATCTCGACAAACCAGACGAGCGACATGTTTGTGCGACCGGACCCGTGGTTATTGCAGAACATGCCAGCGACTTACATGCAGATGATTGAGACGGCGGAGATTGTCGGAGACCGGTACAATGTTTCGCGCGACGCTCAAGACGCATACGCATTGCAGTCACAACAGCGTACGCACGCGGCGCAAGAGGCCGGTAAGTTCGATGATGAAATCGTGCCGATGGACTCGGTGATGAGTTTCACGAACAAAGAAACCGGCGAAACGTCCGATGTTGAAATGAAGCTTGAGAAGGACGAGGGCAATCGGCCGCAAACGACGCTCGAAGGTCTCGCAGGCCTAAAGCCGGTGTTCAAAAACGGACAGGTTGTGAAGGAAGGAAAGTACATCACTGCCGGTAATGCGTCTCAGCTCTCCGACGGCGCGTCCGCCGCCGTGGTGATGGAAACAAAAACCGCTGAAAAAAGAGGACTTCAACCACTCGGTTTTTATCGCGGCATGGCGGTCGCGGGTACGCACCCAGACGAAATGGGCATTGGCCCGGTTTACGCGGTGCCGAAGCTGCTCAAAAAATTCAATCTGAAAATGGACGATATCGGCCTTTGGGAATTGAACGAAGCGTTTGCAGTTCAGGTTCTCTATTGTCGCGACAAGCTCGGCATTCCCGATGAGATACTGAACGTCAACGGCGGCGCAATTTCGATTGGCCATCCTTACGGGATGTCAGGGGCCCGCATGGTTGGTCATGCGCTTATTGAAGGCAAACGCCGCGGCGCGAAGTATTTGGTCTGTACCATGTGCGTCGGCGGTGGGATGGGCGCTGCTGGCCTCTTCGAAGTTGCATAGCGGCTAATGAAAATTGCATTCGTTCTTTATCCGGACGTAACGCAGCTCGATTTTACAGGCCCATTGCAGGTATTGAGCCGTTTGCCGGAGGCGGAAATTCATCTCGTCGCAGGCGCGCTGGAGCCGTTGCCAACCGATTCAGTGTTATCGCTTAATCCGACGGTTACATTCGATGAATGCCAGCAGGCCGATATTATATGCGTGCCCGGCGGCTTTGGCACGGAACAAGCGATCGCTGACAAGGCGCTTATTGGATTTTTGCGCCAGCAAGCGCCCGGCGCGCAATATGTCACGTCGGTCTGTACGGGCGCCTTCATTCTGGGGGCTGCTGGCCTCTTGGAAGGGAAGAAAGCGACGACGCACTGGGCCTATCATGACGCTTTGTCACTTGTCGGGGCGATACCCACCAGGGGCCGTGTCGTGCGGGACGGGAATATTTTCACGGGCGGCGGCGTCACGGCGGGGATCGACTTCGCCCTGACGCTCGTCAGTGAGATCGCCGGCCCGGAATGGGCGCAGTCAATCCAGCTTGGAATTGAATATGATCCTGGCCCGCCCTACGACGCGGGCGCTCCCGAACGAGCGCCTGAACAAGTCGCTAAACGCCTCAATGCATTTTACGGCGCGCGCATGGCGCAATTCACAAGGAGTCTCGAGGCGGTGATGGCGCCTTAACAGCCTTTATTGCGGCGAGATGAGCAACGATCTCGCTTTCGCTCAGGAATGACCCGCGGAAGCTATTCTCCGCCAGGCAGCGAATATCATCGGCGGTCAACGGTAATGCGTCGATCACCGCTGTAAAATTATCATTCATGTAGCCGCCGAAATAAGATGGGTCGTCGGAATTCACGGTGGCGTTCAAGTCAAGGTCGAGCATGCGCTTTAACGGGTGTGCGCGCATGTCGTCGACAACGCAAAGCTTCAGATTTGAGAGCGGACACACGGTGAGCGTCATTCCTTCACTCTTCAAACGCTCGATCAGCGCCGCGTCCTCAAGCGAGCGATTGCCGTGATCTAGGCGGTCGATATGCAGGAGATCGAGCGCTTCACGTACATAGTCAGGCGGACCTTCCTCGCCGGCATGCGCCACAAGCTTCAACCCTTCTGATTTCGCCGCAGCGAACACGCGCGCAAATTTTGAGGGAGGGTGTCCCACCTCAGATGAATCAAGGCCCACGCCCGCAATTTGGTCAAGCCACGGTTCGGCCTCAGCAAAGGTTGCAAAGGCGTCTTCCTCACTGAGATGTCTCAAAAAACACATGATTAGTTTTGTCGTCATGCCAAATTGAGCTTTGGCGAGACCGAACGCCGTTAAGATGCCTTTGATCGCCACATCAAACGAAATGCCGCGTTCGGTGTGCCCCTGTGGATCAAAGAAAATCTCCGTATGCCGTACATTGTCCGCACGCGCCCGGTTTAGATACGCCATCGTCAAGTCAAAGAAATCCTCCTCTGTCTGCAGGACGCTCATTCCTTGATAGTAAATGTCGAGGAAATCCTGCAGGTTCGTGAAGTTATACGCCGCGCGCACCTCTTCGACAGAATTGAACGGCAGCTCAATTTTATTGCGCGCCGCGAGCTTGACCATCAATTCCGGTTCAAGACTTCCTTCAATATGGAGATGGAGTTCCGCCTTGGGCAGCGCGGCGGCGTACGCAGTGAGTTCGGATTTCGTCATTTCTGACTTATTTCAGAAAAGGCTGCGCCTTGCCATAGGTGAGCGTGCGCCAGATCCACTCCGCCGGCCCAAAACGAAAGGCGGCGAGCCAAAGTGGCGACCAGATCAAGAGAACCACCCAAACGCCTGCGACGACGCCGGCGAGTTGCGCCGCGCTCATGGCGCCGATTTGCGCAAGGCCCGGCGGACCATAAAAAATCCCAACGCCGATAAGCGTCGACAGCAAGTAATTCGACAACGCCATGCGTCCGGCTGCGGCAAATGGTACGCGCGCCCAACGCAGAATATCCAAGTTGCAGGCCGCCATCACTAGAGCGGCGTACCCGAACGCCTGAAGAAGGCTCGCCCAGTATAAGGCGGCCTGACCGGGGAAGGATGCGGTCATCTCGAAGTCCGCGCCTATCGAATGTGTCGCCGCCCAGTAAGATCCGAAGAACCCCAGCACCGTCGCTAAAAGACTAACACCGATATAGGCCGGCTGGGTCCAGCGAAGCGTCAGAAATCCGGTTTTGTAGAGCGCCATGCCGATCATCATCAGCCCGATTGTACGCGGGGCGAGAAAGACGCCCTGGACCATCTGCGCCAGGAAGGATTGCTCAATCGTGGATGGCAAACGATCGAGAAATCCGCTCCGGTATGTTGCAATGATCTCGGCGACTTTTTCAGGCGGCGGGGCCCACATTTCCGCATTCATTTCGGCGAGCTCCTCTGCCGACATAAATTGCAGGCCCCAATCCTGGAGAAAAAACAGGCCAAAGTTCAGGGTAATGAGAATTGCGCCTACAAGGAGTAATTTTGATGAGCGCCAAACCCGCGCGCCTGATACCAGTAACCCTGCGAGGGCGTAGGGTGCAAGAATATCGCCGAACCAAAGAAAGTAGCAGTGCGCCATTCCAATCAGGAAAAGCCAGAGCATACGGGAGCGGTGCAACCTTTGGCGCGCGCTTGGCGATTCTTCGCCAAGCATCAGAATAATCCCCGCCCCAAATAAAACTGAGAAAAGCGTGATGAATTTAAATTGAAAAAGACTGGTCGACACCGTCCACCAGAAGGCGGCGTTGTCGTCAAAAAAACCCGGAACCGCCGTCGGATTTGACAGGGCGAACCATGGCAAGCCGAAGCCGATAATATTGACGGCGAAGATACCGAGGATGGCCACACCGCGCAGGACGTCGAGCGACTCGATTCTTTCGTGCGCGGGAGCCGCTGAGAGGTCCCCGGTCCAATTGCTCATTGTTCCGCCAGTCGGGCGCTACGAGGTGTCGCGATATTATGCATTGTGTTTTCTGAGGCAAATTTTTCGCTAATCAGGCAAACACATGAGTATATCAAGTTGCTGCTGAAACCTGCAGTAATGGTAAACCAGTTGCCGCCGTTAAGCCAAGTATTGGACCATTGGGCCATCAGAACAACCACTGTTCCTTGAAGGTAACGCCCTTGGCAGATTTAAACTTCGGGACGCCGTTTGATTTCCCGATTTTGAACGCCGCTTTTTTGAAGCCGTTATAAGAGGGCGTTTCGATTGTATCGACGGCCATGAATTCCGCGTTGACGGCGTCTGGCGTTACGTCCACGGAAATGTATCCGTGATTTTCGCCAGATAAGTAGCGCACGGATTTATTTTCCTGATTTGTCAAAAGTGCATACTCAGCGCCCTTACCGCCGAGAAATTCTTTTCTGTATGGTGAAGGCGAGGTGACCGAATTCACGCCAAGCTCAACGCCCATGTTCGCGCCGTCGCGCGCTTTGAGGTCGTTGGCCCACCAGGTGTGCGTGTCGCCAGTGAGAACGACGACGCCGTCAGCGCCAGTTTCGCGCACCAGATCGTAAAAGCGTTCCCGCGCCGCGGGGTAGCCGTCCCAGGCGTCGAGGTTTGTCGGTAAACCAAGTTTGGAGAATTCAATGAAAGCGCGCGCCTGGTCCCATTGCTTTTCTAAAGCGACAATATCTTCTTCCGTCACATGGGGCGTTAGATCGGGCGCGATCACTTCAGCCATAATGATCTGGTTGGCGATCAATCGCCATGGCTGCTCGGCATGGACGGAATTGCGTAACGTATCTCCGATGAAATCAAGCTGCGCGCGTCCAAGCATCTCACGCGACTGATCATAAAGAATGTTATCGCGAAAGTTCGCTACATCATCAGCCGATTGCAACGTTGGCGTCACTTCTGAGTATTCAAACTGCCGCGACCGCGCCATGAGCCGTGTTTCAATAGCGGTTAGCGTCAGGAGATCACCGTAGCTATAGGCGCGAAACAAGCTCTCAGGCGCCGCGCCGGCGCGCGGGTCGCGCACTGGCATCCACTCATAATAAGCCTGAAGCGCCGCCCGCTTGCGCGCGGCCCAGTCGCCTTCAGATGTCGATTGATGATTTTGCGCGCCGTCTTTCCACGAATTATTCGTGGTCTCGTGGTCGTCCCAGATTGCGATCAATGGATGCGCCGCATGCATGGCCTGCGCGGAAGGGTCGGCTTTGTATTGCGCGTGGCGGCGCCGGTAATCGTCGAGATTGACAATTTCGCGCGGCGGGTCGTGCGGTCGGCCCAGTTGTTCCCCGGCCTCGCCGCCATATCCGTCGGGTCCATACTCATAGATATAGTCGCCAAGGTGGATGACCGCGTCCAGGTCGTCGCGCCGTGCGATCAGATCATAGACGTTAAAGTACCCGAACGGGAAATTCGAACAGGAGACAACGGCGAAGCGCGCGCGTTGCGTTTCGCCCTTCGGCAATGTCCGTGTGCGCCCTGTCGATGAAATGGCTCCGGCGGCTTTGAAGCGATAGAAGTAAGATTTTCCGGGCTCCAGAGCGGATGCGACTTCCTTAACTGTCCAGTCACGTGCAGCTGAGGTCGTCCCTGCGCCGCGTCCGGCCACTTCCGCGAAATCGGGCGTTTCCGCGATTTCCCATTCATAGGATGCGCCGGCGCCGTCCAGCTCCGAAAGCCTTGTCCACAAAACAACCGATGTATGATCCGGGTCGCCGCTGGCGACGCCATGGGCGAAAACGCCGTCGGCTTTCACCGAAGCTGCCGTGTACGGCGTCATTTTTGGCGCGCCAGTGCAGGATGCCGCTCCGGCGGCAAGCCCGGCCGTCAAGGCCGTGCGGCGTGTGATCGTCTTCATGATTGCAATCCTTCCCCGAATTTCGCGTCCAGCATGGCCCGTATCATCAATTTTTGCACCCGTCTCAGTCAGTTGACCATCGCGGGGCTTTTCCGTCTCAGAAAATTCATTACGGTATTAGCAGAACACGGGCTTCACGCATATTTGCGCGCACCAATCTGGGGAAGAGAAAATGAAACGATGGATGGTCTTGGCGTTGATCTTGTCGCTCGCAGCTTGCGGGTCGCCAGGGACGACGGCCGATGAAGAAGAGGCGACTTCGGGCGACAGTGCGGAAAGGTCGCCAGCGGCGGCGAAGTCAGGGCAGGATGAGACGAAAGAAGCCGTCCGCCCGCCGCTTGATCCCTTTCCATCGACCTACACGCCATATCCGAGTGAGACCACAGTCATCACAAACGCTACGATCCTGACCGGAACTGGCGAACAAATCGATGGCGGCTCACTTGTTATGGCGGAGGGTAAGATAAGCGCTATCGGACCGGACATCGCGCCGCCGCAGGGCGCGCAGATCATTGATGCTGAAGGGAAATGGGTGACGCCTGGCGTCATCGACATCCATTCTCATCTGGGCGTTTACCCGTCGCCGGGCATGGCGTCGACGTCCGACGGCAATGAAGCGACAAGTCCGAATACGGCCCAGGTTTGGGCGGAGCATTCCGTGTGGCCGCAGGACCCGGGCTTTACCAGGGCGCTCGCCGGCGGGATTACGTCGTTGCAAATATTGCCAGGGTCAGCGAATTTATTCGGTGGACGAACCGTCACTCTCAAGAATACACCGTCGCGCACTGTGCAGGGAATGAAATTCCCGGGCGCGCCCTATGGGATTAAGATGGCGTGTGGTGAGAATCCCAAGCGCGTTTATGAAAATAGTGGCCCTGCAACGCGCATGGCGAATTTCGCGGGCTATCGCGCTGCATGGATAGAAGCGCAGGGCTACAAGAAGAAATGGGAAGACTACTGGTCGAAAATTGAAGAGGGCGGCGAAGATGCGGAGGGCGCCGAGCCGCCGTCACGTGACCTGAAACTCGAAACGCTTATGGGCGTTTTAAACGGCGACATCATCGTCAACATGCATTGTTATCGCGCCGATGAGATGGTGCAGGTGCTCGATATGGCGAAAGAGTTTGAGTATCAGGTAACGGCGTTTCATCATGCGATCGAAGCATACAAGATCGCCGATTATCTTGCGGAAAATAAGGCCTGCGCCGCGGTATGGTCTGATTGGTGGGGCTTCAAACTGGAAGCTTACGACACAATTAGAGAGAACGCCGCCTTTGTGCACGCGCAGCCTGGCGGGTGCGCCATTATTCACTCAGACAGCGATAGCGGAATTCAGCGCCTTAATCAGGAAGCGGCGAAAGCAATGGCGGACGGACGCAATGCTGGTGTTGACGTATCCGAAAAAGAAGCGATTGCTTGGATCACTCTCAATCCTGCAAAAGCGATGGGCGTTAGTGATCAGACCGGTTCATTGGAGCCGGGTAAAATGGCGGACGTGGTGATCTGGAGCGGCAACCCGTTTTCCGTTTATGCGCAGGCGGAGCATGTTTTCATCGACGGTGCGCATTTATACGACCGCAGCGATCCGGCGCGGTCGCCGCGAATGGATTTCGAGATCGGTCAGCAAGGCAACGCCTTCACAGGGGGAGCGGGTCAATGAAAATTTTACACAAGTTCGCCGCTGCTTTAACAGCTATCGTTGCGATTGGGTCCGCCGCCGACGCGCAGGTTTTTGTCATCCGCAATGCGCAAGTCCACACCATGGCCGGGGCGGGCATGATCAAAAACGGCGACGTCGTCATTCGAAACGGCGAGATCGCTGCGGTCGGTCAAGACCTTGAAGCCCCCGAAGGCGCCACCGTGATCGACGCTAGCGGCCGCGTTGTGACGCCGGGCGTCATCGCGCCTTACTCGAATATCGGTTTGACGGAGATCGGCCTTGATCGCGAGTCGAATGACGCAGGACCGCGCAGCGGCGAAGGATTTGAGCTGAGTGCTGCGCTTGACGCCGCGGACGCCTACAACCCCTCTTCAACGTTGCTCGCCGTCAATCGCGCTGGCGGCGTCACACGGGCGCTCGCCGCGCCTCAGGCGGGGGACAAAATGTTCGGCGGACAAGCGGCCGTGATCGATTTGTCCGGCCGGCCGCAATCCATCACAAAGCCGCGGGCGGCGCAGGTTGCGATTTTGGGATATGGCGGCGCGCGTCGCAACGGCGACACGCGGATGGGCGCCTGGGCGACGATGCGCGACACGCTCGACGAAGCGCGCACCTACGCCGCTAATCCGCGTGATTACTATCGCCGTACGCGGGATGATCGGTTTGCTTTCAGCGACCTTGAAGCGCTGGCGGCGGTTTTGAACGGAGAACAAAAACTTTTTGTTGAGATTGACGGCGCGGCGGATCTTCGCCGGTTGATCCGTCTCAAGAGCGATTATGGTCTTGATGTCGTTATCGTCGGCGGCGCGGAAGCGTGGCGCGTTGCGCGCGAATTGGCGGCGGCGAGTATCCCTGTGATTCTCGATCCGCTTTATAATTTGCCGGGCCAATTCGAAGAGATGGGCGCAACCCTTGAAAATGCGGCGCGCTTGAATGCGGCGGGCGTTAAGGTCGCCTTTTACAATCCGCCCGGCTTTGGCGGCCATAATCTTCGCGCACTGCCTCAATTAGCGGGCAATGCCGCGGCGAACGGGTTGCCAAGAGACGCTGCGCTGGCTGCATTGACAATTTACCCGGCGCAAATGCTCGGCGTCGACGCACGGTACGGCACGCTGGAGGTCGGAAAGGCGGCGGACGTTGTCATTTGGGACGGGGACCCTCTCGAAGTGACCACGCGTCCGGCGACCGTCATCATCGACGGCCGCATCACCTCGCTCGAAAATCGACAGACGATGCTGCGGGATCGCTACAAGGACCTTTCGCGCGGCGCTCTGCCTCATGCCTATCGCGGCGACGAATAGGAGAATCGTCCATCTACGCGACTTCGTGCCAGTTTAAGCGATTAAATGCTGAATTTTATGCAATTCGTGGATTTATCCGCTAATTACGCTTGCTATTGAGGTCGCCTTCAGGCATTGCTGCAGCGTTCGAATTGCGGCGCTCCCTAGCGCCGCTTTCGTCTTATTTTCAACGTTCAGTCTCATCCACGCAGAGACCTTTGATAAAGGAACCACGCCCCCGTGACGCCGGATCCGATGCTGAAATTTGTCGCCCGTGATCGCCAGACGCCTGACAAGCGGCCGGCCGATATCCGGCGTGAAGATTTTCAGGAAATCTATGCACGGTTTTCCGAAGAGCGCGCCGGGCTTCAGGCTGCGCGGTGTTCGCAATGCGGCGTTCCTTTTTGCCAGGACCATTGCCCATTAGGAAACAATATTCCCGACTGGTTGCGTCTTGTGGCGGAGGGCCGGCTGGACGAAGCTTATGCTGTTTCTTCGTCGACTAATAATATGCCAGAGATATGCGGTCGGATATGCCCGCAAGACCGTCTTTGCGAAGGCTCGTGCGTAATCGAGCAGTCCGGCCACGGAACAGTAACAATTGGCGCGGTTGAAGCGTACATCACGGACACGGCTTGGGAAAATGGGTGGATAACGCCTATTAAGCCGCAACGTGAGCGCGCGCAGTCGGTTGGTATCGTCGGCGCCGGCCCCGCGGGTCTCGCCGCGGCTGAGGAATTGCGCCGTTCCGGCTTTCAGGTGACGGTCTATGATCGATATGATCGCGCTGGTGGACTGTTGATCTACGGCATTCCAAACTTCAAGCTCGACAAGAAGATCGTCGAGCGCCGCGTCGACCGTCTAAAGAGTTCCGGCGTAACGTTCCGATTGAATTTTGAACTTGGCCGTGACGAGACTCTCGCTGATCTTCGTAAACGTCATGACGCCGTTCTTATCGCGGTTGGCGTCTACAAGGGGCGCGAGCTAAATTGCCCTGGCGCTGACGATGACATTGCTGTCCCAGCGCTTGATTATCTGACGGCGTCGAATCGAAAAGGTCTCGGAGATGCTGTTTCCGCGTTCGATAGCGGAACCCTAAACGCCGCCGGCAAAAGGGTTGTCGTCATTGGCGGGGGCGATACGGCGATGGATTGCGTTCGCACGGCCGTCCGTCAGGGGGCGGCGTCTGTCGCCTGTTTGTATCGCAGGGACCGAGAGAATATGCCCGGTTCGGATCGGGAAGTTGCAAATGCGATCGAGGAAGGCGTCAATTTCAAATGGCTGTCTGCGCCGAAAGCAATTACGGCGAAAGGTGTCGTTGTTTCAAAGATGCGTCTTGGCTCTCCAGATATTTCTGGACGCCGGTCGCCAGAAGTAATTGAAGGCGAAGACAGTTATCTTGATGCGGATCTTGTGATAAAGGCGCTTGGATTTGGACCCCAAGACGCGGATCATCTCTTTGGTGAGCCAGCGTTAACGGTGACGGCCCGAGGCGCCCTTAAAGTCAATCCAGTGACGCTCGAAACCAGTGCGCCGTCCGTTTACGCAGCAGGTGATATTGTTCGCGGCGCATCGCTTGTCGTGTGGGCGATCCGCGACGGTCGCATCGCCGCCGCTTCGATCGCAACGCGACTCGAAAAAGCCGCCGCGGAAGCGCCGCAGTCCCTGGCCGCCGCTGAGTAACGGGGGCATTGATGGATCTAAATCAAGTCACGCTTGAGACAAGCGATCTCGAAAAGGCCGCCGCCTTCTACGAGACCTTAGGGTTAAAACGGATCGTTTGGAGCGCCCCGCGCTACGCCCGTTTTGAATGCGCGTCGGGCTCGTCAACACTGTCGCTTCACTACGCGGAAGATGTCACGCCGCAAGGCACGGCCCTCTACTTCGAAACCGAAGCGCTAGACGCTGTAGTTTCCGCTTTGGTTGAAGCTGGTTTGCGCTTTGACAGTTTGCCGGAAGACAAAGACTGGCGCTGGCGCGAAGCTTGGTTGCGTGACCCGGATGGGCGCCGACTTTGTCTCTATCACGCAGGCCCAGATCGCCGGTCCCCGCCATGGCGCGTTACCGGCAAACCTGCAAACGATGCAGCAGGGGGTGCGGAAGATGACTGAGCAGCTTTCATTCGCGCAACAGATTGCAGCCCGAAGTCGGGCGGCGCGCGACGGCCTTTATAGTAGTATTGATGAACGCGACGCTTGCGGCGTCGGGCTCATTGCGGCGCTTGACGGGGCGCCGCGCCGCGAAATCGTGGATATGGCGATCCAGTCCCTCAAAGCAGTATGGCATCGCGGTGCGGTGGACGCAGACGGGAAAACCGGCGACGGCGCGGGATTACGCCTCAATGTGCCGCAGGAGATGTTTAAGAGTTTTGTAAGCCGTACGGGCCACGCCGCAGACGATGGCGATATTTGCGTCGGCCAGATTTTCCTTCCACGGACGGATTTTTCAGCGCAAGACAAGGCGCGAGCCATCGTTGAAAGTGAAATCTTGCGGGCCGGCTTTCTGCTCTATGGCTGGCGGCAAACGCCAGTTGATGCGGCGGTTCTTGGTGAAAAAGCGAACGCCACGCGTCCTGACATTGAGCAGGTGTTATTTCACGACCCTAAGGGACGCGATAGCGAATTGCTTGAACGCACGCTCTACCTTGTGCGCCGCCGAATTGAAAAGCGAGCAAATGCAGCGGGCATCCCCGAATTCTACGTCTGCTCCCTATCGTCTACAGACATTATCTATAAAGGTATGTTTCTCGCCGAGGACATTGACCGCTTCTATCCTGACCTGCGCGATCCCCGCTTCGTCTCCCGTGTGGCGATCTTTCATCAGCGATATTCGACAAATACGTTCCCGGAATGGCGCCTTGCGCAGCCGTTTCGCTTGCTAGCCCATAATGGCGAAATCAACACGATCCGCGGTAACATCAACTGGATGAAAGCACACGAGATCCCGATGGCGTCGGAAGTTTTTGGCGATCACGAGGAGGACATCAAGCCAGTTGTTCAAGCAGGTTCTTCTGATTCGGCGGCTCTTGATCAGGTGTTTGAAGTTCTTGTTCGCGCGGGCCGTTCCGGCCCGATGGCGAAATGTCTTTTACTGCCGGAAGCGTGGTCGAAACGCGCGGACTTGATGTCGAAAAAGCACAGTGCGCTTTACGAATATTGCAATGCCGTTATGGAGCCCTGGGACGGGCCCGCCGCCATCGCGGCGTTTGACGGTCGTTGGGCGATCGCCGGCCTTGATCGCAACGGGTTGCGGCCGATGCGCTATGCAATAACGGAAGACAATATTCTTGCGATCGGGTCGGAAACCGGTATGTGCCCGCTTGGCGATAAACCTATCATAAAGCGCGGTGCGCTTGAGGCCGGCGGCATGATCGCATTCGACTTCAAGCATAATCAATTTTATACGCCTACAGAGATTTTGGATACTCTAGCTGAGCGTCATCCCTATGACGAATGGCTCGAAAATATTATCGAGTTGGAGCCGGAAATTGGCCCCGGACCGGAGCCGCGGCTCTTTAGTCTGGAAGAAGCGAGCCGCCGCCAGACCGCCGCTGGCTATACGATGGAAGAACTTGAACTTGTTTTGCGCCCGATGGCTGAAACGGGAAAAGAAGCGATCGGCTCTATGGGCGACGATACGCCCTTGGCGGTCCTGTCGGAAAAGTACCGTCCGATCTCCCATTATTTCCGGCAAAAATTCAGCCAGGTGACAAATCCGCCGATCGACCCGTTACGTGAAGCGCGCGTCATGAGTCTGAAAACGCGTTTTAAGAATCTTGGCAACATTCTTGTTTCCGACGAGACGCAGACGGATGTGTTCGTCCTTGAAAGTCCTTTTCTCTCGAATGGAATGTATGAGCGGTTTTTGGGGTTTGTTGGTGAGCGCGCAGCATTAATCGATTGCACCTACGATTTGGGCGCCTCTGACGCGTCCTCTGATATCTCGCCGGGCGCGCGGCTCCACGCGTGCCTTGACCGCGTTCGCGACGAGGCGTGCGCCGCGATTCGTAACGGCGCCGACCACATTATTCTGACCGATGACCGCCAGAGCGCGACACGCATTGCCGCGCCAATGATCCTCGCGGCCGGCGGTGTTCATCAACGGCTGCTTCAGTCCGGTTTGCGTTCTGCATGTTCGATCACGGTGCGATCGGGCGAAGCGATTGATGCGCACTATATCGCGGTGCTGGTGGGGGTCGGTGCGACGGCGGTGAATCCTTATCTTGCATGCGAGTCCATCGCGATCGGTCATGAACGCGGCCTATACGGCGAGGTGTCCCTTGGGGATTGTATTAGAAATTATAAATTGGCGATTGAAGCCGGTCTCCTCAAGATCCTTTCAAAGGCCGGTATTTCGGTGATTTCATCCTATCGCGGCGGCGTGAATTTTGACGCCTTGGGCTTATCGCGTGCTTTGGTTGAAGAGTTCTTTCCGGGCGCGCCGTCGCGGATCTCCGGGATCGGCCTGCCGGGGCTTGAGAAGAAGACGGCGGCGCTTCACGCGAAGGGTTTCGGTGCGGCGGCCCCTATCCTTCCTACGGGCGGCTTCTATCGTCATCGCCGCAATGAAGAGGCGCACGCGCTGGAAGCCGGTTTAATCAGCGATCTGCAGGAAGCTGTACGCAACGCTGATTATACCGCTTACAAACGATATTCAGCCAGCCTTAAAAGTCAGAAGCCCGTTCAACTGCGCGATCTCTTGAGCGTAAATCCGTTGGCGAGCGCCATCCAGACTGACGACGTTGAGTCCATCAACGCTATTCGGCAACGCTTCGTCACGCCCGGCATGTCACTTGGCGCTCTTAGCAAGGAAGCGCATGGCGCGCTCAATATCGCCATGAACAGGATTGGGGCGAAATCGGTCTCTGGTGAAGGCGGTGAAGATCCGGCCCGTTATCAGCCGATGGCCAATGGCGATAATGAAAACTCGGCCGTTAAACAGATTGCGTCCGGCAGGTTTGGCGTTACGGCGGAGTATCTGAATCAGTGCCGCGAAATCGAGATAAAGGTGGCGCAAGGGGCCAAGCCGGGCGAGGGCGGGCAGCTTCCGGGTTTTAAGGTGACCGAATTCATCGCCAAGATGCGTCACGCGACGCCGGGCGTCACCCTCATTTCGCCGCCGCCGCATCACGATATCTATTCTATCGAAGATCTGGCGCAGCTCATTTATGATTTGAAAAACATCAATCCTGAGGCGCGCGTTTGCGTAAAGCTTGTTTCGGCCGCTGGCGTCGGCACGATCGCCGCCGGCGTCGCCAAAGCGAAAGCTGACATTATCCTTATTTCCGGCAATGTGGGCGGCACGGGCGCGTCTCCGCTCACATCCATAAAATTCGCCGGGGCCCCTTGGGAGTTGGGCCTCGCCGAGGCGCACCAGATCTTGACGATCAATAATCTACGCTCATCGGTAACACTGCGCACGGACGGCGGCATTCGCACGGGCCGGGACGTGGTGACGGCGGCGATGCTTGGCGCCGAAGAATTCGGTATCGGCACGATTTCGCTCGTTGCTCTTGGGTGTCTCATGGTGCGTCAGTGTCACTCGAACACATGCCCGGTGGGCGTGTGTACGCAGGACGCCGACTTGCGTGCGCGGTTCAACGGATTGCCGGATCACATCGTAAACCTGATGTCTTTCATCGCTGAGGAAACGCGCGAAATCCTGGCCGCTCTCGGCGTGCGGTCGCTCGAAGATGTTATTGGCCGCTCGGATTTGCTGGATCAGGTCCATCGTGGGTCGCCCGATCTCGATGATCTTGATTTGAACCCGATCCTAACGCGTGTCGATGCGGGCGGTCGCCCGCAACGATCGACGCGCCTCGGTCGTATCGAGCCGACGCCAACGATTGATGCTGAGATTATTGGCGACGCGGCGCCGGTATTTGAACGGCGTGAAAAAATGCAGCTTGATTACACGGTGAAGAATACGGACCGATCGATCGGGGCCAGAACATCATCGGCGATCGTACGCGCCTTCGGACCGGACGGTCTTCCAGACGCGCATTTAACGGTTCGCCTTTCAGGCTCGGCGGGGCAATCGCTTGGTGTTTTCGCGGCGAAGGGGCTCAAGATTGAGCTGGAGGGCGACGCCAATGATTATGTGGGCAAAGGGCTTTCCGGCGCCACTTTGTCGATCCGGCCGCCGAAGGATGCGGTCGCGCGCGCGTCAGAAGATGCGATCATCGGCAATACGTGCCTTTTTGGCGCGACGTCTGGGGCCCTGTTCGCGGCTGGCCGCGCTGGCGGGCGTTTTGCGGTCCGCAATTCCGGCGCTACGGCGGTCGTCGAAGGCTGCGCCGCCAATGGTTGCGAATACATGACCGGCGGCGTCGTTGTGATTCTTGGATCAATCGGTGACAATTTCGGGGCGGGCATGACTGGCGGGCGCGCTTTTGTTCTTGATAAAGACGACCGGTTTGCGCGCTGCGCCAATCCTGAAAGCATCATCTGGCGGCGGTTTGACGCGTCAGACGATGGGCGTGAGGCGCAGGCCCGCGCGCTGATCCAGCGACACTTTAACGAAACTGGATCGCGTTTGGCGCAGGAAATTCTGGGTGACTGGCCCCGTTGGCGGACCGCATTTTGGGAAGTGGTTCCCAAGGAGATAATGAAGCGGGAGGAAGCCGCTCAGAAGACTGCGGCGGAGTAGTATTTTTGTGTAGGTGGTCCGCGCGTGGTCGTTTTCAAACCGTACCGTATATACGATCGCCAGCATCCCCGAGCCCCGGTAAAATATAGCCGATCTCGCTCAATTGGCGATCAAGCGCCGCGGTAAAGATGTGAACGTCCGGATGCTGACCGCTGAGATGAGCAACCCCTTCAGGCGCCGCCACCAGGCACACTAAGGTAAGGTTCTTGGCGCCGGCTCGTTTAAGCCGCGCGAGCGCTGCGGCGCCGGAATGGCCAGTCGCCAGCATTGGATCGAGCACAAAAACGTGGCGCTCGCTGAGATGATCAGGTGTTTTGAAATAATATTCGTGCGGCTCCAGCGTTTCTTCATCGCGCGCAAGGCCCACATGACCGACCGCTGCGTCAGGGATCAGATCGAAGAACCCGTCGAGGAGACCATTGCCCGCCCGCAAAATCGAAATGAGACAGATTTCACGACCGGCCAGCGTCGGAAAATCTCCACGCTCGAGGGGCGTCGCGATCTCGCGCATTGTTACCGGCAAGTCTCTCATGGCCTCCAAGGCCAACAGCGCGCTAATCTCGCGCAGGCGTCGGCGAAAAACGGCGGGGGGCGTGTCCTTGTCGCGCATTTCGGTGAGTTTGTGCTGGACCAGCGGGTGATCGACGATTGTGAGATTTTCAGCCATAGACCTCAGCCTACCGCTTTCGCTGAATGGGCGAAATAGCTACTGTCATCGATAAGGAGAGTCCTTCGATGACGACGCTGACAGACTGGGATCGACGTTTCGCCGAACTCGCGTTCCTGGAAGCCAAGAAAAGTGCGGACAATGGCGGTTTGCCGATCGGATCAGTGTTGGCGCGCGGCGATAAGCTGATTTCTTCGGGCCATAACCAACGCGTCCAGAAAGGCGATCCGATCGCGCATGGCGAAATGGACGCTTTGCGCAAGGCCGGCCGCCAAACCACGTATACGGATACGACGCTTTATACGTCATTATCGCCCTGCATGATGTGCGCGGGAACGATCGTACAATTTAAAATCCCTCGGATACTCATCAACGATACGAAGAATTTTGGCGGCAATGAAGAATTTCTAAAGGCGCGCGGCGTGGAAGTGATCGACCTTGCGCACGGCGATTCGATCAGGCAAATGGCGCGGTTCATCGCCGACAATCCAGCGCTCTGGAACGAAGATATTATGGAATGAGCCGCGGCGAAACGATTTGTCAGTGCGGATATAGCGCGCAGCCCGTAACAACTGATCCGCATCGATACATTCCCGCGACTGCTGCGTGCTGGGCGTGCTTTAATGAAGTTCTGGCGCGCGATTACGCCGATCGACTTTTGTTCGATGCGGCGCACCGGATAACTGTGGACGCGTACGCCGCCCAGCATCCGAGAGACCATCCCTCTAAGTCGTTGACCGCCCATCTTGTTGGATTGTACGCGGTTTTTGAGCTTGGTCTCTCGCACGCAATGGCGGGTGCGCGCTTGAAAGATTTCGTGGAGCAAAGCGGTGAATTTCCGACGCTGGAGGCGCCAACGAGCAATTGGTCATTGACGATCGCGGACGTCGCCGCAGCGAAGACGCGCAACGAACAGATTTCTGCGGCGCGGACATGGGCGCACCAGGTTTGGACGAGTTGGTCAGCCCAGCATGCCGCCATCGCTGCGCTTGCCGGTCGATGCGCATAATCCTATATACTCATTATGAGCAAAAATATTTCTATCGCCATTTGCCAGATCGCCCCAACCGTCGGCGATATTGACGGCAATGTGGAGAAAATCCGCGCGGCCCACGCCGAGGCGGCAGGCTTGGGCGCCGATATCACGGTCTTTTGTGAGCTCGTGGTTTGCGGGTATCCGCCTGAGGATCTCGTGCAGAAACCGGCCTTCCAACGTGCATGCCATGACGCTGTGGAGACGTTGGCCAAGGAGACGCGTAACGGCGGGCCGGCGATGATCATCGGCGCGCCCCACCGTGACAGCGACGCGCTTTATAACGCCGCCCACCTGCTTGACGACGGCGCCGTTCAGGCGACGCGATACAAAGTGCGTCTGCCCAATTATGGCGTCTTTGACGAGCCGCGCCGTTTTACGCCGGGTCCGGACTTTCCAACGCCAGTTGATTTTCGCGGAACGAAACTCGGGCTGATGATTTGCGAAGACATGTGGATTCCGGGCGCTGGCGAAGCGTTGGCCGAGGCGGGCGCCGACTTTTTTATTGTTCCGCATGGCTCGCCGTTCCGAACGACAGCGCTGGAAGAACGCGCGGCCGCGGCGCGGGCGCGGGTCAAAGCGACGGGGTTGCCGCTACTATTCGTCAACCAACTCGCGGGTCAGGACGAAGTCGTTTTTGACGGCGCCGCTTTCGTCATGGGTTCGGATGGCGAAATCGCCTTTCGCGCGCCGCAATTCGAGGAAGGCGTATCCCTGACCCATTGGGAAAAGGCCGAGGAGCGGTGGATTTGCGCGCAAGGCCCCGACGCGCAATGGGCGGTGGGGCAGGAAGCCACCTACCGCGCAGTCACGCTCGGCGTGCGCGATTACATCGAAAAAAACCGGTTCCCGGGCGTTGTGATCGGCCTCTCCGGCGGCGTTGACTCAGCGTTGACAGCGGCGATCGCCGTTGATGCGCTCGGGTCCGAACGGGTGCGTTGCGTCATGATGCCCTCGCGCTATACGGCGGATGACAGCCTTGAAGACGCTGCAGCCTGCGCCAAGGCATTGGGCGTCGCTTACGAATCAATTCCGATTGAGCCCGCGGTCGAAGCGTTTGGTTCAATGCTTGCGCCAGCGTTTGGCGATCTGCCGCCCGACACTACTGAGGAGAATATACAGTCGCGGATCCGGGGCGTGATCTTGATGGCGCTCTCCAACAAATTCGGCGCGATGGTGCTGACCACCGGGAATAAATCCGAGATGTCGGTCGGTTACGCGACGCTCTACGGTGATATGAACGGCGGATATAATCCGCTTAAAGATCTTTATAAATTGGAAGTTTTCCGGTTGTGCCGCTGGCGCAATGAAAATCATGTGCCCGGACTCAAAGGACCTACGGGCATGGTCATTCCAGAGCGCACCATCACCAAGCCGCCGTCAGCGGAATTGCGGGCGGATCAGAAAGATGAGGACAGCCTGCCGCCTTACGAGGTGCTGGACGGCATTCTGGAGCGTCTTGTTGAGCGCGAAATGTCGATCGGCGATATCGTCGCCGACGGGTTTGACCGCGCAACCGTCGAGCGCATCGAACACCTTCTTTACGTGGCTGAGTATAAGCGCCGGCAGGCCCCGCCGGGACCCAAAGTCACCAGGGTCAATTTCGGCCGCGACCGGCGCTATCCGATTACGAATGGTTGGCGGGACCGGTGAATTGACGACCGGGCTTCAACAGCGTACGCGTCAGCATTCGAAAGCGAAGAGATAAATTCAAATGTCCCCCGTCGTCCGATTTGCGCCGTCGCCCACCGGAAAGCTTCATGTGGGCAATGTGCGAGCCGCGCTCTGGAATTGGCTTTACGCCCGCAAGGAAGGGGGCCGGTTTATTCTGCGCGTTGACGATACGGATCTTGAGCGTTCGACCAAAGCCTATGAGGATGGCATTAAAGCCGATCTCGCCTGGCTCGGCCTCGATTATGATGACACGTTTAATCAGTCGTCGCGTTTCGCCGACTACGATGCAGCGGCGGAAAAGCTTAAACAGGCCGGGCTTTTGTACGCGTGTTACGAGACCGCCGACGAGCTTGACCGCAAACGCAAGCTGCAACGCGCGCGCAGCCTGCCGCCGGTTTATGATCGCGCTGGCCTGAATTACTCGGACGAACAGATCGCCGCATTCGAGGCGGAAGGGCGAAAGCCGCATTGGCGTTTTAAGCTTTCTCAGAAGCCAGTTGTCTGGAACGATCTCATCCGTGGCGAGACGACAGTGGACACCGCAAGCGTTTCCGATCCTGTGCTCATTCGCGAGGACGGACAGTATCTCTATACGCTGCCGAGCTGCGTTGATGATATCGATAAGAAAATCACCCATGTCATTCGCGGCGAAGATCACGTGACGAACACGGCGGTGCAAATAGAGTTGATCCGCGCCCTTGGCGCAAAACCGCCGACGTTTGCGCACCACTCTCTTTTGATCGGCGCCGACGGCGAAGGCCTGTCAAAAAGGCTGGGGTCGCTTTCCATTGAGCGGCTGCGTGAGGGCGGGCTTGAAGCCGCAGCGATAACGAGCCTTCTCGCCAAGCTTGGCACCCGCGATCCGGTGACGCCGGAGGCTGATCTTAGCAAGCTTGCGGCCGCATTCTCTTTCGAGGCGGCCGGGCGCGCCCCGGCGCGTTTTGACGATTCTGAACTTGAACTCTTGAACGGCAAGCTGCTCCACGACACTGATTTCGCCGCTGTGGCGGATCGGCTTGCGCCGCTTGGGGTCTCAGAAGAACTTTGGAACGCGGTCCGCGGGAATATAACGCGCCTTGATGATGCGGCGCACTGGCGCACCGTTGTCGAAGAAGAAATTTCACCCGTCATTGAAGATGCGGTGTTTACGGAACAAGCAGCTGCTCTTGTTCCGGAGGGGCCTCTTGATGATACAAGCTGGACGAGTTTTGTCGATTTGTTGAAAGACAAAACAGGCGCAAAGGGCAAAAAACTCTTTATGCCGTTACGTCTCGCTCTAACCGGCGACGCGCGCGGCCCGGAGATGGGGCCGCTTTTTGCGTTGATTGGCTCTGAAAAAGCGCGTGCGCGCCTGAAAGGTCAGCGCGCCTAGATCACGTTGCGCAGGATGCGTTTTTCGAAGCAGTCCATAACCTCTTCCGGCGTCTCAACAAAGGTTACGTCCGTGAGCAATTCTTCGGCCGCGAATCCTCGGTCAACAATGTGATGAAATAATTCCTTCAACGGTGACCAGAAACCATTCAGATTAAGGACGATAATCGGCTTTTGATGTAAAGCGAGACGCGCCCACGACAGCGTCTCGATTACTTCCTCCAGCGTGCCGATACCTCCGGGAAGCGTCAGGATTGCGTCGGATTGCTCGAACATTAACATTTTGCGTTCGTGCATAGTGTCGACGATTTTGTGATCGACCCCTTCGAGGATTCCTTCCATTTCTACGAGGAATTCGGGGATAACGCCGAACACAGGCCCGCCTGCGTCACGGGCCGCGCCAGCAGTCGCTCCCATCAGCCCAAGCTTGCCGCCGCCATAGACGATGCGCACGCCGCGCTTGGCGGCTTCACGCCCGATATATTCGGCCGTTTCAACGAAGATCGGATCGTCGCCAGGGCGCGATCCGCAGTAAACACATAATGATTTCATAGGTTTATTATCGTTTTCCATAAGCGCCCATTGTACGCGCGAAACCCTATTGGTAAAGTTAATTCAGTCGGATTCAAAGAGGGCTTTTTATGCGCGTCGTCATCATCTTCCTGTTGCTGATTATTCTCGGCTTCATCGCATGGCAGGCCTTCGAGCGATTTAAGCCGATAGAGCAGCTAACCCCCGCAGAAACCACCGAAGAGGCGGCGCCGGAAGCGGCTGACGCCGAAACGCCCTCGGAGCCAGCGCTTCCTGCTTTTGACATTGTTCGGGTTGATCGCAATGGCTATGCGGTGATCGCCGGCCGCGCAAAGCCCGGCGCGACCGTTACCGTTTATGCGAATGACGAGGAAATCGCGACGGCTGAGGCTGAGCGCGACGGCTCATGGGCGCTGACGGTCGACACGCCTCTTGACGCGGGGCCGGTGGAGCTCAGTCTTTCGATGACGACTGACGACGGTCTGACGGTGCGTTCAGAGGAGACAATTGTCATTTATGTACCTGAGCGTGAGGGCGACCGGCCTCTGGTTCTGCGGACGACGCCAGGCGGCGCCACTGAAGTCCTTCAGGACCCGCGCGATCCTGACGTATCTTTCGGTCCCTTGAGCCTTGACGCCATCGACTATGATGACTCCGGCAGTGTCATTTTCTCCGGCCGCGCGGATCCGAACCGGGTCGTTCAGATTTTCGCTAATACTCAACCGCTCGCGCAGACCACATCGGGGGCCGACAAACGCTGGTCGGTCGAAGCGTCGATGGCGCCGGGCGTCTATACGCTTTACGTCGTACAACTCGATGAAAATGGACGGCCTGAATACGCGCTCGAGCTGCCCTTTGAGCGCGCCACCGCGGACCAGATTGACTTGCGCGACGGCAAAGTGATCGTGCAGCCAGGCAACAGCCTTTGGCGAATTGCGCGGCGCGCCTATGGCAGCGGTTTTCAGTACACGGTTATTTATGAAGCGAACGCCGATCAGATCCGCGATCCTGACTTGATCTATCCGGGGCAGATATTTGCCGTGCCGGAGGAAGAAGACGAGGGCGACGATCAGCAGTAGATCGCTGTTTTATTCGGCGGCCTGACGTGAGGGGAGAGGCGTCAACGTTTCTGTTTGCGGCTCCGCATGCCCCGCGTCATGTTTTTTTGAAAAACGCTTGCGAATGACGGTCGGCGCGGCGAGAAGAACCGGCGTCAAAACCAACGTCAACAAGGTTGAAAAGGCGAGGCCGTAGACGATCGCAGACGATAAAAGCACCCACCAGTCGGAGACTGCGCTGCCGCGACTGATGATGCCCGCCGCGAAGTCCACATTGATTTCAAAAACCATTGGCAACAGGCCGAGAATAGTCGTGGCCGTGGTGAGAAGGACAGGTCTTGCGCGCTGAGCCGCAGTGCGCACCACTGCTTCTTCGACCGCTAAGCCCTTTTTGCGGAGATGCTGATAGGTATCGATCAAGACAATATTGTTGTTCACGACGATCCCCGCGAGCGCAACGATGCCAACGCCGGTCATGATGATCGACAAATATTGGCCGCTAATCGCAATGCCGAACAAGACGCCGAAAACAGAGAGGATAACAGCCGTCAGTGTAAGGAAGGCATGATAGAAGCTGTTGAATTCAAGCAACAGGATCATCGCGATCAGGAACATCGCAGCGAGCATGGCGCTCTGAAAGAACGCCGCCGCCGCCGCAGACTCTTCGTCGGCGCCAAGAATATTCCAGGTGATATTCTCGCCAAGGGCGCCGTTCTCAAGCCATGTCCGCATTTCGGCGATCGCCTGATCCTGCGAAACTTCATGGCCGCTAACACGGGTGTTGCCATTGGCTTTCACTTCGATAATCCGCCGTCCGTCGCGCCTGACGATCCGGTCCACTTGCGGTTTCGCTTCAAGCGTCACGAAATTTGAAAGCGGAACGGAGCCTTCCGCTGTCTGTACGCGAACGCGATCAAGCGCTGAGATCTTGCGGTATTGTTCCGGAAAACGTGCGCGAATGTCGATCTCGTCATCGGAATCGTCCGGCCTGTAGCGATCGATTAACAGCCCGTCTGTCACCATCTGCACGGCGGCGCCGGCTTGCTGCACATTCAACCCATACCGGCCAGCGAGCGCCCGGTCCGGCTCCAGCGACCATTCGATACCGGGCAGCGGCAGCGAGTCTTCAATATCCATATAGGTTTTTACGTCGCGACCATTGACGTTAAGCGTTGCGGCTTCAGCGAATGCGCGCACTTTTTTAGCGGCGTCAACGATGGCGTCGAATGACGCGGCCGTCAGTTCGACCTGGACGTCTTTGCCGATGGGCGGTCCGCCCTGAGGTTGGCGCACTTCGACGATAATCCCGGGGATTCCCTGAACGCGGTCGCGAATTTCTTCGGTGATCAAACTGGAATGCTCACGCGCCGAGTATTCGATCAGATCGATGCTGACCTGCCCGATGGTTTCCGCCGGCAAATTATTACTGCGTGAAAAACCAGGGCCTGTCTGGAGATAGATATGCTCAATCGAGGGATGGTCATCGACCCGCGCAGAAATCTCTTTGATGATTTCAATCTTCTGATCCGCCGACATGTTGCCGCGCGCGAGCGCCAGAATGTTGATCCGTTCATCGTCGTTGCGGATGAAGAATTCTGCATCAGGCGACGCCGCCATGAACGAGCTGAGGCAGACGGCGACAACAACAAAACCGGCAGCGATAGTGAGGACGGGGCGTTGCACCACGTTCGCAAGCGCGCGCGCGTAGGACCCGATCGGACCCTTAAGCGTTGTCGGATCGACCTCGTCAATTTCATTTTGTCCAGCGCCGTCGGTCTTCCCTTTCACGCCAAACTTTTCTTTCAGGAATTTCGGCGTTCCCATCAGGGAGCCAAGCACCGGCAAGAATATCAGCGCGACCACGAGCGACGACAACAGGACGAAGATCAGCGTCAGCGGCAGATATTTCATAAACTCGCCGGGGATGCTGTCCCAGAAAAGGAATGGGACAAACGCGGCGAGCGTTGTGGCCGTCGAGGTGACCACAGGCCAGAACATGCGCTTGGAGGCTTCCGCGTAGGCGACTTTGCGATCAGCGCCTTCAGCCATCTTCCGGTCCGCATATTCGACGATGACGATCGCCCCGTCGACCAACATTCCGACGGCGAGAACAAGTCCGAACATGACCATCATATTCAGCGTGTAGCCGGAGACGGACAGGACGAGAAACGCCATCAAGAATGTTGTGGGGATCGCTACGCCGACCATGATAGCGGACCGCAGACCAAGCGCCGCGACAACGACGACCATCACAAGGAAGATTGCCGTGATCACCGACCCAGTTAGCCCGCCAAGGGCGTCGCGGACGAAGACTGATTGATCGCTGATGAACGTGTGCTGAATGGCTGACGGCCAGTAGGCGGCTTCATCCGCGGTCAGCGCGCGCGCCGCCTGGATCGTCTCAACGATATTCGCGCCGGCGCGCTTGGATAGTTCGACGCCGATCGCCTGCTTCCCGTTGAAGATCGCGTATCCGGTTTTGTCCTTAAATGTGCGACGAACTTCGGCCACATCGGCGACAGTGACAACGTCGTCGCCGTCGGCGCGCACTGGGATCGACATGAGGTCGGCCTCGGATTTGACTAGGCCAGGCACTTTCGCCGAGAAACGGCCGTCGGACAGTGAAATCGCCCCGGCGGTCACCAATTGGTTGTTGCGGGTCACTGCGTTGACGACTTCAACTTCGGTCAAGCCATACGATTCGAGCGTGTCGGGATCGATGATGACTTCGAGCAGCTCTTCGCGTGATCCGGTGAGCGAAGCGTCCAGAACGCCGGAAATGGTCTCGAGGCGATCCTTTAACCTCTTTGCGGCGTTATAAAGCGCGCGTTCCGGCGCGTCGCCGGAAAGGACGATCGTCAGGATCGGGAATTCGTTTTGAAGATTAAACTCTGTGACGATCGGCTCTTCAGCGTCCTGCGGATATTCCGCTTTCGAGCGATCGACCGCCTCGCGGACATCGAGGACGGCCGTGTCAATTTCAACGCTGGTTTCAAATTCAATAAAGATTTGCGCTGCGCCGTCATAGGCGAGGCTGTCCATCTGGACGACGCCCTCAATCGTCTGCAGTTCAAGCTCGGTCGGCTTGACAAGAAGGCGTTCGCCGTCTTCCGGCGATACGCCGGGCAGGGGCAATGTGATCAGGACGAAGGGGGCCGTGATGTCGGGGTCCGCCTCGCGGGGGATGGACTGATAGGCGCCGAGACCAAATAGGATCGACACCACTAACGCCGTCATGACGACGCGCGTTCTTGAAAATGCGGCGTCGATTAATCCGGTCACAGTGCGGCCTCGCTCGTCTGTTCGGTTTGTTCGACTGTTTTCACCTGTTGACCGGCGGAGACGAAATCCTGTCCGCGCGTAATGAGTGCAAGGCGCCCCTCCAAGCCGTTAATCCACACGCCTTCATCTTCCTCGCCGAGGATCGACACAGGAAATGTTTCAACACGGTCGTCCCCATTAACTGTCCGCACGCTGATGCGTCCGGTGTCGTCAAGCAGGAGCGATGATCGCGGCACCAAATGCGCATCGCGCCGGGCGGCGAAAACCTGAAAGTCAGCGGTGACGCCATCTTTAAGAGCGCCGCCCTCATTAGGGATTTCAAGCTCGACTTTGAACGTCCGTGTCGCGGGGTTCGCGGCGCTGGCGACAAAGCGAACCTTGCCTTCGATGACTTCGCCGGTTGACAGGCGCGCGACGCCCGCATCGCCGATAGCGACCTTCGATACATCGCGTTCTGAAACCGAGCCAGACACAAGATAAGGCGAACGCTGGATAACGACGCCGCAAGGCTCGCCGACGCCCATAAAATCGCCAACCTCAATCATGCGCTGATCAAAAACGCCGTCGAACGGGGCCGCGATTTTGATCTTTTCGAGGTTTAGGCGCGCCTGTTCTTCGCCGGCCTTCGCGAGATCGAGCGCAGCCTTCGCGGCGGCGACGGACGTTTCTGAACGAAAACCGTCTTTCGCCAGTTTCGCCGCCGCGTCGTAATCGAGTTTCGCTTTCGCCAATTGGGCCCGTGCTTCATTTAACGCCGCCTGACGCGCATCGGTTTTTAAGCGGCATAACACGTCGCCTTCCTTGACGATCGCACCCAACGTCGCCGGCGTTTCCGCGACGACGCCCGGCGTTTCCGCACGAACTGTTACTTTACGCAGGGCTTCGGTGCGGCCGCGCACGGTGACCGTGTCTCGCCATGGTTGCGGTGCGACTGGGGTGGTGGCGACGATGAAGCGCTCCGCTTCCGCGTCGGCGGCGAGCTCAGGATCGCCGCTTCCGCCGGGGCGCAACACCATGCTGACGCCAAAGTAGAGAAGGGCGGCGAAGAAAATTCCAAGAGCGATTTTTACAGAAGTCGAAAGCCGCATGGCCAAGCCTTTTAATGGTGCTTCCTTAATACGCGACTGTTCCTGTTTGGGATGATGTCCCAAACAAATTATTAAACTGGCAAGTTTACCGCCGTATTCAAGTGTTGCAGCGATAAAACGAGCAGTAAGCAAGATCAAATTTTAGAACATTGGCGGTGGGCCGCCGATAACGCGATCCTTAATAATAGTAGTAGTTCGGGGCGAGCGCCGAGGGCGCTTTGTTCAATACTGTCCCGATAAGGTTCGCGTCCTCAAGCAATCGTTTGGATTCTTTCAATTCCGCCACACGGGTCTGTCCGCTGGCGGCTATCAGCAGGATGCAATCGATTTTAGGCAGGAATGCGAGAGTGTCGTCGCAACCTAAGAGCGGGGACATATCGAAGATTACAGCGCGTGATTGATATTCGTTCACGGCGCGATCGATCATTTCGTCGGCGCGCGCCGAGGTGAGGTGTTCGGCGCCGCGCCGCGAGACCCGTTCATTCGCCAGGACGAGCGTGTTCGGCAGGTTCGGGCGGACCGTAACTTCCTTCAGCGTTTTCTTGCCTTCGAAATAGTCCAGCGTCGATGGAAACTCCTCGAGGCCCAGATAGCGGGCGACGCTCGGCCGATAGAAATCGAGATCGATCAGCGTCGAGCGCGAGCCATGCTTGGAGCCGATTGCAATCGCCAGATTGATCGCAGTGACCGACTTGCCTGCGCCGGAGGCGGGCGAGGCGACGGCGATGGTCTTCCACCCGTTTTCATCCATTTTCTGCAAGACGCGCGTGCGAAGGACGCGGTAGGAATTTAATACGGGATCTTGCTCGTTGGAAATGATCCGATTACGGCCGAAATTGCTAAAGTCGCACTCAACTTCCTGAAAATCCTCGAGGGGTGCGGTTCGTTGCGCGGGGTCCGCGTTGGCGGCGGCGATCGTCGGGCGCGGACTCACCGAAACATTTTTCGGCTGATCTTCGCGGGCTCTTAAAACGGCCTGTCTTATACGGTCCATGATCTTATTCCAACGCTGTACTAACTGATGTTCCGGGTCGACGGATCGGTTACGGTGTCTTCGCCTATCGGATCGTCCGGCGCCACAGCGGCGCCGACGGCGATCGCAGCGCTGGCGGCGATAGCGGGCGCCGCCTTCTTCTTCCGTGCGAACGGGATCGGCATTCGTTTTTCATTTTCACGGCGAATATAAGGGATCACCGCAATAGGGTGGTCTTCGATCAGATTCGTAAGGTGGTTACGACCCCTGATGGTCGAGAAGATTAATTCGGCCGCGAGCGCCGCGGCGGCTCCAGCCGCGAGGGCAGCGAAGATCGCCAATACGCTCAGCTTTGCGCGCTCGGGGCTTGATGGTTTTTCCGGTTGCACAGCCGCTTCAAGAACCCGGAATTTTTCCGCCTTCTGATTATCCTCAAGGTTTTCAGCTAGTTGAGCCGCTTGCTGCTTCGCGAGCACTTCCTGATATTCCGCACGGATGTTTTCATAATCACGCGTCAGCGAAGCGAGGCGGCGTTCAACTTCCGGCGTTTGCGCAATCCTGTTCTGCAAGTCTGTCACCCGGCCGCGCGTGTCATTTTGTTGAGAGCGCAGCATCTCGATGCGGCTCTTGGTGGTGGAAATGCGTGACTGAAAGGTCTGGCTCATCAGATTGCCTGGCCGAGAGCGCGCTTCCTTGGCGAACTGGTCGCTTAGGGCGCGATTGGCGTCCGCCATCGCGTCGCGCATTTTTTCGATTTCCTCAGCGTTCGGCTCTTCTGCGCGCTCGGCCTCTGCGAGCGCCGTACGCGCCTCCTCCAATTCCTGGGTGCGTTTTTGAATGGCCGCAGATGGCGCCATCTGACTTTCGATGGCTGCGATTTCGTCTCTAATCGCGCGGACGCTTGGGTTGGCGTCTGTGAATGTGGCGCGCAAGCGTGTCAGTTCTGAGCGCAGGCGCGCAAGCTCTTGCGCAGGGCCTTCCTCGCCGCCTGCTCCCGACATTACCGAAGAGAGCTGGGTTTCCAGAAATCTCAATTCTTCTTCGAGGCTCAGAATTGTGGATTGATCCGTATTCAATTCCCGGTTTGCGCGCTCCAGCATGTCGAGATGGAGATTTAAATGTTCCGGCAGCGCATTATTATTCTGAACCTTGAACGCGGCAATCTGTGTTTCGAGTTCGGCTACCGCGTTGCGCAAACGCTCGGCTTCCGATTTGAAAAACTCCGTCGTATCGGAAGCCGCCGCCGTGCGCGCATTCACATCCTCTTTAAGGAAGAGCGACATAAATTCGTTGGCGACCGCGTAAGCGTTTTCCGACGAACGGTCTGTGTAACTGACGCTAAAGGCGATCGTGCCGTCTTGCTGGCGCCGCCCGCGGCGATTAACCTGCGTGGTGATCGGATTGACGACCAGGCGCTCGCGCATCAACTCCACGCGTTCAGTCTCTGACAGACCTAATTCCCGTGGGAACAAATCATACTTATCCGAAATTTCGAGGAGGCGGTTGCGCGTCATGACGCGCTGGCGGATGGTTTCAATGCGTTCGAGAGCGGAGGCGATGATCGTCGACGGCGCCCAGTCTTCCGGGATCTGTTGCGACTCAACGAGGATTTTACCCTCAGCGGTGTATTTCGGCGGCAATAGCATGACGAAGAGAACGCCAAGGGGGGCGAGCACAATGAACGGAATCAAAAAGAACAAGATGCGCCGCTGCAGCACGATCAGCACATCTTCGAGCGTAAATTCGTCACCCATTGTCCTACCCTCTAGTCCCTCTACTTAATCGACTGCGCCCGTTTGAGACGTATTTCCCTGGCCGGAAAGCAACCAAATGGGGAATGCAAGTCCAGGGCCGGATTTCCACCGCCCGCGCTTCATGTTGCGGCGCACAGCAATATAGCTCCAATTCATGCATTATATAGTGACTTTGTCCCTGCAATGGCGCCCTGCGACGAAATCGTAACGTTGGGGAGATTTCTACGCGTCAGGTTAACGAATTCGCCGCCTTTCATGGTCGGCGGGGCCCGCCCGGTCTTATCCGTCGTCCGCACCCATGGAGACGAATGCCGTATCCGGCAAATCCGCTGGCGGCACATAGGCCGGGAGCTTCGGTTGCAGTTGGTCCATGAAGCCTGTAAGCCGTGTGTCCGCTTCTTTAATATCTTCCGTGCGCCCAACCGGCGTCATGATGCGGATCATGGCCCCATCTGTTCGGCGCAGTTTCACGGCGTCAAACAAGAGCGCAAATTTCATCGTAAACTCATTAGCGATTTTTCGGCTGCGCTGATCATACCAATAATAGACAAGCTGCCGATACCCACGATTCTCAATAACAATCCGGTTGTATTTGAACGGCTCAGCGTTCGATAGATTGGTCGGTAAGATATCGTGACTGAGAATCTTCCAGCCGCCGCCCGGAATGCATTGGCGCGGCGAATGCCAGCTGTGACCGTCGCGCTGCATATTCAGATAAGCGATGTAGAGATTGAAATTATCGCCGTTCGGCGCGCCCATGTCGGCGATGATATAATCGTCAGCGCCAAGCGCCTCCAGGGTCGCGTCGTCCACACGCCGCTTCTCATGTGTCCAGCCGTCGAATTCGGTGACGATGCCGTCGAGATCGGCGCGCATCGGCACCCGGAGATTATCGTTCCCGGTTAAATGGACGGTAACGCCGGCGGCTGCAATTATTGCAGCCGCAACCGCAGCATTTCTTTGGAAAGATGGTTCGGTCCATCCGCCAGCTGATGAAATCTTCTCAATCTCAGGCGGCGATAATAGATCGCCCAAATCCTTCCTGCCGGAAAAGCGCGCAATTGCCGCGATTACCCCAAAGAGAAGCACCATGCAGAATACGAAAACGACCCATCCTTCAAAGAAGTGCAGCAGCCCTTCGGCGTGGGAGGTGCCATAGGCCTGAACGAGAACGCCAGTCAGAGCGATCCGCAAGCTGTTCATAAAAATTGTGATCGGAATAGTAGACAGGAACACGATCGCACGCTGCCACAAGGGTGCCTTGAACAAATATGCTGCAAGGAAACCAAGGCTGAGAAATGGGAACAAGTATCTTAACCCGCTGCAGGCTTCAGCGACGGCCAGCTGATAGTCACCGAGGTCGATAATATTCCCGGATAAGAACACGGGGATGCCGAAGCCTTCGATCATCCACACGCCCAGCTGCGACGACCAGAATTGGAATTTCCAGGACAGGACCGTGATCACCCAATAGGGCGGCGGGATCATGAAGAGAAGAAATGCAATGGGTATGATCGCGAGCTTCAGAAAGCTGCGCCCGCCAAGGGCTAAACTGAGCGACGCAAACAGAAGAATGAGCGCCAACTGTTGAAAGATCATCAGTGACGTCACGGTCATTTCGCTCAGCAGCAAGATGATAGTCGAGATCAGAACGCCTGCGAGGCCAAGCGCATCGGGCCGGCTGAGGCTTCCGGTCAATGCGTCGCGGCGTTCCCACAGCATCCAGGCGGTGACGAAAGGCAGGAAATAGCCGTGGCTCAGTTCTTGTTGCTCGCCCCATCGCTTAAAGAGATTTTCAATGCCGTTGAAAAAGGCGAAACAAATAAGAAGCGCAAGGGCGCCGATCCACACCCATGGGCGTCCGTTTAATGAGAAACTACCGAGGGAAACGGGTGACGAAGATTGACTCATAAGCTCCAACAGGCGTCGCTGATCGCGGGTTTTGGCGGTGCGCCAAGCCACGAATTTCATTCGCACGGATAACGGGAAAACCATGCAAGGCCTGCGCCGGGCGAATTTTAAGGAGATTTAACGGGCGTGCGCGAAATGTCAAAATGCGAATTCGCGCACTGCCGCCAAAGAAAAAACCGGCCGCGAAGGGCCGGTTTTTACCGATTATTATCGAAGGACCGACTTAAGCAGTCTTTCTTTTCCGTCGCGCCGCAAAGCCGAGGCCAGCCAGGCCGGAGAGCAGAAGCGGGATTGCGCCAGGGATCGGCACAACGCGGAATTCTTCAATCGAGTATCCAGCGCCAGACGTCAGGCCAATGAATTCAAATGTTTGACCGACGAATACCGCCGCGGCGCCGCCGCTGGCGAGCACGCCCATTGCCAGGAAGTCGCTGAAGGACTGGATCACGCCGCCGTCAACAATGACGCCCACATCGCCGCAGGGGCCTTCGCCGCCGCCGCCTGGGCAATCTTGCGAAAGACCGTCATTCAGAAGAATGTCTGTGATTGTGACAACTTCATCGAATGAGAACACGATGGACTCGCCGGTATCGAAGTTGATCTGGTCGAGCGTGTTTCCGATCAGGTTGCCTTCCGTGGATGAAATCACGCCTAGGCCCTGATTGCCGCCAACCAAATCTTGAATCAGAAGATCGGCCGTGCCGCGATTGAATGATTCACCAGAAATCGAGCCGCCAGCGTAGGCTGTGGCGTTAAAGCTGATGCCGCTTTTCGAATAGTTAAAGCCTTCACCGTTGTTCGCGGTGCAGAAGTCCTGGCCGGCGGTGCCGCAGTTAAAAGCAATGTTGCCGCCATTGGTCGGAGCGTCTTGAGCGGCACCATTTATGCCGTCAAAGCGAAACGTTGTTGCGTTCGCCGAAACGGTGACCATAGATGCTGCAATCGTCGCCGCCGCTAAAGTGAGTAGTTTTTTCATAGGTCAGAGACCCCCATAGTTACAGAATTACTTACGCCGAGATGCGTTCGGTTAACAAAACCTTTCCGCGTCTGCTTTCTTGCATCCGATTTTAGTAAGGGGTTGTCAACTAAATTTGCCAATTAACCCCATTTTTTAAGAGGTTCCGGGCAGGTGTTGTCGCAACGCACCGTTTTGGGTTGTCGTACCAGATTTCCGATTAGCTTGCCGAATTTGGAGGTGCCCGCAGCGCTTTGCGGGTCGTTTTTGGGTTGGAATGAAAAAAGCGAAAAATTTGATATAAATTTTCGCCTGTGGCCTGAGCCTTGCTACCGTCATTGCAGCCGATAGGCGAAAAAACCAGGCCGGACGCTGCAGCGCCGCAATGGAACACAATGGGCCCAAACTCGGATTGTTTTCAGATGAATACGCGGACAGATCTAATTCCTGAACATTCGCTGGGCAATGCAGCAGTCGACAAGCCTCTTGCGACTGCAGTTCGGCGTCTGGCGCGCGATGATTTTGACCGTGACGTCTGGTGCGTGCTTGGAGCGCCGATCGACCTGACCGATTTGCCGCAGGCGGTGACCACAGTTGAAAGCGCAGTACGGGACGGCGAGCGCCTTTCCTTTGTGACGCCGAATGTGAATTGGCTTGTGCGCGCCCTTAAAGACGCCGAGGCGCGCCGCCAGATTATCGACGCCGATCTGAGCCTCGCAGACGGCGCGCCGATTGTGGCGCTGGCTAAGCTTATGGGCGCTCCAATCGCGGAACGCGTGGCGGGCTCGGATTTGTTCGAAGCCCTTCGCCTCCGCCCTGCGTTTGGCTCTCCTCTAAAAGTTTTCTTTTTCGGCGGACGCGATGGAGCGGCTGAGGCGGCCCACGCTTCCGTGAACGCCGACCAAAGCGGTCTCGTTTCCGTGGGGTGGTTAAATCCTGGATTTGGCGACGTGGAGGCGATGAGCGCTGATGCGATCATTGATGAGATCAACGCCGCTGATCCGGATTTTATTGTGGTTTCGCTTGGCGCCGCCAAAGGACAGGCCTGGATCGATCGAAACCAGAACCGGCTGACCGCGTCTGCGATTGCGCATTTAGGCGCCGTTGTTGATTTCACAGCCGGCACGATCGAGCGCGCGCCGCGTTGGATGGCGAATTCGGGTCTCGAATGGCTCTGGCGCATCAAAGCCGAGCCGTCCCTTTGGAAGCGCTACGCTGGCGATGCGTGGGCGCTTTTTTCGATAGCGGTTCGCCGGTTGCCGACACAATTGCGCGCCCGCCCAAAACGGAATCCGCGTGTTGAAACAGCCGCAACGGTAGAGCGCACCGCGACTGAAGCTGTTATCACGCTCGCTGGCGACATCACGCGCGACCGTCTTGAAACGGTGCGGGCGGCCTTTCGCGAGGCGGCGGCGATGGGCGTTCGCGTGCGCCTTGATTTAAAAGAGGTCGGCGCTATCGACCGGGCGTTTCTTGGACTTGTCTTGATGCTCGAAAAACACGCGACGCGAGCCGGAAACGCTGTTGTTTTGTCGCATGCAGCGCCGAACGCCTTAAGGCTTTTCAGGGCCAACGCAATGGATTATCGACTTGTGCAGGATGCGGGGGAGAGTATGCGGTCCGCAGGGTCGGCGCGCGCCGCCGTATCTTGACCGAATTTCGATGCGATGCCCGCCTGAAAACCAAAAAAGATCGCCATAATCGAGTAAAAGAAAAGAGTAGCTAATGTTCTCGACGCCTTCTTCGTCCGCCAACCGGTTCGCCACGTCACGCAAGCGGAGCGCCAAAAAATTTATGCGTGCAGCGCTTGTGGGCTGTTGTCTTGCGGCGTTGGCCGCCTGTTCTTCGCCGGAGCAGAAGGTCGCAAAATATACAAAGAGCGGCGAGGAATATCTCGAGGAAGGTCGCTTGCCGCGCGCGAGCATTCAGTTTCAAAACGCATTGAAGATCGACGAAGAACATGTGCCGGCGCTTGTCGGTCTCGCGAAAGTCGCCGAGCTTCGCCAGAATTACAAACAGATGTTCGCCGCTTTACAGCGCGTTGTGCGTCTCGATCCTGAAAATGTCGGCGCGCTGGTTCAGCTTGGCAAACTCTATCTTGTGGGGAGCGACGAGACGCAGGCCTTAGAAAACGCGGACAAGGCGCTCGCGCTTCAGCCAGAGTATCCGGACGCTGTTGCTTTGAAAGCCGCTGTTCTTTTGAAGCTCGAAGATAACGTTCAGGCGGTTGAACTAGCCAAGAAAGCGTTGGAGCTCGATCCTGCGAACGCTGAAGCGGTGACCGTCCTCGCCACCGAACGTTCGCGCGCAAAAGATTACGAAGGCGCGATCGCTTATCTCGACGGTGCGCTCAGCGTGAATTCAAAGCAGGCCGTCCTGCACCTCCTCCGGCTGCAAATGCTGAAAAATCTTGGTCGCGATGACGAGGTTTTTGAAGGTCACTTACGGCTTATCAACGAATTTCCGGAGAACGCAGGCTACCGCCGTGTCTATGTTGGGACGCTCTTGAAAGCCAAGCGTCTGGACGAGGCGCGCGAGCAACTTGTTGAGGTGGCGAAGCTGTTACCGAAAGAAGTTGATCCGGTCCTGGATGTCATACGCGTCGATTATCGTATCGGCGGAGATGAAAAGGCGGCTGCGACCTTTAAGCAGTATGCGGAAGAACGAAGCGACAATGTTGATCTTCAATTCGCCTACGCAGGGTATTTGCGCCAACAGGGCGACTATGAAGGGTCCGGCGCGATTTACAGCGCGTTGGCCGATGAAAAGGACAAGCCGGATGTCGTATTGCGGGCGCGCAACGAGATTGCGGGACAATTGCTTGTCGAAGGCAAGAAAGACGAAGCCGAAAAAATCCTGGATGACATTGTTTCGAAGGATGAACGAAATTCCGATGCTCTCCTGAAATTGTCTGGACTGAAAATTGATCGCGGCGAGCTCGATGAGGCGATCCGCGATTTGCGCGTTGTCCTTGATGACGATCCACAGTCGGCGCCGGCGCGCATGTTGATGGCGACGGCGTTCGAGCGTCAGGGCGATGTGGCGCTGGCCGCCAGCCAGATGTCGCAGGCCGTGGTCGAAAGCGATTATGAGCCCAAGCAGTCCAACGTGTTTGCGAAATTCCTGATTAGAAATAACGAACAGACGCGTGCGGAGAATATTCTCGTTGAATCTCTCTCAAAACACCCGGCCGATCTTGATAATCTGAAATTTCTGGCCGCTATCCGCCTTCTCAAACAGGATTGGCGCGGCGCGGAAGAGGTCGCCAAGATCATTGACAATATCAATGACGACGATCCGGTGGTGAACCGCATTCTCGGTGCAGCCTACACAGGACTGGAAGATTATTCCGGCGTTATCGACGCGCTCGAAGAGGAAAATCAGCGTACCCCGCTTGCATCACGGCCGCTGGAGACATTGATCGGCGCCTACATGCGGACCGACCGCGAGGTTGAGGCCGAGGCGCTGTTGCGTGAAAACATTCGCAACAATCCGGAAAATTATGCCGCGCGCATGCTATTGAGCCGTGTCCTCCTCCAGCAGCGGAAGGACGATGAAGCACGGGGTGTCCTAGAAACGGCGATTGAGCAAAGCCCGACCCAGTTTGAGGGATATGAAAGGTTATTCAGGCTTCATAACGCTTCGGATCGACGCGAAGAAGCTGTTGCGCTGATTGATCGCGGCCTGAAAGCTGCGCCGGAAAGCGACGGCATGAAGATTATCAAAGCGGATATTCTCTTGTCGGAAAACCGCGAGGAAGAAGCAATGGCGATCTATGAGGAAATTCTGGAACGCCGGCCCGACGACCAATTGGTTGCCAATAACTATGTCAGCTTGCTGACAAAGCTGCGCGACGATAATGCCTCGCGCGAGCGGGCTGTGGCGATCGCAGAAGTCCTTGCTGGGGTGGAAAACCCCTATTTTCAGGACACCTATGGCTGGGCGCTCGTTCAGAATGGATCCCTTGAAAAGGGCCTGCCGATGATCGAAAAAGCCGTCGAGCTTTTGCCAAGTCTGGCTGAAGCCCGCTACCATCTGGGAGCGACGCTTTTGCGGACTGGCGACACTGAGCGCGGGAAGAAAGAATTGCGCAAAGCGATTGAAGACGCCGGTGATGAGGCCGGTTTTGTTGAAGACGCGAGAGCGTTGCTGGCCGATTAGACCGACCAGCTCCGATTAGGGCGAAAAGAGCGCGGCGCAGATGCGCGGGTGAGAAACGCATGTATGAAGAGTTTTTCGGGCTGAACGAAAAGCCGTTTTCGATTCAGCCTGACCCCTCATTTCTTTATTGGGGCCGCAGTCACCGTCTCGCCTACGCCATGCTCGAATATGGCGTTTTGAATCACGCGGGTATTTCTGTGATCACCGGCGAGGTTGGGTGCGGAAAGACGACATTGATCCACCGTCTTCTGGACCAACTTTCAGAGACCCACACGGTCGCCCTCTTGTCGAATATTCAAGCGGGCCGCGGCGATCTCCTGAGTTGGGTCTTAATGGGGTTCGGTCAGTCATTTGCCGGCAAAAGCCATGTGGAGCTCTTTGCAGCGCTCCAGGATTTCTTTATCGCCGAATACGCCAAGGGCCGACGCGTCGTTTTGATTATCGATGAAGCGCAAAATCTTTCTGTTGATATGCTCGAAGAGCTGCGGATGCTTTCGAACATCAACGCCGGCAAGGATCAGCTCTTACAATTGATCCTCGTCGGGCAACCCGAATTGAAGTCGCTTCTCAATCGGCCTGACCTCTTACAATTAGCGCAACGGGTCGGTTCGGATTTTCATCTGACGCCCTTGAGCCGCGAAGAGGTGGACGCTTATCTCGAGACACGGTTGTCGATCGCCGGCGCGACGCGCCGCATTTTCGACCATTCCGCCGTGGACATCATTGCAAGTGAGTCACGCGGCGTGCCGCGTGTGATCAATATCATTGCGGACACAGCGCTCGTCTATGCGTTTTCCGCGAGCGAAGAAGTGATCAGCGCCGAGACCATCAAATCGGTGATAAATGACAAGTCCGATTACGGCGTTTTTGGCGTTGCGATGGATGAGAATGTTTCGGTGCCTAGCGACCAAGCGTCGAAAAACTCCGTCTATCCTTATGATCGCTCGGACGGCGCCGGCGGCTGAAAGGGACACGCGGAGGAAAAGACGCAAACCGCGTCCTCAAGGCCGAAAAAGAAAACAGCATCGAAGAAGACTGTCGCCAAGAAGAAAGCGACGCCTTCGGCAAAATCGTCAACGGCGCCTGCGGTAGGGGTCGAGGACAGCGTCACCGACAGCGACCAGCCAAAGAACAACGCGACGCCGGCGTCCCTTTTGGAAGCGGCGGCGCGCATCGAAACCAGCAAGCTTGAGGCGCCCGACCACGCGGGCGTCAATGGTAAGGCCCATGAGCGGCCCGCCGCCACGGCGTTTGAAAAAACCTTGCTCGAGACGACTTCCGCGCCGGCCACGATGGCCGCGCCATCACCCGCGTCGGTCACAATCAATGGAACAGCGCCGAAGGTTGAGTCGTCTGCGCCGCCGGCCGCCGAGCCCGCGAAAACGAAAACCGTTGAAGCGCCGCCGACAACGAGCATGTTGTCGGCCAAAATCGGCGTCGTCATGCTCGATCAGAATACGGGCGTCTCGCCGGAACCGGCGATCCGGTCTCTCGGTGATGGCAAAACAATTGTTTATGTGACCGCCAATCCGAAAAATGAGGCTGCCGCGACAGCTCTGCGGATGGGCGCAGAGATCGTCAAGCTGCCCGGCAAAACAGTCAATCCAGGCCGCGCGCGCAACACGGGTTATCGGCGTTTGAAGGCGCTCAATCCGGATATTGAATATGTCCAGTTTCTGGAGCCGGATTTCATTCTTCATGCTGACTGGTTTAATAACGCGTTGGCGTTCATGGTGCGGCGTCCGGAAGTCGCCGTCATCGACGGGCATAAACGCGAGCGATTTAGCGAAAAATCCATGTTGAACATGGTGAAGGAAATTTCGCGACGCAAACCGAAGGGTGAACTGCAGACGACAGGTGAGTCCGCGTTCGTGCGCGCCGAATCGTTTGAGGCCGCTGGTGGGTTTAGAGGCGATATTGCAAGCAATGACACGGACGATCTTTGCCTTCGCTTACGCCGCCGAGGGCAACATATCTGGCGCGTCGAGACGCAAATGGGCGTTAATCATTCGCGCAAACGCGACCTGAAGGATTGGTGGCGCGAAGCCAAGCGCAATGGTTATGAATACGCCCACGGCGTTTATCTCCATGGGGCCCAACCTGAACGATTTCGCGTGCTGGAACAGTCGCGAGCGATTATCTGGGGCGGCGCCTTTCCCGTCTTCATCGTGTTGGCGGCCGTTATTAGTGCGCTCAGCGTGAGATTTTTCTCGCCGATGACGAGCCCGTACGGCGTCTTCTTCTGGATTCTATGTTCTGGTTTTCTTGTTTATTTCGCGAAGATCTTCCTGATCGCCCTTCGCCATGGCCCGGGTCAGAGATCGTCATGGGCATATGGCGCGCTGGTCACAATCGGGCACTTTGGTGAATTTTTAGGGGTTGCGAAGTATCACCTCGACTCGCGCTCGGAAAAGCCGGACGCCGGACAAGCTTAGGGCGTACGCGCCAATGAAAATCGCCTACCTCGTCAACCAGTATCCTGGGATCAGCCACACATTTGTGCGGCGGGAGATCCTTGCGCTTGAAAAGCTCGGCATGTCCGTGGCGCGGTTCGCCATCCGGTCGTCCCGCCAGGGTCTTATTTCCGAAGAAGACAAAAGCGAAGCGGCCTTGACGAGGCGCATTGTCGGCGCGCCGGCGCTGGACCTGATCGGGAGCATTTTTGCGTCTCTATTGCGGTCGCCTCTCGGCGTAATGAAAGCGTTCGCTGCAGCCATTCAGTTCGGACGGACGTCGGAGGCCGGACTATTTCGCCATGGCCTGTATTTCCTGGAAGCGCTCGCGCTTGCACACTGGCTGCGCCGGGCGGGGATAAAACACGTCCACGCGCATTTTGGAACCAACTCAACCACTGTCGCCATGTTAGCCAGCCGCATCACCGGCGGCAGTTTTAGTTTCACCGCGCATGGTCCGGAAGAATTCGACAAGCCGGGTCTGATCGGTCTTAAAGAAAAGATTGAGGAAGCCGCTTTCACGGTGGCCATTTCCTCTTTCGGCATGAGTCAGTTGAGGCGTCTCGTGACGCCAGATCATTGGTCGAAGATAAAGATCGTCCATTGCGGAATTGAAAATGCCTTTCACGAAGGGGCGGCTGCGCCGCTGCCCCAAGCCAAACGCTTTGTTTGCGTCGGCCGGCTGTGCGAACAAAAGGGGCAGGTGACGCTCATCGAAGCGGCGGCGCGTTTGAAACGGGACGGCCATGCCTTTGAACTCGCGCTGGTGGGCGACGGGGAGATGCGTCCTGTTATCGAAAAGGCTGTTCGCGATCATGATCTCAGCGAGGAAGTCGTGTTCGCCGGATGGAAGACGCCGACGGAGGTGCGCGCCGAGATTGAAGCCTCGCGCGCCTTCGTATTGCCGAGTTACGCCGAAGGCTTGCCGGTATCGATTATGGAAGCGTTCATGCTGAACCGGCCTGTCATTTCGACCTACATCGCAGGCATTCCTGAACTCGTCGAGCCGGGCGTGAATGGTTGGCTGGCGCCCGCCGGCGACGCGGGAGCGCTCGCAGCGGCGATGGCCGAGGCGCTTAACGCCGACGACGCCGTCCTTTTGGAAATGGGACGTCACGGTAAAGAGAAAACAACCGAGCGGCACGATATCGATACGGAAGCGGCCAAGTTAAGGACCGCGTTCCAAGCAGTCTTGGACGCGCCGTCATGATCGGTTTTGTCGACTTCATCGTCAGTCTGCCCGCTCTGGTCTTCCTGGTGTTAGCGGGCTTCTTTCTGCTCGAAGTTGTCGGGTCGTTGTTCGCAGCACGGAAGCCGGCGAAGGATGTGGGCGAACGTGGCCCGGTTTGCGTAATTATTCCGGCGCATAATGAAGGCGAAGGCGTAAGTGCGACCATCGCAGATGTTTTGGCGCAAGTGACCCCGGTGGACCGGCTCATTGTCGTCGCTGACAACTGCACAGACAACACAGCGGACATCGCACGTGAGGCCGGCTCCGAAGTGTTGGAGCGAAACGACGACACGCGGCGCGGCAAGGGTTATGCGCTACAATTTGCGCTTGATGCGATCCGGCATGATCCGCCTGCGGCGGTATTTTTTGTGGACGCCGATTGCCGATTGGGTCCCAACGCGATCGATAAGACTGTCGGTGCTGCGCTCGCGACCGGGCGCCCTGCGCAAGCGCTCTATCTGATGCAGGCCCCGTCGGACGCTGCGCTACGCATGCGCGTTTCCGAGTTTGCGTGGCGCCTGATGAATGATGTTCGCATGCGTGGGATTTTTCGTCTCTTCGATACGACGCGGCTGACGGGCGCCGGCATGGCGCTTCCGTGGGCGCTCGCTCAGGACCTTCAGATCGGCTCTGGTGAGATTGTCGAAGACTTGGCGCTTGCATTGGAATTAACGCGGAACGGCGCGGCGCCGATTATGGCTGCCGACGCGCTCGTCATCAGCGAATTTCCTACGGAAGAGAACGCCGCCGCGACCCAACGCGCGCGCTGGGAGCATGGATCGCTTTCGTTGGCGAAGCGTCATCTTGGCGGGCTTTTTTTGACGAGCTTAGCGAAGCGCGATGGCCGCCTCGCGGCGATAGCCCTCGACCTTGCAATACCGCCAATGACTGTTTTCGGGGCGCTCTTAGCGCTCGCGTGGGTTGCCGCAGGCGCCTTAGCACTCGTCGGACTGAAAACAGCGCTCGCTCTAATGACGATCGCCGCAATACTCTTCGGCGTCGGCCTCATTGTCGCTTGGGCGCGCATCGGGCGAGAAATATTGCCGCTCAGCGCCTTAGTCGGCGTTTTCGGGTATCTTTTCTCAAAGGGCCAAGTCTACGGAAAAGATGCGCGCCAATCGACGAAGACCTGGACGCGCACGGGCAGGGCGGGCGATGCATTGCGTCGCGATGAAGAGTAATCACAGTGGGACGCCCCGCCGTTTAAAACCGGTGTGGGTCAAATAAAACGGAACGTAGAATTGTGACGCAGACGAACTTTAATGTCGGTTTTCTCGGCGCCGGTTATATCGCCAAATGGCATGGTGAGGCTTTGGCGCGAACGCCCCACGCAACGCTTTCCGCCATTTGCGATCTTTCTGAGCCCGCCGCAAATAGCCTCGCCGGGGCGTTCGATGTGGGCCGCATTTTCACAAGTCTCGATGACATGCTCGCCGATGCGTCAATTGACTGCGTGCATGTATTGACGCCGCCGCACGCTCATTTTGAGACGACACGGAAGATCTTAGAGGCCGGCAAACATGCGTTTGTTGAAAAACCTCTCGTTCTTTCCAGCGACGAAGCGGAACAATTGGCAGTGATCGCCAAGGAAAAGGGCGTCGCGCTGGGTGTTAATCATAATTTTCTAATGCTCCCGGGCTACGACCGGTTCAAAGCTGACCTGAAAAGCGGCGTTATCGGCGCGCTCGATAGCTTTAACGCAAATTGGCGGTTTCCGCTGGCGCCGTTGCGGTCGGGGCCATTCGGTTTATGGATGTTGCGCGAACCCACGAACATTCTCTTTGAATTGGGGCCGCATCTCTTTGCATTTGTCGCCGACCTTTTTGACGATTTCGAAGTTTCCAACGTGTTGTTACGCTACCCGGTGGAGATTCCTGGCGGCGTCACCCATTTTCAAGGGTGGCGGGTGAGCGGCCTTGCAGGTGAAACGGCGGTGACGCTCGATCTGTCTTTAATCGAAGGACACGACGACCGCAGCATTGAGGCGAGGGGCCTTGGCGCCTTGGCGCGCTTCGATTTCGCGGAAGATGCGTATACGCTGCAAAAAGCGCCAATGAATGAAATCGTCATTGGTCCATTAACGGCGCAAGCCGGCCTCGGAGCGCAACGTTTTACGACCGCGGCAAAAAACGCAACGCGTCAGCTCCTTTCGCGTAACGCTCTCGCGCCCTACGGTCTCAGCATCACGCGTGCGTGCCAAAGTTTCTATCGCTCACTGGCGCAAAACGCGCCAGTCGACTCGCGTCTGTCTCCGCAATTAGCGATTTCGGCCGTGCGGTTGATTGAACAGGCGGCGACGAAAGCAAGAGCGCAATTAACGCCGCGCAAGACGGTGACGCCCCCTTCGACGCCACCGACGCCGAGCATGCTCGTTATCGGCGGCACCGGGTTTATTGGCCGGCGACTGACCCATGCCCTCGCCGACGCTGGATACGCGGTGCGTGTCTTATCGCGCGGGGCCGGAGGGGGATTTGACCGCGCAGACGGACGCGTCAGCCTTTTCACCGGCAGCCTAAAATCAAAGGACGATTTAAAAGCGGCGATGGACGGTATCGACGGCGTCTTTCATCTGGCGCGCGCTAACGAGAAGACCTGGGAAGGCTACCTCGAAAATGATGTCGCCGTAACACGGCGCATCGGCGAAGCGTGCCTTGAGGCTGGCGTAAAGCGACTTGTTTATACGGGAACAATCGATTCCTACGATGCGTCGCAAGCCGACCGTCCCATTACGGAAGAAACACCCTTTGATGAAAATCTTGAGGAGCGCAACCTCTATGCGCGGTCTAAGGCGGCGTGCGAAACGGCGCTTTTGGAATTGGCCGACGCGAAAGGCCTGCCTCTGGTCATCGCGCGGCCAGGGATCGTCATCGGCGAACATGGGCCGTTGCAGCATTGGGGCGTCGCCATGTGGCGCGGGGCGACCGCCTGCAAATTATGGGGTGACGGCCGCAACATTTTGCCGTTCGTCTCCGTCGCAGACACAGCAGACGGTCTTGTGAAGAGCATGACTGCGGAAGGCGTCGAAGGCAGATCATTTAACTTGATTGGTGACCCGATGCTCTCAGGTCGCGACTATTTCGCTGAAATCGAAAAAGCTTATGGCGTGAAAATGCGCGCAAAACCGACCCCGATCTGGACATACTACGTAATCGACGTGATCAAATATTGGGGAAAACGTCTTCTAACGAAGCAAAAGAACGTTGCAAAGCCCACATTCCGGGATTGGAAGTCGCGAGCGCAATATTCGCCGTACAAGAACGATGCGGCGAAAGCGGCTCTCGACTGGAAGCCTGAAGGCGACCGGGCTCGATTTATTCAAGAAACCATTATCGATGCGAATTTGTTCGGTGTTGCGCCAAAGCGGGATCGTGATGGCGCGTCGGTGTCAATCGCGGCTGAGTAGAAGTCTCACGCGCCGTCGCCGGCCGCCCATTCGTCAAGCACTGTAGAGTCGCGTTCTGCGGCCGCCGCCTCATTCGACAGCGCGGCAAATGTCTCGGGCGCCAGCAATTGCGATAAAGCCCAAACAGCTGCGCCGCGCACAATTGGCGCTGGGTCGTTTAGCAATTCGCGCGCGACAACGGCGAGTGACGGGTCTCCAGAATTACCGATCGCGATTAACACATTGCGGACAAAGCGATCGCGTTTGATGCGTTTGATCGGCGAGCCGCTGAAGAGGGAGCGGAAGGCCGCATCGTCAAGGCGCGCGAGTACCGCCAATTCTGGCGCACGCAATGTGTCGCGCGCATGGAAAGCCGCCTCTTGCGCCGTTGCGGCGAACTTATTCCAAGGGCAGACGGCGAGGCAGTCGTCGCAACCATAAATCCGGTTGCCCATCGCCTTTCGAAATCCGATCGGGATAGGTCCATCATGTTCGATGGTCAGATAGGAAATGCAGCGGCGCGCGTCGAGCTGATAGGGCGCGGGGAATGCATCGGTTGGACAGACGTCAAGACAACGCCGACAGGAGCCGCAGTGATCTTCTTCCATAGGATCAGACGGCAGCTCAAGGGTCGTGTAGATCGCGCCCAGAAAAAGCCATGAGCCGTGATCGGTTGAAACAAGGTTCGTATGTTTGCCCTGCCAGCCGACGCCGGCGGATTGAGCGAGCGGCTTTTCCATCACCGGCGCGGTGTCCACAAAGACTTTCACCTCGCAGGCGAATTCATCGACCATCCAGCGTGCGATCTGTTTGAGCCGCTTTTTGATGACATCGTGATAGTCTTTATTTTGTGCGTAGACAGAAATACACGCCCTGTCCTTTTGGTCGAGAATGGCCAGCGGGTCGTGATCGGGGCCGTAGTTCATTCCGAGCATGATGACTGATCGCGCCTCCGGCCAGAGTGTTTGCGGCGCGGCGCGTTCCGCCCGGCGGCCTTCCATCCAGGTCATGGAGCCATGACGCCCCGTGTCGATAAAGGCGTTCAGGCGGCGGGCGCGTTCCTGATCCGCCGCAGCGGGCGCAACGCCAACCGCTTCGAAGCCTTCGCGCCGGCTGAAGTCTTTGATCGCCGTCTTGGCTTTGTTTGGATCAGCGCTCACGCCCGGCGCCTAAAAATCAAGGTTTGCGTAATGGGCCGGCGGGGGTAATCCATCGACGCGTTCTTTCAGCAAGGGCTGAAAACTTGGACGCGATTTTAGGTGCTGATACCATTCTTTCACATGCGGAAAATCGCGCCACGGAATAATGCCGAGATAGTCGAGCGTTGAGAAATAGGCGCCGCCGGTGAGGTCGGCAACGGTTAACTGTTCGCCGGCGAGCCAGGCGCGTTTTTCCAGAAGCCAGCTCAGATAATCGAGGTGCCAGGCGAGCGCTTCCGCCGCTGCCTCAGCGTTTTCATCCGTGTGGGACCGGCCAAGTTGAACACGGTCGATTTTTATCCGGACGGTACGGTCGATCACCTCTTCTTCCATCTTGTCGCAAAACCAGGCAATGAGGCGGCGGGTCTCAGCGCGGCCTGCTGACGTAGACGGAAACAGCAATGGCGCACCGTAGACTTCCTCCAGATATTCGGCGATTGCAGAAGCCGGCGATATGGAAAGCTCCTGGCCGGACGGCGCTTCGTCAATCAGTACAGGAACGGTCATAGCCGGGTTATGCCCCGCCAATTCTTCCTGGGCGTCCTCCGGCGAAATTGGCCCGAGCCTCACCGTTAAGCCTTTTTCCGCCAGGATCAGCCGGATCATCCGCGACTGCGGGTCGAATACGCCATGTAACAAGGACCTCATGGCCGTGACCATAGCAGTCTGGCTTTCGAGGCAAACCAAAAATTGGTTAACGAAAATTCCTCCGTTCGGCAGAGCATTTGCGAAGCTTTAACCGAATGATCGCGGCGGGCGCCGCTTTGAAACAACCTTCAGGAGAACTGGTTCAAAATGGCCCAGACGGACGGCGACACGGCGGACGGAATCTATTGGCGGCGGCCGGCGCCGATCGCCCGTCGCTTGGCCCGTTGTTTTTACGCTTGGCGAAACCCCGGCCTCGTTTTTCTCGCCTCTTGCCTGGCGGCGTTTCCTTTTATTGCGGCCGCTTTATTCGCCCCAGCGCTCTTAAGTTTTGCGCCGACCGCGGACATGTTGGCGCCGATCGCAGAGGCGCGCGCCGTGATCTCTGGGGCGGCCGATACGCGTCTGGTGCAAGACCCCTTTTTCCTGATGCTTTTGCTCGCCGCTGACCTGTGTGTCGACACGCCGGGACGCATTCACTTGCTTGCGAAAGCGATCGGGGCCGCAATAATCGTCGCGCCGCTTGCTTACATGGCGTCCATTCGGCTGCCCGCTCTGCAAAGTATTTTTTTGACAGGCGCGCTCGGCGCGTATGCCGCCGCGCCATTCGCCGGTTCGGGTGAGCTGGCCTTCGCCCTTTTGACAGTCCTGTGTCTGGGGTTTCTCAGCGCGCCAGCAAAGAACGGAATTGCGCGCAACATTATTGAAAGCGTGTTCTCCGGCGCAGCACTCTTCTGTTTGTGGATGTCGGCGCCGGTTTTTGCGCTTGCCGGGTTTTTGGCCTTGTCGGTGTGCCCATTCGTTGGCGGCAAGGCGGGCGGCGTCCGCTACGCCATTACGCTTATTGCGTTTGCGGCGCTCACGGGGTTGGTCGAAGTTCTTCTGCCCGGAATGGTTGCGGCGCGCGCCGCAGCCATGACGGCGCTTGTCGAAACGGCCGCCAGTGTCAGCGTTGAGCCCTTACTTTCGATGACAACGATTGCTGTAGGCGCCGGGCTCGTCATTTTTCTTTCGATGGTCTTCGGAGGCGCTGGTCACGTTAAGGCTTGGGCCCCTGCGCTGGGCATTGCTCTCGTCGCCAGTGCGGCTTCCCTGATCGCCGGCGTCAGTGTCTGGCCTGCGTTGGTCGTCGCTGGCGCAATCGCCGCCTTCTCAACCGCATCGCCATTTTACGATGGCATATTTCGCCAACATGACCGTGCAACGGTTGCGATCGCATGCGTGGCGGCGCTGATCACAATGGCGTCCGGTCTTGCAATCGGCGGGCAGACGGCGATGCAGCTTTCGTTGCAGCATAAGGTGGCGCAATCGGCGCCGGAGGAAATCCGCAGAAAACTTGCGCTGGTGCAACCCGGCGGAACAGACATCGCTCAATGGATCGAAGACGGACGGTTTTCGACGCCCGAAGCGCGCGCATTATTCTCGCTGGCGCCGACCGAACAGTCGCAATTGCTTTTGGCCGCTGCTGAAAAAGCGCGGCGCCTATCTGACGCCGGGGCGCAAGTGGCGATCCTGACCGCTGCCGATAGCGCCTGCATTTTGTTGGACAATCAGCCTTGTCACGCCGACGGTCCGTCGGCGGCCGCGCGCGCGACGATCGTTCTTGCGCCGCGCCTTGATCTCGATCCCTCAACCGTCAAAGCAAAAAATAAAGCTGAAGCGCTTCTCTACACCGAGTTTCGTCTCGTGCAGCAAAGCGCGTTCTGGGATGTGTGGGCGCGCCGAGACGCCTCAACTCCGCCGATGGCGCTCGCCGTCATCAGTGCGGCCGGCCAGGACTAACTACTTAAAAGCGACGATCGTGAAGCCAGATGAGTCCCGCGTGTTGAGGCCGGAGGCGGGAATGATTGAATCAATGATCCAGCCTTCTTGCGCCAGTTGATTAATTTTCGCTTCAAGCGCTTCCGCGGCCGCCCGCCCATAGGAAGACTCGTCGCTGAAAATCCCCAAAGGCGGTCTTTTCGAATGCCGCCAGCTTACAAAACAGGTCACATATTGTTTCGACATGAAACAGTGTTTTCACTCCACGCAGGCGAACTAAGCCCCAAACCACACCCTTCGCCGCAAGCGCTTCAAACTTCAAGCCGGAAATGCATACGGAAACAAGAGATTATTTTGCATTGCAACAATTATCCAGATATACTCTTTTAGGAAGTGTCACAATTTGTGCTTACGAATTGTTTGCTTGCGCCATGGTAAGCCTTTTGGTTAACGCCAGACATCAATTGGGATGGGTATCGAGGACATGTCGGAGGTTAACGTCACTCAGGCGACGGAATTTGACGCCGCAGCGAACCACCGCCGGGCGCCGATCGCCCGAACCATATTCGGCGATCTCGTCCTATTTATGGATTTTATGCTGTTGACGATCACGTCAGTGGTGGTCGCCTATTTCTATCACGTAGAAATTCTAGTGGCGTCGTTTGACTTTCAACGATATGCAGCCGCGGGCATCCTTGGCGCGACGATATTCACAACGCTGCTTCGCCGCGACGGATTCTACGAATTTAATCGACTATTGTCCGTCACTCAGACAATCCCGGGCGTCATCGCCCGCCTCGCTATGGTCGTCCTCGGATTGATCGCGTTCGCTTACGCGCTGAAAACAGCTGAAAGCTATTCGCGCTTTTGGTTATTCGCGTGGACAGGCATCAGCGCTGGATTTTTGTTTTTGACACGGTATGGCGTTGCGCAAGTTTTGAAACGGATGGTTCGCGAAGGCGGCGTTTTCGCAAGGCGCGTAGCCGTTATCGGCGCAACTGAGACAGCAGCGAAATTCGCCGAGTATGTGAAGAACTCGGAAGAAGCGGTGTCTGTCGTTGGGGTTTACCGTGTGGGGACGAAACCGACCGAACATGAGAAGGCCTTCGACCTTACCGGCGATCTCGCCCAGCTCGGCCGGCTGGCGCGCCAGGGTGAAATCGACGACATCGTGATTGCGAAACCGGAAGCCTCGGGATCGGACATGAAATATCTTGTAGATCGGCTATCCATCCTACCGGTCTCAATTTCCATCTGTTCCAGCGCTCACTGGCTCGATCATACTGGCGGCGAAGTTGTGCGTATCGGCGGCGCGCCGCTCCTCAGCCTTTATCGGCGACCGTTAGAGGGCTGGGGCAGCGTCTTGAAGTCGTTGGAAGATCGCATCGGCGGGCTGTTGTTATTGTTGATCGCCAGCCCGCTCATGATCCTGATCGCGCTCGGCATTAAATTGCAGGGCAGGGGCCCGATCCTGTTCGCCCAGGAGCGTCACGGTTTCAACCATTCCGTCTTTAAAATTTATAAATTCCGTACCATGACGGTTATGGAAAATGGTGAGAAAATCCAGCAGGCGACCCTCAACGACCCGCGCATTACGCCGCTCGGAAAGATTTTGCGCCGCTACAGCCTGGACGAACTGCCGCAGCTCCTAAATGTGGTAAAGGGCGACATGTCTCTTGTAGGCCCGCGCCCGCACGCGCTGGCGCACAATCATCAATATGCGCAAACGGTTGAGAATTATTCCGGTCGACATAAGGTCAAGCCCGGTATAACTGGTTGGGCGCAAGTGAACGGTTGTCGCGGGGAGACCTCTGAAAACGAGATGATGGCCGAGCGCGTTCGGTATGACCTTGAATATATCGACAATTGGTCCTTGTTGTTCGATATCAAAATACTGGTCATGACCGTGAAGGCGGTGTTATTCCCCAAAAATGCTTACTGAGTAGGGCGGGCCCGATCCGGTTTACACAGAACCTAGGAGAGATTTGCGATGCGTGTTGCTATGATCGGCACCGGCTATGTGGGCCTTGTTTCCGGCGCTTGTTTTGCGGACTTTGGTCACGACGTTATTTGCGTCGATAAGGACGCAAGCAAGATCGAGAAGCTGGAACGCGGTGAAATTCCGATCTTTGAGCCTGGCCTCGATGATCTCGTCGCTAAGAATGTGGAAGCCGGACGGCTTTCGTTCACCACGGATCTGAAAGATGCGGTGCCCGGCGCCGATGCGGTCTTTATCGCCGTGGGCACGCCGTCACGCCGCGGCGACGGTTTCGCCGATCTCTCATATGTCTACGCAGCGGCGGAAGAAATTGCGCAGGCAGCTGACGGGTATACTGTTATCGTAACGAAATCGACGGTGCCTGTGGGCACCGGCCTTGAAGTCGAAGAGATCGTCCGCAAGGCGCGTTCAGACGCTGAATTCTCCGTCGTTTCCAATCCGGAATTCTTGCGCGAAGGCGCCGCCATCGAAGACTTTAAGCGGCCGGACCGGGTGGTCGTCGGCGCAGAAGACGAACGCGCTCAGGAAGTGATGCGTGAGCTCTATCGTCCGCTCTATCTGAATGAAACGCCGATTGTCTTTACCAATCGCGCCACATCCGAACTCATCAAATACGCCGCGAACGCCTTTCTGGCGACGAAAATCACCTTCATCAACGAAATCGCAGACGTGTGCGAAAAGGTCGGCGCAAACGTTCAGGAAGTGGCGAAAGGCATCGGCCTCGACGGGCGGATCGGTGCGAAATTTCTGCATGCCGGGCCCGGCTATGGCGGATCCTGTTTTCCGAAGGACACGCTCGCGCTTGTGCGCACCGCCCAGAAAGAGGGCGCGCCGGTGAAGATCGTTGAGGCTGTGGTTGAGATCAACAACCGCCGCAAAAAACAGATGGCTGAGCGTGTTATCGCGGCCTGCGGCGGTTCCGTTAGCGGCAAAACCGTCGCGATGCTTGGTCTTACATTTAAGCCTAATACGGACGATATGCGCGATGCGCCCTCCCTCGATATTATCCCGGCGCTGCAAGCAGCGGGCGCGACGGTGAAAGCCTACGACCCTGAGGGAATGGAAGAAGCCAAGCCGCACTTTGACAATGTCACTTTTTGTGACGGGCCATACGAAACGATTGAAGGCGCCGACGTCATTGCGCTTGTCACCGAGTGGGATGTCTTCCGGGCGCTTGATATTGATCGCATCAAATCGCTTGTGAATGCGCCGATTATGGTCGATATGCGCAATGTCTATAATCCGGAACAGATGCGCGCCTCAGGCTTTGAATATTATTCAATCGGCAGACCAGAAACGTCATAGTATGACGCAAGAGATTACTGCCGTATCGAAGGGCGCGAGATCGCGTCGCATTATTGAAGATCTGTACAAAGACGGGAGCTAAGCGGCGCTTAGCTTCTTCAGCACAAGTGACTTGTCGCCATGCGCTGCGCTATTGCGCGCATCCGGCGCGCCAAGTTGCGAGCGTTCCAGAATGTCGGCGGTGACCATGGGGGCCGGATTTTTAAAGAGCGTTTTCCCATCGGCATCGACGTAGATGACGTAAAAACCCTCTTCGGCGTCCATCGCGTGTCGTAACAAAGCCGGATCGAGCCACTTCATGAGTTCGCCGTTTTTGCGCGGCGTCATATCGCCATAGACTTCCATCACCGCCACATCTTCCCGGATCAGGGTCGCCAGCGCCGGCTTCAACAGGCGCCGTTGCATTTTGCAGGCGCTGTGCTGATCGGAAGGCCCTATGATGAAGAGCGTATTACGCGGCGAGAATTGCTTCATATCCGCCTTGCGGACGTCATTCATCGCCGCCCCAAGCCCAGGCAACATTCCCGGGCGATGCGACGCAATCGCCGCCACTAGCCCAAAAATCAGGCAAGCCGAAATGACAAGAAAGGCGAATCCCATGGTCAAAACGTTATTCCGTCGATTATTGCCAGGTCGTTAAACGCAGAACATTTGCCGCCAGGACATGGGCGAATATAGCACTGTGATATGCTTAGGCGCGGGCGAATAGTAAATAAAGCGTAAAGATCGAGGAGGGGGCGGACAGCCCTTGAAAATCGGATTTATCGGCTTCTCGGGCGACGAGTTGTGGAAAACCTGCGCCAGGCGCCATTTCGCTTCCGTCGCCGTTATAGCGTCTGCTCGTGCACCGTCATATTCATGCTGAACGAGCGCCGCTCCCCTTTGGTTGAAAAGGGATAGACGCAATGAAAAAGGTGGGATGGAAAGACGTAGAAGTCCCCAACACGGGGTTTCGCCATGAAATTTGAGAAGGAGTAATGGACGTCCGTTCCATGGGCGAACTGAATATGCCCGTGCGAGGGATGGTGGTCCTCGTAGTCCTTTTCCCATTCCGCTTCGATGCCATCGGGCAATTTGAGGTAACCGACGCATGAAAGCGCAGCGCCAGTATGGATGTGCAGCGGATTATATTCGTGTTCAAATTGGCGAACGAACCAACCGCTCATGATCTGCAGCCGGAAGTCCTTTCCTTCCTCGGAATATTTTCCGAATGAATTGCGCTTGCGCGCATAAATATGAAACTCTTTGATGAAGTCTTTTATGGCGCGACCAGCGGTCTCGAGCAGCGAATTGTCGAATTGCAATTCCTGGTGCACTTTACCTACAAGCTGATCGGAATAATCGCGCAGTTGTTCCGACATAGCGTTATTCAGTGTATCAACAAGTTCCGCCGGAAGTTTATAGTATCCGAGAACAGGGCCGAAAGGTGCGAAGAATTCGCGATCCTTTGTTGGGGTGAAGATTTCCGCCATCAACGCCTCCGGAAAATGCTGCAGCCAGTTTTATTCAGAGGTTTCCTGACGCAAGTAAAGTCCTGTGAACCATGGCGCCCATTGTTTTTTCTCAGCATCATATTGCTCAAAATGCTGTTTCACCGAACCGTCGGGAAGCGGCGTCCATATCCCTTTAAAGGGCGCCGTCACGCCGTTGCGGTAGGCGATTTCCCCTTCGAAAACCATTTCACCACTTTCATTCAATCCCCCTGAATAGTCGATCGTCGCCGCACCGGCGACCCAAACCTGACGCCAGGCCCCCGCGCCCGGATCAAAGAAATTGTAGCTTTGGCCTGTGCCGCCGGTCGCACTCGTCCAACGCTCCACCAAAAGACATCCGTTTTCCTCCCGCGTTATCTTATTCTCACCCGCCTTATCGCCGCGTGCGCCGTCCGCATTGAGCGCGAAGACATCCCAATCGCCAACCCAAAAATCGAAGGCGGCGTATTCGTCGGCGGCGCAGGGCGCTGGTGTCGTTTGCGCGTGTGCGACATTGGCGAGGGCGATAGAAAATAGAAAAAACGGCGTCAGTAATTGGGTCATTTTGGAAATCCTCGAAATTGTCAGAGCCATCATATCAGCTCATTCTCGTCGGGCGAGCGCCGATCGATTAGCCGTTTGACCTCCCTGCCAAAGCGCCTATGGTGCGGCGCGTTTTTCGCGCTGCATCAGGAAAGTTGGAGTGATTCATGGCGGATGTTGCTGTCATCGGCGGCCAGTGGGGCGATGAAGGAAAGGGTAAGATTGTCGACTGGCTTTCGGCGCGTGCGGATGTCGTGGTGCGGTTCCAGGGCGGCCATAACGCGGGTCATACGCTGGTGATCGACGGCGCAGTCTACAAGTTATCTTTATTGCCGTCGGGTGTGGTGCGACCGAATTGTTTCGGCGTTATCGGGTCCGGCGTCGTGGTCGATCCGACCGCGCTGCTTGAAGAGATAGCACGCGTTGAAGCTGATGGCGTGACAGTGACGCCTAACAATTTAGCGATCGCCGAGAACGCAACGTTGATCTTGCCGGTTCACCAGGCGCTCGATCAGATGCGTGAGACGTCAAACGCCGGGGTCAAGATTGGCACCACAAAGCGCGGGATCGGTCCGGCTTACGAAGACCGCGCCGGCCGGCGGGCGCTGAAGGTGAGTGACCTTCTGTATCCGGAAAGCCTGGGTGAGAAAGTCGAAAATCTACTCACCCACCATAACGCCTTGCGCCGGGGCTTTGGCGTGGAGGAGATTGACGCCGGCGCCCTTACGGCGATGCTTCGTGATATCGCGCCAAAAATCACGCCATTTATCCGACCGGTTTGGAAGCTGCTCCATGACGCCCGAAAGCGCGGCGAGCGCATCCTTTTTGAAGGGGCGCAAGGCGTGCTGCTTGATGTGGATCACGGCACTTATCCGTTCGTGACGTCGTCCAATACGGTGGCGGGGCAGGCGGCGACCGGAACCGGATTAGGACCCCGCGCGGTCGGTTACGTGCTCGGCATTGTTAAAGCCTACACGACGCGTGTCGGCGAAGGACCGTTCCCGACCGAACAAGAAAATGAGGTGGGCGAACAGTTGGGTGAACGCGGTCATGAGTTCGGCGTTGTGACCGGACGCAAGCGCCGCTGCGGGTGGTTCGACGCTTGCCTTGTGCGTCAATCGATGAAAATCGCCGGCGTCGACGGCATAGCCTTGACGAAGCTTGACGTACTGGACGGCTTTGAAACCCTCAAAGTGTGTACGGGCTACGAGATTGACGGCGAAGCGTTCGACTATCTGCCTGCGAGCGCCGACGCGCAAGCGCGGGTGACGCCAGTTTACGAGAGCATGGAGGGATGGTCCGGTTCCACCGAGGGCGCGCGCTCCTGGGCCGACCTGCCGGCCGAGGCGGTGAAATATGTGCGTCGGATCGAAGAGCTGATCGAAACGCCGGTGACGCTCGTTTCCACCAGTCCGGAGCGCGAGGACGTCATTTTGATGCGCGATCCGTTTCAGGACTAGCGCAAATCGCGTATTTTGCGATCCCCCGCCTTTTTTATGGGGCATTACCAAGCTGATAGCTCGCGAAATGGTGAGCGTCCGAGGGATGTGGGCACCGCCAGATTTCGGTATGGTAGGACATTAAGAGCGGTTGTTATGAATCGAAAAATACTGTTTGCGGCGGGCCTGTTGCTCGTCGGCGCTGGTTTGTTCTTGGTGATTGGCCGCAGCGCGTTTAACAGCGCCAGCGCCCAGGAAGCTTATGCCGGCGAGCCCGAAATTTTGGCGGCGACGTTCGCATCCGCCTGGTGCTCGTCATGCAAAATTCTGGAGCCGCGCCTCGCCAAAGTGATGCCGGCCTTTCTGGATCAACCAGTGAAATTTATCGACCTCGACTTCACGTTTGGAAAGACCAAAGCGCACCAAGAGCTGGCGGCGGAAAATGGGTTCGAAGACGCCTATGAGCGTTTCAAGAGCGGCACTGGCTACACGCTCCTCATCGACGCGCAAACCGGCGATGTTATTGATGTGATAACCATGAGCCATTCCGCCCAGGCGATGCGCGCTGCGATCGCACAGGCGATCGCCGTCGCCGCCGTGGCGCCGGCTGAAACTCAAAGTAGCGACAATCCCTAGCAAGGAGAAAAATGAAATGCGGAATCTATCGGTATACGGTTTTCTGACCGCCTTAGCGGCGGCGTTCTCGGTTCTGTTCGTAAGCTCTGGCGCGGCGGCGCGTGCGCCGGAAATATTTATGCAAGGCGGCGGGTTTTTTGGCAGCGCTTGGGAATATGCGATCGATGGACATGACGCCGTCGCTTATTACAGTCTTGAAGAAGGCGCGGCGCCGGTTCCTGGCGACGACGCATTTGTCACCACCTATAAGGGCGAGAAATGGCGTTTTTCAAGCCAGGAAAATCTCGACGCGTTCGAAGCCGACCCTGCGCGCTACGCGCCTCAATATGGCGGTTATTGCGCTTGGGCGGTGGCTGAGAACAAACTCGCCAAAGGCGCGCCTGCGCACTGGCACATCCACAACGGAAAACTCTATCTAAACGTCAATGCACGGATTAAGAAGAAGTGGCTTTCCGATATTGAAGGATATCTCGCGCGCTCCGAAGAAAATTGGCCCGGCATTCTCGATCGGAATTAGGCGCTCGAAATTGGTGCGCGCGCGATTATGCTAATGTTCTGTAATTCTGCGCGCACAACGGTCGATTCTTCTTGAAATGCAGAGAAATATGGGGCATGGTAACAATGTTCCGAGGGGCGTCCCGCCTGTCGCCAATGGACGACGGCTCGTGCGACGCACACCTCTTGTAAGTTCTCAGTACTGACGACCCATCAGCCGACGTAAGTCAGCAGACGAGCAGTATTGTGAAAAATAAGAGCAATGTGCGCCAGGGAGCAAGGGCAAGAGGGACTGAGATTGGACCCTTTGAACCTGATCCAGGTCATACTGGCGCAGGAACGGAACAATTAAAGGCTTATTTTCCTGCCGCCCTGGCCTCGATCGGGCGGGTTTGGACGTTAATTCGTATTGGGGAGAGGCGTCTGACGTCGAACCTTCACCGGCGCAATTGCGGCGGCGGGAAAATCGGCTAACCGGCCTTCCAGATTGCGGTGAGACCAGATTGCAGTGAGTATCGGTTGGTTGAGCCCGAGTTCGATATCCCAAATTTTTACCCAATTTCGAACATCATATGCGTATACAGATCGTTCAGCTTCTTGAGCGCTCATCGCAGATAAAGCCGTTGTTCTCCAATCGCTATCCCATAAATTCGCAGATTAAGGAATAACGGGTTTGTCGCCGTCCATTTCCACAAGCCCCATTCGATTGCCTGCGGGATCACGAAAGAGGCCGAGTACGACGACGCCTGGAACCTCAAATCTGGCAGCGTCGACGGAGCCGCCGGCTTCTACAATCTTCTCCAAGGTCGCGGCGACGTCTGGAACGCCCACATACAGCATCTTTTCTGCAGGGTCCTGGCGAATGCTTCCTTCGATCATCGGCGCATTGCCTGGCGAAAAATTATTGGGCGCTCCGCAAGGCCAATCGAAGATTTTTTCATAAAATACCCGAAGCCCGTCCGCATCCGGACCGGCGATATCAAAAAACACAATCGGCGCTGACATTGAACGTCTCCTCTATGCCTATTGGGTTACCTTAACAGATCGGGAACGGCGCAGTCGGATTTTTGAGAGTTTTCGCGGCCGATAGTTTCGGTTATCCTCAGCGCGCGCTGCGTTAGGTGAGGAATATGAAAACGGCTCTGACGATTATTCAGCTCATCTTCTGCGTGATTTTGGCGGGCGCTCAGGCGCATGCGGCGGCGCTGGCCGGCTGGATCAAAACGCAAGCGATCGCGCCGCAGCCCGCGACGGATGCTGCGGCGGCTTTCGCCTATCCGAACACGCCGGCGGCCAGAAGGCTCGGACACGCTGCGCCGAACCCCATTGAAAAAAATCTCGCGAAAAACGCCCTTGATGACGCTTCGTTTGACGTCACGCCCGCTCAAATCGATTTTCCGGAGACCTATGAAACAGCGCTTGAGCGCGACGTCCGGCAGGCGATGAATGCCTGGCGCGCGGCGAAGATGGGTAGTGAGGCGCCGGTGGAGGACGGACACGCGGAGAAGTTCATCCTTTCTATTGATGTAAAGGTGGCGTCCGAATATTGGGCGCCGAGCAAATGGCGCAGTCCGGTCTTTATCGCGCACGCTGATACGGCGTCTGACGAAGCGCTGCGCAGTATCGGGCTGCCCGGCCGCTTCAGCGATGTGACGCTCGGCGTCGATACAGGCGCCAATGATGTGAAAGGTGCGCCAAGGCTGACCATCCGGATGATCCTAGTGAGAGATGGCGCGCGCGTCTGGACGGGTTACGCCGGCGCGCCGGTGGGTGTTGAATGCCACCGCATCGCCAAACGCGTCT
>CAWUIM010000004.1:0-99128 GCA_963922595.1 uncultured Parvularculaceae bacterium
CCTCTCCCGTGAGCGAACTCGCCGGCCCCGCCAGCGCCGCCGAAGCGCTCCCCTCACCCGGCGGCGCGACGCTTGAAGAAAAACTGAACCTCCAGCGCGTCGAAGGGCAAGTGAAAGCCTCGTCGCTGAAACAGGTCGCCGAAGTCGTCAGCGGCCACACCAGCGAATCCGCCGGGATCCTGAAAAACTGGATTCGGGAGGCGTCATAATGAGCCAGACGATCACCCGCACTGAGCAGTTAAGCGGCGCCGAACGCGCCGCTGTGGTCATGCTCGCCATCGGCGAAGACGCGAGCAAGCCGCTTTGGGCCTCGCTTGACGAAGACGAGTTGCGCGAAGTCACCCTAGCAATTTCAAAGCTCGGGTCGGTCACATCCGACGTCGTGGAAGAATTACTCCACGAATTCGTGCAAAGCCTGTCTTCCGTCGGCGCCGTTATGGGCTCCGTCGATTCAGCGCGCCGGCTCCTCGAAAATGTGCTGCCGGAAGACAAGGTGTCTTCCATCCTTGAGGAGATCAAAGGCCCCGCCGGCAAAACAATGTGGGACAAGCTCGCCAATGTGAATGAGCGCGTGCTGGCGAGTTACCTGAAAAATGAGCACCCGCAGACGATCGCGGTGATCCTATCGCGCATCAAACCCGAACACGCTGCAAAAGTGATTGGTGTCTTGCCGGATATGCTCGGCGAAGAAGTCATCAACCGCATGCTGACGCTCGGACCGGTTCAAAAAGACGTTCTCGATCAAATCGAACAGACGCTGCGCACTGAATTTATGGCGGCTCTGTCGCGCGGCGAGGATAAAGACCCGTATGAGGCGATGGCGGAGATTTTCAACAATTTCGATCGCGCCACGGAACGCCGCTTCATCGACGCGCTCGACCGCAAAAATTCAGCGGCGGCGGAAAAGATCAAGTCACTGATGTTCGTCTTCGAAGATCTGATGCGCCTTGACGGGCAGGACATGCAGGTACTCCTGCGGTTTGTAGACAAATCCGTTCTCGCCAAAGCGCTTAAAGGCGCCAATGAGGATGTGCGCCGTCATTTCTTTCTGAACATGTCCGAGCGCGCCGCCAATATTCTGCGCGACGATATCGACATTATGGGGCCCACACGTTTGCGCGAGATTGACGCCGCACAGTCAAAAGTCGTTGAGATTGCGAAAGGCCTCGCCGAAGAAGGGGAAATCTTCCTTGCCAAGAGCAATGAAGAGGAACTGGTCTACTAATGCCCCGCCCGCAGGTGAAACCCTTTGATTTTGAATCCCTCGATCCGGACGAGACACAGCCGGCCGCGCCCGCATTCACGCAATCGGATATTGACGCCGCTTATCAGGAAGGCCGCGCCCACGGGCGCGCGCAAGCCCTGGCGAGCACGATCAAGGCGCAAACCGACAGTCTCAAAACAATGCAGGGCGATCTGTCATCGGCGATCGAAAAATTTAACGGCGCCATCGCCCGCGAACGCGCAACGCTGCACGCGATCACTGAAGCGTTTCTGATCGAATATTGCGAGCGGCTCAGCATCGATCATGAAACGCAGACGGCGCAAAACATCCTGAACAAATTGTTCGACAGCGACGAGGAAAATGCATCGGCGATCTTATTTGTGAGCGCGCGATCGATGGAAGAGATCGGCGCTCAGTTAGAGGCGATCGTGCGCGGACGCAGCGCCAATGCCACAGTGACGATTGAGGAATGCGCCGACCTCAATCCCGGCGAATGTCGCCTTGAATGGCGTTCCGGTTCGCTCACTCAGAATTTTGACGCCGTTCGCGCCGCCGTCGCGCGCGTGATGAATGCGGACTATCCCGAAAACCACGAAATGGAGCCTTCCTCATGAGCGCCAACCCAAGCGCAGACGCCCTGCCGGATCTGCCCGACCTAGAAGCCGAAACCGTCGAGCCGCACGAAAGCACCGTGGTCGCTGAGACGCCCGCAACATTCGCGAGCGTCAATGACGTACCCGTGACGGTCTCCGCCGTTCTTGGAAAAACCAAAATTGACGTGGCCTCGCTGATGCGCCTCGGCGACGGCGCCGTCATCGAACTTGACCGTAAGGTCGGCGAGCCGATCGATCTTTACGTCAATGATCAACTAATCGCGCGCGGCGAGCTTGTGATGGTCGACGGCTCGCTCGGCGTCACCATGACGGAAATCGTCAAACGAAACGAACTGTAGGAAGAGGCATCAGCCATGCGCTTGTTAATCGTCGGCGGACTTTCCGGACAACTTTCCGCTGCAGCGAAAATTGCGATGAACCGCGGCGCCAAGGTAGCGTTCTCGGAGACCGTTGACGCGGCGCTTTCGGCGTTGCGCAAGGGCCAAGGCGCCGACTTGCTCATGGTCGATATTCGCCAGGACATTGCCGGGCTCATTGAGGCGCTCGGCTCAGAGCGGATCGCGACGCCCGTTGTCGCGTGCGGCATCGATCAGGACGCTGACGCCGCTGTTGCGGCCATTCGCGCGGGCGCCAAGGAGTTCATTCCCCTGCCGCCGGACGCGGACCTCATCGCTGCGGTGCTGGAAGCCGTTGCAGAGGAAAATTCCGACTTGATCGCGGTCGATCCGGCCATGAAGAAAGTCATCGCCCTCGCCGATCAGGTGGCGGCGTCGGAGGCTTCAATCCTCATCACCGGCGAAAGCGGCGTCGGTAAGGAAGTAATCGCCAAACATCTCCATCAGAAATCCAAACGCGCCGACAAGCCGTTTATTTCCATCAATTGCGCAGCCATTCCGGAAAACCTTCTGGAGTCGGAGCTTTTTGGTCACGAGAAAGGCGCCTTCACCGGCGCGGTTGCGCGGCGTATCGGGAAATTCGAGGAAGCGAACGGCGGCACCCTGCTGCTCGATGAAATCTCTGAAATGGATGTGCGCCTGCAGGCGAAACTGCTGCGCGCGCTTCAGGAACGCACCATTGATCGCGTCGGGGGAAACGCACCTGTTAAAGTGGACATTCGCGTCATCGCCACATCAAACCGCGATCTCGCCGCGGAAGTAAAAAACGGAACGTTCCGCGAAGACCTTCTGTTCCGTCTCAACGTCGTCAACCTTGCAGTGCCGCCCCTGCGCGAGCGTCCGTTGGACATCATCGCGCTCGCGGATCACTTCGCGACGAAATATGCGGAGCTTAACGGCGTGCCGCAACGCCCCGTCTCTGAAGCCGCGAAGCGCATCATCGCTGGGGCCGCATGGCCCGGCAATGTGCGTGCGCTTGAAAATGCGTTGCACCGTGCGGTGCTCCTGTCGACCGGTGATGAAATAGAAGCCGACGCAATCAGTCTGCCTGCCGGATCGGAGCTTAAGGCGCAATCGCCGGCGCTGGGCGCGCAGGCCGACGACGAAACAATGGTCGGCCGCACGGTGGCTGAAGTCGAGCAGGCGCTGATCATTCAGACGCTGGACCATTGCCTCGGCAACCGTACGCACGCAGCGAACATTTTAGGGATTTCAATCCGCACTCTGCGCAACAAGTTGAAACAATACACCGAAGACGGGGTCGCCGTGCCGCCGCCAGGCGCGGAGCGGCAAAGCGCCTAAATGTCCGAAACCGCCGCAACACCTCCTTTCCGTCTCACCCCCGCCACGCTGAAAAACGCGTTGCGGTCGGACGTCTTGTTTGCGGTCGCTATTATTTCAATCCTGGCGCTGCTGGTTTTGCCGACGCCGCGCTGGCTCCTCGATATTTTGCTCGCCAGTTCCGTCACGTTTTCGGTGATGGTGCTAATGACGGCGCTTTTTACGAAAAAGGCGCTGGAGTTTTCAACCTTCCCGTCGATCCTCTTGATCGCCACCATGTTCCGGCTCGGTTTGAACATTGCGTCCACGCGATTGATCCTGTCGCGCGGCCATGAAGGCCCGGACGCCGCAGGCGCGGTCATCGAAGCCTTTGGCGGTTTCGTCATGCAGGGAAATTACGTAATCGGCATGATCGTTTTCGCGATCCTCGTGATCGTGAATTTCGTTGTGATCACGCGCGGTTCCGGCCGTATTGCAGAAGTGGCCGCCCGCTTCTCGCTCGACGCCATGCCCGGCAAGCAAATGGCGATCGATGCTGACCTGTCGTCCGGCCTGCTGACCGAGGATGAAGCGCGCGCCAAACGCAAACAACTCGAAGACGAAAGCAACTTTTACGGCGCGATGGACGGCGCCTCCAAATTCGTTCGCGGCGACGCCATCGCCGGATTGCTCATTACCTTGATCAATATTATCGGCGGTATCGTGATTGGCGTTATGCAAATGGGCATGAGCCTTGGGGCCGCAGGCGCTTCTTATACCCTGTTGACCATCGGGGACGGGCTCGTCTCACAAATCCCCGCACTGATTATTTCGGTCGCCGCCGGTCTCCTCGTTTCCAAAGCGGGCGTTGAGGGCTCAGCCGACAAAGCCGTGGCCGAACAATTCGCCGAATATCCGAAAGCGCTCGCGATTGTCTCGGGCGTTCTTCTCCTGATCGCGATCCTGCCCGGCATGCCGTTTTTGCCCTTTGTCCTCCTGTCGGTGGGCGTCGGCGCCGCAGCGCTCAGCATCCACCGCCGCAAGGAAAACGAACAAGCCGCCGACGCCGCATCGGCGCCCGCCGCGCCCGCAAACGAAGATGAACCAGCGCATATGCTCGCCATGGACGATCTTCGGATCGAGCTTGGCTATGGCCTTCTACCGCTCATTAGCGAAACAGGCGGGCCGAAACTGACCGACCAGATCCGCGCCGTGCGCCGATCAATCGCGCAGGAGCTGGGCTTCGTGACGCCGTCGGTGCGCATTCTGGATAACATGCAACTGGGCCCGAATGAGTATGTGATCCGGCTCAAAGAACAGGAAGTCGGACGCGGGACGGTCAAGCCGGGACAGTTCCTCGTGATGAATCCATCAGGCGGCTCCGTTGATTTAATCGGTGAACCGACGAAGGAACCCGCCTTCGGGCTTGACGCCATGTGGATTGACGAAGGGCAAAAAGATCAGGCGAGCCTGAAAGGCTTCACGGTTGTCGACGCCGCTACGGTCCTGACAACGCATCTGACCGAGATCATCAAAGCCGAAGCGCCGGAGCTTCTTTCTTACGCGGAGACGAAAAAGCTGATCGACGCCTTGCCGGATAAACATAAAAACCTGGTGAGCGATCTTATCCCGAGCGTCGCCTCGATCACGACGGTGCAACGCGTTTTGCAGTCGTTGATCGCCGAACGGGTCTCTGTTCGCGACTTGCCATCGATCCTTGAAGCCATCGCCGAAGCGGCGCCGAATTCCAAGGACACGAACGTGCTTGGCGAACATGTGCGCGCGCGCCTCGCCCGCCAGATCTGCGGCGGGCTCAAAGGGCCCGACGGTTCGGTGCCGATTGTCACGCTCTCGTCGGAATGGGAGCGGGCCTTCGCCGACAATGTCATCGGCCAGGGCGACGAGCGCCAATTGGCGCTCGCCCCATCAAAACTGCAGGAATTCGTGGCCGTCGCATTAAAAAAATTAGAGGAAGCGGCTTCCGGCGGTCATTCAGCCGCGATTGTCGCCAGCGCGGTGTCGCGTCCGTTCGTTCGATCTGTTATTGAGAGAGTGCGCCCGCAGACGCCGGTGCTGTCGCAGAATGAAATTCACCCGGCGGCCCGGCTCACCAATCTGGGTCAGATTTGACGAAGTTCTTGTAAGTTATGATGAAATTCATCGCCTCCGACGCCGACGCCGCCAAAGCAAAAGCGCGTCGGGCCCTTGGCGACGCGGCCGTTATCGTTTCCATGCGCAACCTGCCGTCGGGCGATGTTGAGGTCACAGCGTCAGACCGCCCCGAAGCGGCGCCGCCTGTGAGCACGCATGATCAAAACGCCGCCGGGCACTGGTCGCCGCCTGGCTCGTTTGGTCAGGACGCCCGCCACGCCATTGACGAGAGCGTCCGCCGTCCCGGTTCCGGCGCCCGCCTCAATGAAGCGATGGAGGACCGGTTCTCATCCGATGCGCTTGATCGCCTGAAAGGCAATCTTTCAAATCGTGGCGGCTCGAGGCCGGCCCATGTTGATCTCTCAAGTGAAAAAGCGCAGGCGCTTGACGCGCTACTGGCGCCGCACGGTCTCGGCGAAGCCTTACGGGCGGATCTGATCGACAACGCATCGCGCGCGCGCATGGATGACGATTATCACCGTCTGGAAGTGGCGTTCGCCGAAACCTTCGCCTACTCGCCGCTGACCTTTGGACCGGCGACGCCGATCATGCTTGTGGGACCCACAGGCGCGGGAAAAACATCATCCTCAGCGAAAATTGCTAAAGCAGCGATGGAAGCCGGGCACGGCGCGTTCATGATGACCGCTGATGTGGGGCGCGCCGGCGCCATCGAACAGATCAAGACCTATGGCGAAAGTCTGGGCGCCGACTATTTTATCGTGGAAACGCCGCCCGATGTTGAACAGGTGCTAAAAACGCACAAACCTAGCGGCGCCGTTATTCTGGATACGCCTGGCGTCAGCCCGTTCGACGCTGGCGACTTCGCGGCGTTGAAAAATTTTCGCGAAGCATCAGGCGCGGAACCGGTGCTTGTTCTACCGGCGAGCGGCGACACCGAAGAATTCATCGAATGGGCGGTCGCCTTTGCGGAATTCGGCGTGCGCCGGGCGATCATCACAAAATTCGACGCCACCAAACGCGTCGGCGCCGCGCTCTGCGCCCTGCATGCCGCGAACATCGCGCTCGCGCACTTTTCGGAAACGGCGTTTATTTCAGAGGGCCTCCTGCCCGCCACGCCTGAATTTCTGGCGCGGCGTTTCCTGGCGAGCATGCCTGGGAAAGTCGGCTGAACCAGCCGCCCGCCTTCAGGGCGCCTCGTCCGATTGACGGATCCACTAAGACCAGTAGCGCATTGGAATAACAGGTTTATTCCAGGATCAGAGCCCTTGGCGGCCCAAAAAATGGAAAGCATACTTGACATCTAAATCATCAAAATGTAAAGGTTCCTTGTCATTCCGAGAAAGGACGCGCATTCCATGAGCAGGTGGTCATTTCTTCTTTTCGGCGGCGATATCAGCGATCCGAAAGTGCGCCGGATGCTGTGGCGGATCTCTCTCGCCTCATTCATCTTCGGGTTTTTCTGGGGGTATCTCGACGGCGGCGGAGAAGGCCGGACGCAACAGGAATCCTATTTATTGGCGGCGCTCCTGATCCCTTTTGTCGGCGTGCTCGGCTATGAAAGCCTCCACTTTTACAAACATTCCGACGAATTCGTGCGATCGATTTTGAACAGAGCGTCCGCCATTGGCGGGATGGTATTCCTCTGGACGGTTCTGATCGGCGGCGCTCTGATTGAAATCCTCGGATTACCGAGCCCACCGCTCCTCTATGTGGGATTATACGCCTACCTCATAAAAATGATCGCCTGGACGCAGGCGGTATGGAGAACGACTTGAAAAATAAGCTGCCGCAATTGCGTGCGGAGCGAAAATGGAGCCAGGCGGCGCTTGCAGAAAAACTAAGCGTCTCGCGGCAGACCGTAAACGCCATCGAAAAAGGGCGCTATGACCCATCGCTGCCCTTGGCGTTTAAAATCGGACACGTTTTTGACCTGACGATTGAGCAGATTTTTGACGATAGCGACGGAGAAGAATGATGGACGACTTGATAGCATTTGCTCGAAATCGGAAAATTCTAACCGGTTCAGTGATCGTTCTCTTATTAGTCAGCGGATATCTGTTCGGCGCGCAGCTGAAGAAAACGTTCCGCACCCCACCGGGCGCGGTATCCTCTGCTTGCGATAAACCGTGCAAAGACGACCTGGAGGCGACGAAAGTGACGCCGCCTATCATTTTCTAAGCACGTGGCTTATTGTGGCGCCAAGAAAGAAAGCCGGTATTCCCCGGACGCCCACTGCATCCTGAAATCACCTTCCGTAAAACATCCCTTGTGAAATCAGAATAGGACTCATGACCATGTCTGACGTACGAAACGACAAACGAAGACGCGGATGGCTAATCGGCGCCGCACTCCTTGCGCTCACCGCTTGCGCCAGCACGGGCGACGATCCCGCAGCCACGACGCAAACGGCGAGTACGGCGACCGCGATCCAGAAAGTTGATCGTCCCGCCATGTGGCGGCTCGAAGACGATGATTCCGAAATCACGCTGTTTGGAACGTTTCACGTCTTACCGCCGAACATCGAGTGGACTTCTTCGACCTATGACGCCGCCATGAAATCTGCAGAGACGACAATCATCGAAACGGACACGCAAAGCCCCGAAGCCGTCGCCGAAATTCAGGCCGCCGTCGCGAAGTTCGGGTTAAACCCACCGGGCGTCACCCTATCCGAAACGCTTGGACCCGACCGCGCGCAACAATTAAGCGCGCTGGCCGAAGAACTTGGCGTGCCCGGATCGGCGTTGGAACCCATGCGCCCATGGTTGGCGCTTGTCTCGCTCACGCAAGTGGTTTTCCAGCGCAACGGGTTCGATCCGGCGCAAGGTGTTGAGGCGTCCGTGCTTGCGCAGGCTGCTGAAGAAGGCGACGCCGTTGATTATCTTGAGACGGCGAGCTTCCAGATTGAAGCACTCGCGAGCCTCGACGGTGACGAAATGTTCGCCAATTTCGATACGACGATCGATCAGTTTGCGGAGTTTGACACGATGACCGCACGCCTCCTGGAAGCGTGGCGCACCGGCGACGTCGAGGGCATCGAAAGAGACATTCTTGCGCCCATCCGCGAGGCCTCGCCCGGCGCCTACGCCACCCTCTTCACCAACCGCAACGTCAACTGGACCCGGAAAATCGACAGCCTCATGGCTGGCGACGGCGACTATTTCATCGCGGTCGGCGCGGGCCACCTTGTGGGTCCGGACAGCGTCGTCGAAATGCTGAAAAAAGAAGGGTACGCCGTGACCCGTATACAATAGAGCGCAGCAATGTCAGTGGCGTCAGGCGGCGCGCATCGCCGCCGTCAACGCTGATTGCGCCCGGTCCAATACCTCAGCGTCAGCGCTGGCGCCGTGCTCTGAAAGCATTCGCCGCCACAACCGCGCGCCGGGCGCGCCGTGATAGAGCCCGAGCATATGCCGGGAGACATGGTGCGGCTTGACGCCCCGCCCCGCCATGCGCCGGATGTATTCGGACATTTCCGCGACGATCGTTTCGCGCGTCGGCGACGCATCGTCTTCGCCGAATAGGGTCTGATCAACCGTAGACAGAAGAAACGGCTCGCCATAAGCGGCGCGCCCAAGCATGACGCCGTCAAAATCAGCCATATGCTGCTGGCTTGCGTCAATTGACATGATCCCGCCGTTTAAAACAATTGTGAGCGCTGGGCGGTCGCGTTTTAATCGCCGAACCAGATCGTAGTCCAGCGGCGGCACTTCGCGGTTTTCTTTCGGCGACAAGCCTTGCAGCCACGCCTTACGCGCATGAACGATGAAGACTTCGCACCCCGCCGCCGCGCTAAGGTCGACAAGCGTATAAAGACTTTCTTCCGGGACCTGGTCGTCAACGCCGATCCGGCACTTGACCGTCACCGGACAATCGACAGCATCGCGCATCGCCGCCACGCAATCGGCCACCAATTGAGGCGTCTTCATCAGGCAGGCGCCGAACGCGCCCGATTGAACCCGGTCCGACGGACACCCCACATTCAGGTTGATTTCATCATACCCATAGCCGGCGCCGACCTTCGCCGCTTCAGCCAAAAGCGCCGGATCGCTTCCCCCCACTTGCAGCGCAACGGGATGCTCGGCGTCATCAAACCCGAGAAGGTGTTCACGGTCTCCATGAATGATCGCCTCAGCGGTGATCATCTCCGAATACAGCCGCGCACGCCGCGTCAACAACCGATGAAAATACCGGCAGTGGCGATCCGTCCCATCCATCATGGGCGCGACGCAAAAACGGTGCGGATTGATCTTCATGGTTCTATCGTGCATGCGCGGTTGGGATTGATCAACACAAACAGCCTTCGCCTTCAATCAGGTGCGCTCGTTATCGGGTCGCGAGCGTCACCTCTTTTACAATGTTGAACACCTCTTTCCGCGTGGAGGTTTTGCGGCGCACGAGTGCGATCGTTCGATAGGGCGGATCGCCTTCAAAGGGGAGATACCGGATTTCTTCGTCTTTTTGAGAGACCGCAATTTCAGGCATCAAGGTTATGCCGGTGTCGGCGCGGACCATTTGCCGAAGCGTCTCAAGGCTGGTGGCGCGCAAATCCGCGTCGTCGCTAACGCCCATCGTATCGCAAACGTCGAGCGCCTGATCGCGCAAGCAATGCCCTTCTTCAAGAAGAAGCAACTTATACTGATGAAGTGTCTGACCATTGACCGTTTTTTCCTTCGCAAGCGCATTGCCGGCGCTGACCGCCACGTAAAACGGATCGTCAAAAAGAGGCGCCGCCTCGAGGAAATCGTCTTTCACCGGCAACGCTAGAAACGCCGCATCGATCTGCCCGTTCCGGAGCTTTTCCAGAAGCATCTCTGATTTTTCTTCAATCAGCATCAGGCGCAATTTCGGCATCCGCTCTTTCAGCAGCGGAATAAGATCGGGAAAAAGATAACTCGCGAGCGTCGGGAAGGCCCCGAGCCGGTAACGGCCGGTGAGCGGATCATGGGCGCTCTCGGCCGTCTCATTGATGGTGTCCACCTCACGTAAGATTCGATGGGCCGATTGGAGAATGCTCTTGCCGATATCGGTTGGAACGACGCGCTTGTTTGTGCGCTCAAAGAGCTGCACGCCGAGCCGTTCTTCCATTTTCTTGATCTGCGCGCTTAGCGTCGGTTGGCTGACGCCGCACTGATCGGCCGCCTCGCTAAAACTGCGCAGGTCCGCGACCGCCGCCACATACTCTAAATCCCTGAGATTCAAGCCGTTCTCCGATCATTGATGAAACCTATGGCTACCATAGAAACAATCACTTTTACATAGATGGCAGCTATCAATATCACGATAATTATAGATTGAAGGCGCAAGTTTCAACGTCAAGGCGAGTTTGAGGGAGTCATATTCCCTCTTGAACAGCGCTTTGGCGGCCCGGCGAAGACCGGGCCTTGCTGCGCGCCTTTAGTCGCTGAGTCCCTTTTGTAACGACTGTCAGGAGATCAACAATGACAATCAGCGTCGGCGAACAACTGCCCGCTTTCGACCTCACCGCCGTGGACGGAAAACCGTTCGACCAAATCGACATCGACAATGTTTTTGTGAACGTGACGAACAAATCGTTCCCCAACAAATGGATCGTGCTGTTTTTCTATCCCAAAGATTTCACCTTCGTCTGCCCTACAGAAATCGCCGCCTTCGGCGACTTGAATGAGGAATTTACGGATCGCGACGCGCAGGTGCTCGCAGCATCCACCGACACCGAATTCACGCACTGGGCATGGCGTAAACATCAGGACGAGTTGCGCGATCTTCCGTTCCCGATGCTGGCCGATGTAAAGCGTGAATTGTCCGAAGCGCTTGGTGTACTCGATAAAAATGAAGGCGTTTCGCAACGCGCCGTTTTCATTGTAGATCCGGACGGCGTCGTGCGCTTTTCCATGGTCACAGACCTGAATGTGGGTCGCAATCCGCAGGAAGTATTGCGCGTGCTTGATGCGTTGCAGACCGACGAGTTGTGTCCGTGCAACTGGAGCAAAGGCGACGAGACCATCGATCTGGCGAAAGTCGCGTAGGCGGACGCGCTACGCAATTACCTACTCAAAATCAGTGGCGGGGGAGCAGATTGTTCCTCCGCCTAAATCAGAGAATTTGACCGAGGGAAAAAAATGACAATCGACACGCTCCGGGGCCGCATGCCGGAATACGCGAAAGACATAAAACTCAATCTGGGTCGGGTTCTTGCCGCCGACGGCACTGACGGTCTGACGCCGGTTCAATCCAAAGGCGTCGGCCTCGCCTCCGCCTATGCGACCAAAAACGACACGGTGATCGACGCGATCACTCAGGAAATCAACGGCGACTTGCCGCAGGAAGCGATCAACGCCGCAAAGGCGGCGGCGACGATCATGGGCATGAACAATGTGTATTACCGGTTTATCCACCTTGTGAATGACGCCGACTATGCAACAATGCCAGCGAACATCCGAATGAATATCATTGCGAACCCTGGTATAGAAAAAAGCGACTTTGAATTAATGAGCCTTGGCGTGTCAGCGATCAACGGATGCGGCATGTGCATAGAGGCCCATGTGGCGGAAGTGACGAAGGCCGGGATTTCGCGACAGGGCGTGCAGACAACCATCCGCATCGCTGCTGTTCTGAACGCCGCTGCGCAAGCGCTGCGGATCGAATCACATTGCTAATCGAATATGGAACGAAAGGACGTTACGCCATGAGACTGAAGATCAAATCTGTTTTCCTAGCCTCCGCAGCGGCGCTCGCTGTCAGCGGCGCAAGCGCGTTGGCGCAGGACGCCGCTTCCAGCGGCAAACGCGCAGACGATTATGCGCAGGCGATCGCAAGCAGCGGCAGCGCCAAGCCCAACCAGTTCTGGTGGCCCGAACAGCTCGACCTTTCGCCCCTGCGCCAAAACGCATCCGTCACCGATCCGATGGGCGAAGAGTTCAATTACGCGGACGCGTTTGCGACCTTAGACCTGGAAGCAGTGAAGAAAGACATTGAGGCTGTCATGACCACGTCGCAGGACTGGTGGCCGGCTGACTATGGCCATTATGGTCCGTTTTTCATCCGCATGGCGTGGCACAGCGCCGGCACCTACCGCACCCTTGACGGGCGCGGCGGCGCAAACGGCGGTCAACTTCGCTTCGAGCCTTTGAATAGCTGGCCGGACAATACCAATCTCGACAAAGCCCGCCGTCTCCTGTGGCCTGTCAAACAAAAATATGGCCGTAATATTTCGTGGTCGGATCTTATGGTTCTGACCGGCAATGTGGCGATGGAATCCATGGGCTTCAAAACGCTTGGCTTCGCCGGCGGCCGCGAGGACGCATGGGAGCCTGAGCTCGTTTATTGGGGTCCGGAACAAAAATTTCTTGAAGACAAGCGCTATAGCGGCGATCGCAACCTGCAGCGCCCCCTCGCCGCCGTGCAGATGGGGCTTATCTATGTGAATCCGGAAGGGCCCAACGGAAAACCTGATCCGCTGGCCGCCGCGAAAGACATTCGCACCACATTCGGGCGGATGGCGATGAACGATGAAGAAACCGTCGCGCTCATCGCAGGCGGGCACACCTTTGGTAAGGCCCACGGCGCCCGCAAGCCCGCTGGTTGCCTCGATGTTGAACCCGCCGCTGGTGGCGTCGAAAAACAAGGCCTTGGCTGGCAAAATAAATGCGGCTCAGGCAAGGGCGCCGACACGATCACCAGCGGCCTCGAAGGCGCATGGACATCAAGCCCCGCCGAATGGACGCATCAATATCTGTCGAATCTGTTTGGATTTGAATGGAAACAAACGCGCAGCCCGGCTGGCGCCATTCAGTGGATTCCGACCGACGCAGCCGCTTCGGAACTCGTCCCAGACGCGCATATCGCCGACAAGCGCCACGCGCCGATCATGTTCACGACGGACCTTTCCCTTAAGTTTGATCCGGAATACCGCAAGGTCTCTGAACGGTTCCTTGAAAATCCGGAAGAGTTTGAAAAGGCGTTCGCCCGTGCGTGGTTTAAACTGACCCACCGCGATATGGGCCCGCGCGCGCGCTATCTCGGCGCCATGGTCCCGGCCGAAGAATTGATCTGGCAGGATCCGGTTCCGGCGCCGGACTACAAACTGATCAACGCAAAGGACGCCCGAAAGCTGAAAGCGGCGATCCTTGAAACGGATTTATCCGTATCTGAACTTGTTGAGGCGGCCTGGGCGTCGGCGGCGAGCTTCCGCGATACGGATGCACGCGGCGGCGCGAACGGCGCGCGTGTGCGTCTTAGTCCGCAAAAGGATTGGGCGGTGAACAACCCCGCATCGCTCGCGAAAACCATCGCCACCCTAGAAAAAGTGCACGCCGACTTTAATGCGGGTCTTTCCGGCGGCAAGCAGGTCTCGTTTGCAGACACGATTGTCCTCGGCGGCGGCGCTGCGATTGAGAAAGCGGCGAAAGACGCAGGCGTTGATGTTGAAGTGCCCTTCGCGCCAGGCCGCGGCGACGCAACACAAGAGCTGACGGACGAAAGCTCTTTCGCTTTCCTTGAACCTGCAGCTGACGCGTTCCGTAATTATTTCAGCGATAATGCGCGCTTAACGCCGGCTCAACATCTGGTTGATCGCGCGGACACATTAACGCTCACAGCGCCAGAAATGACGGTGCTGATTGGCGGGATGCGCGCGTTAGACGCCAACACCGGCGACGGCAAGCATGGCGTTTTTACCGATCGTCCTGGCGTTTTGAGCAACGATTTCTTCGTCAATCTTCTTGATCTCAACACCGAATGGAAGCCGGCGGAAAACGGCGTCTATGAAGGCTTTGATCGCGCAGGCGGCGAACGCAAGTGGACCGCGACCGAAGTGGATCTCGTGTTCGGGTCGAACGCGGAACTGCGCGCTATCGCCGAAGTCTACGCCTATGGCGACTCGCAAGCGCTGTTTGTTGAGGACTTCGTCGAAGCCTGGACAAAGGTAATGAACCTTGATCGCTTTGAGCAGCCGAAACAAAAATCTCGCCGTTTCGGCTCGCTTCTGAACCGAAACTGATCAAGCTCACCCTTTAAAGCGCCGCCGCTCACTATCAGCGGCGGCGCTTTTTATTTGTCTCCTGCGAGTGCGGCAAGTTCCTCGTATAAAAGCGCCGAAAGCGTGAGACCTTCCGCCTTCACGCGTTCCCGATTCTTCAATCGCTGTTCGCCTGGGAAACGCGCGCCTGGCGTATCGCCGAGCGCCGCCGCCAGCGTCTTCATGCGCTCCGTAAACTGATTACCAGCGAAAAGGCCTGGATCGATCGCCAACAACACGCAACCGACATTCGGCGGCGCCCCTTCGCTGTCCAAAAAAGAACTCGCCTCAAACCCGAAATACGCGCCCGTGAGCGGGGCCGCCAAAATTTCAACCATCATCGCGAGCGCTGCGCCTTTTGCGCCGCCGAGCGGGGCCAGCGATCCGCGCAAGGCGGCCGCCGCATCAGTTGTCGGCGCGCCATCTTCATCGAACGCCCAGCCCGCCGGGATCGACGCGCCTTCTTTGTGCGCAGCGACAATCTTCCCTCGGGCCGCTACCGAGAGCGCGAGATCAATCACGAGCGACGGCGCGTCGCCCATCGGCGCGGCGAACGCAATCGGGTTCGTCCCCATCATCGGCGCCGCACCGCCCCAGAACGCAATGGCTTTCGGCGTGTTAGCGAACAGAAGCGCGATGAAGCCTTCGTCGGCCAGCTTCTCCACATGGGCCCCTGCTTGCCCCACATGATGCGACCGTTTCACGCCAGCGATCGCAATACCGGTCTCAGGCGTCATGCGGCAAAGTTCCGCAATCGCCAAATCGAGCGCCGGATACGCGAACCCGTGCGCCGCGTCGACCATCACCGCGCCCTGACGCACCTGCGCAACCAAAGGCTTGGCATCTGTTCTGATTTTTCCGACCCGGCACTGCGCGCAGTAGGACGCAACCCGCGAAAGGCCGTGCCCCGCCTGACCGTCTCGTTCGGCGCAAACCAGCGCCCGCGCCGTCGACCGCGCCGCATCCTCCGCCACGCCCACCTTAACGAACGCCCGCTCGGCGAGCAGTTGCGCTTCCTCCAGACTGATATTGATCTCATCGCTCATGAGACGAATTCCCCGAAACGCGTCACGCGCTTCGATAAAGTTTCGTCATCACAAACTCGCGGTGCCCTAACGCCTCAGCCGCCGTGGCGCGGCCGTTCGCTGTTCTCACAACCATATCGATCAGCGCATCGCCTGCGTCGCTCATCGTCAGTTCACGGCGCAATATGCCGGAAACATCAAGATCGATATGTTCGGACATTGTCCGCACCGTGCGCGGGTTAGCGGTCAGCTTTACGACCGGCGCAATCGGATGCCCGATTATGTTGCCCTGCCCGGTTGGGAAGGTGTGCACCGTAAAGCCCGCCGAGGCCATCAGCGTGACGCATTCCGCCGCCGCCGAAGAGCTGTCCATGAAGTACATGCCGGGCCCCTTGGCCGGCGCTTCGGCCGGCTCCAGCACATCAATATAACGAACCTCGCGGCCAATCTTTTCCAGATTGCCGAGCGCTTTTTCCTCAATCGTCGTCAGTCCGCCTTCAATATTTCCTTTTGTGGGCTGGCTATCGGAAAGGTCGGACGTTTTGTGCGGCTCGATCACCTCGTCCTGATAGGCCTGGAACGTGCGCAAGAATTTCTCGCCCGCTTCCGGCGTCGCCGCGCGCGCCTGACACAGCTTTTCAGCGCCTGTGAGCTCTGATGTTTCGCCGAAGACGCCGTAGACGCCTTTCGGGATGAGCTTATCGTAAAGATTGCCGACCGCTGGATTGGCTCCGCAACCCGATGTGGTGTCCGACTCGCCGCATTTTGTTGAAATCCAGAGATCGGAAACCGGGCATTCTTCACGCTGCAACTCGCTCGCCCAATGGACGTAGTCTTTCGCTTGACGAGAGGCGGCGGCGATCGTCGCGATGTCGCCATTTTGTTCAATCGAAAAGCCGGTAACGGGTTTTCCAGTTTCTGCGATCCCATCGACGACTTTCTGCGTCCAGCCCGGCTCAATGCCAATGACGACGCACGCCGCCACATTCGGATTGGCGCCGGTGCCGATGATGGTCCGGAAGAAAAGGTCAAGATCAGCGCCGAACTGAAGACGGCCGTAAGCGTGCGGCAACGCGAGCGCGCCTTTGATGTTGCTCGCGACCGCTTCGGCCGCCGCGTTGGAAATATCGTCAACCGGCAACACCACCACGTGATTGCGGACGCCGACGCGTCCGTTTTCGCGGCGAAATCCAAGAAATGAATCAGCGTTCGTCATATCCGGCTCCGGTTACCAGCGTTTGGTTTTCAAGTTATGCGTATGGACGTGACGGCCTTTCGCAGTGGCGGCGACCACGCGGCCGATATCAACACCGTATTTAATCACGGCGTCATCGACGGCGAGATCTTTCAATGCAATCTTGTGCCCGATCGGCACATCCTCCGCCGCCGCCATCCGAAAGTCCGAATTGTCTTCGGTCACGACGCATAACATCTCGTCGCCGGCCTTAAGGCCTTCAACCACGACAACGCCCACATTGTCGTCGCGATGATGGATTAAGAGTTGGGGCGCGGTCATGATAAACTTCCTCTCGTTGGTGCATCCAGATCGCACGGGGCAATCAGACGCGATCAATCGGGATTTTTACGTATACGGATTTTTTATAAGCCAAATGGGCTGAAAAAAAGCCTTCCCTGAGACCCATCTTTATAGGATAAGAACGCGGATACAAGCGGCTTCTCGGACGGCTTGCCGCGCACCAGCGGCGCCAACAGCGGCCAGAAGAAATGAGGCAATTCCCATGGAAAAACGCCAGCAGAACTTTATCAACGGCGCGTGGCGCGACGCACAAAGCGGCGCGACTTTCGAGGTCACGAACCCGGCGACGGGCGCCGTAATCGGGGTTGCGCCGATGTCCGGCCGGACCGAGACGGCCGCCGCCATCGACGCGGCCTCCGACGCCCTCCCTCTCTGGCGCGCGCAAAGCGTCGAAGAGCGCGCCGGAACGCTTTATCGGCTCTACGAATGTTTAATGGACCACCAGGACGCGCTCGGCGAACTCCTCACAGAGGAAATGGGTAAACCGCTCGCCGAAGCAAAAGGCGAGATCGGCTTCGGCGCAAAGTTTTTTCGCTGGTACGGAGAAGAAGCGCGCCGGATCTATGGCGACGTCATCCCTTCGCCCTTCCCGGACAGCCGCATTGTGGTGACGAAAACCCCTGTTGGCGTCGTCGGTGCGATCACGCCATGGAACTTTCCAAGTTCGATGATCGCGCGCAAGCTCGCCGCCGCGATGGCGGCGGGGTGCTCGATGGTGATTAAGCCCGCCTCGCAGACGCCGTATTCCGCCTTGGCGTTTGGCGACCTCGCCGAAGAAGCGGGCGTGCCGGCGGGCGTCGTCAACATTATCACCGGACGCGCATCCGAAATCGCCGCCGAGATGTGTGAAAACCCGAAATTGCGAAAGATTACGTTCACCGGCTCCACATCCGTCGGGAAGAAACTGGCCGCGCAGGCGAGCGCGAACATGAAACGCATTTCCATGGAGCTCGGCGGCAATGCGCCGTTTATTGTCTTTGAGGACGCGGATCTCGACGCCGCCGTCGCCGGCGCCATGATTTCGAAATACCGCAATTCCGGTCAGACCTGCGTTTGCGCAAACCGGTTGTTCGTGCAGGCCGGCATTTACGAGGCGTTTGCAGAAAAGCTGACGGCGGCGGTCAATGCGCTTAATGTGGGCGACGGCATGAGCGCCGGGGTCACGCAAGGCCCGCTCATTGACGAAAACGCCGTTGCGAAAGTCGAAGAACATATCGCCGACGCCCTTGAGCATGGCGCAGAATTGCGCACCGGCGGCGCACGCAACGAACAAGGCGGCACATTTTTTAACCCCACCGTTCTTGCGAACGCATCACGCGAGATGAAAATATTCCGTGAGGAAACCTTTGGCCCGATCGCGCCACTCTTTAAATTTGAAACTGAAGAAGAGGCGATCGCACTCGCTAATGACACCGAATACGGTCTCGCCGCCTACGCCTACACAAAAGACGTGGGTCGCGCCTGGCGCCTGTCGGAGCAGCTCGACTATGGCATGGTCGGCCTGAACGCAGGACTCGTATCAACAGAAGTGGCGCCATTCGGCGGCGTTAAGGACTCAGGCGTCGGCCGCGAGGGGTCAAAATACGGGATCGACGATTATCTCGATATCAAATACGCGCTTTTCAGCGGCCTTGGACGGTAGCGCTTGGCGCGCCGCCGCGCCGACGAGCGAGCGCCATAAACCAGACAACGACATTCGCTGCGACGACTAACCCTATAAGCATCACAAAGGTTGCGCCTAATTCGCCGCCTACGACGCCGAGGGGCGAAAACAGGATGTAGAGCCCCACCACGGCTGAGGCGAGCGTGAAGGCGACAGGCCGCGCCAACGCCCAAGGCGTCATATCGACGACGCTAGACGTCGTATAGCGCCAAGGCGTCTCGCGCGGCGCTAATCCGCCCGCGATTAACATGATCGCGACCTCAATAACAAAAAGAATCGCATACTGATGAAGAAAGTGCAGGCTTACGCTATCATCAAAAACGAACCGTAAGAGGCCATAAGCGATAATATGAAAAACAATCACGATTTTTGCGCCGATAGCCGGCGTACGCCGTGTAAACAAGCCGACCATGACGATTGCGATGATCGGTATATTGTAAAAACCTGTAAATTTACGGATGAGCTGCCACAGCCCTTCGGGCGCATAGAACAAGAGCGGCGCGACAATAAAAGAAAAAAGAGCGATCACAATACTCGCCCGTTTGGCGGCGGAGACAAGCTCCTGATCGGTAAGCCGCCCGCCCCGCATCGGATTGTAGATATCAAGGCAGAACAGCGTCGCCGCGCTGTTCAATAATGAATTGAAGGAACTGAAGACGGCGCCGAGCAAAACCGCGAGAAAGAACCCAGCCATGTAGGCCGGTAAGACGTCATTGATTAAACGCGGATACGCCTCATCGATCAACGATAAGCCAGGTCCATAAAGATGAAACGCAATGACGCCAGGGATCATCATCAAAAACGGCACAAAGACCTTGAAAAAACCCGAGAGAAGAACGCCCTTCTGCCCTTCCGCGAGACTGGCCGCGCCGAGCGTGCGCTGGATCACATATTGGTTCGTGCACCAGTAAAAGAGGTTCGCGAAGACCATGCCGGTGAAAATCGTGCCGAACGGCGTCGGGTCGAACGGTCCGCCAATCGCATTCAGTTTATGCGTTTGCGTTGAGGTCATGATATCGAGCCCACGCCAGAAGCTTCCCTCGCCCAACACGGCCAGACCGAGCACCGGCACGAGTACGCCGACGATAAGCAACCCGGCGCCGTTCAACGTGTCCGAAACCGCCACCGCCCGCAGACCGCCAAAAATCGCATAAAGCGCGCCGACGACGCCAATCACAACAATCGTCATCACCAACGCATTGAAATAGGAAACGCCAAGCATCTCCGGGATATTGAAGAGTTGAATAACAGCAACCGATCCCGAGAACAGGACCGAAGGGATTGTTATTAGTCCGTAGCCCAACATGAAAAGGACAACCGACAATCGCCGCACGTCTTCGTCGAACCGGCTTTTCAAAAATTCCGGCAAGGTGGTGAAAGCGCCGGCGAGATATCGAGGCAGAAAAACAAGCGCCATGACGATCGTCGAAATCGCCGCCGTCACCTCCCAGGCCATGCTGCTGAGATTATACCCGTACGCCGATCCATTGAGACCGATTAATTGCTCCGCCGACAGGTTCGTGAGCAGCAATGACCCCGCGATAAAGACGCCGCTGAGCCCGCGCCCTGCGAGAAAATAGCCGTCCCGCGTATCGGCCTCGCCCCGCGTCTTCAGATAGGAGACCCACGCGACGGCCGCCATGAACGCGACGCACGTGACCGCCGTCAAAAAGAGATTTTGCTCGCCCAAAACGACCGCCCCGTAAATTGTAGAAAGCGCCGCCTCACAAAGAACGCGCGTTTGCCGCTAAACACCAGCGATGAAACCTCGATGATGCTTCCGCCCAGTGTTTTCAACGGAGCCTCGTACAGCAGAAGCGATGATATCTTACAAAGAAGCAGTCAGCGCCCGGCCGAAAGAGAAGTCGTCGGCGTGCTTGGTGTCCGGGTTCTTGCGCAAACGGAATCCGAGATCAGTCGCTGGTTTTTGGTCTGTGTAGATGGTAAGAATCATCAGGCGTTTTCTCCCACTATCTCGCGGAAAAGTGCATTAGCATCGTCAAGCAAATTCGTATCGCCGGACGGCAAATCGCCAACGTTGCGTTTAGCGGTTTCGATCTCGGTTTCTATCAGCCGGTCGAGCGCTTCATGACGCACGCCGTCGCCTAACTCCTTGGTCACGGCTTTCCTTTCCAGAAGTTCGTCAAGAAAGCCGGAAACATCCGCTGGCAACGAAACGCCGCTGCGCAATTCGCCAAGGTTCATTGGCACAGGGGCATGTACGTTCGTTCTCAGCCACATCAACGCCAGAGCCGGGCGAAGCGCGTAGAAATATTTCTTCAGCGGCACGCGGGTCTTGTCCGTGATGAACCGCCGATACTGCGACTCCGCCAAGTGCAGATAATGATACGCGGAGGGACGCTGGTGGGCGACTTTTTCGCCAAGCGCGGCGACCTTCTGCATCGCGGCGCTGTTCGCACGATAGACGATCGGCGAGCGCACCCACTCAAGCAACACCGGGTTCGGCTTTAACAAGAGCAGCAGCGCCTTTTTCAGGTCCCAGCCGTTGATATCAAGATCGCCTTCGATCGGCAGTTCGATGACGTCACGACGTGCGTCGATGGAAAGATACCAATCTGGCTCGCGCACATAGACAAAGCGCACATCATAGTCGGAGTTCGGCGACGGAAAGCCCCAGGCGCGGCTGCCTGATTCCACCGCAAAAAGCAGACGCAAGCGCTCGTCCCGCTCGACAGCGTCGAGCCGGTCGGCGATCAGTGATCGCATGTCGTCTGAGATTAATGTGCGCTCCTGCTTCATCGAATTAACTCACGCTTGATACTATTTCCGAAACCTGGTCACTAGAATCCAACTTTCGAAATCCCGTGCTGTTTCACAGCAGCTTCCGCCTCCAGCAATGCGGCGATCGCCGGCGCGGTTTGTTGGCTTGCTGACTGAAAGCGTAGCTGCTTTCTGACTGCCGCAAAGTCGCCGGGCGTCAGCGACGAACAATGAATTATTCTATTTGGTGCCGGCTTATCGAAAAATATCTTGAAAGCTGACGAAATTTGATCGCGGGTTAAATAATCCAGTTTTGTCTTGAATGTGAACCGGCGCAGCGCCGCAGGGTCCATCCGTTCCAAGTGATTTGTCGTACAGACAACAGGCGTCACAGCCTGTTCCAAATGGACCAGAAATTCATTGACCATCGACGCCTCCCAACTCCGCACCGCCCCTTCGCGAGACCAAAACAACGTTTCAGCTTCATCAATGAGAAGCAGTTTGTTCTCGTCGGCGGCTTCGCTGAAGGCGCGCGCAATGCGTTGTTCCGTCTCTCCGACGAACGGCGACAACAAATCCGAACCGCGCTTGACCAAAATATCGACCCCGATGCACTTCGCGAAATGACGAGCGAGCGCCGATTTGCCGGTGCCAGGGGGACCATACAAGCAGAACGAAACGTCGCGCGGACAGTCCGGCGCCCTCAAGCGCTTTTCAATTTCATCGAGATCACAATTTGGATTGACCAGCGTCAAATCAAACTCGCTATGTGCGAAAGAGCGCCGATTGCAATCACGTCCAGTTGGCCTTGCGATAGACCGCAATGCGAAAGCGAGGTCATCCGCATCGCCATCCGCCGCGGCGACAGCGCGCAATGCCGAACGCGCATAACTCGGCGGCGCCGGATGCGCCGTCGCCAGCCTGTTCGCCGCACTTTGGCTTAGTTCGATATTGGCCCGCTTCGCCATGCGTCGCCATTGCGTCGCGCGCGCACTTGCCGGAGGCGTTTTCATTTCTATGGAAAACACCATGCGTCGCAGGAACGCGGGATCAAACTCGCTTACAGAATTGCTGATCCAAATAATGGGCGTTACATTGCTTTCAAGCATCAAGTTCAGGTGGGCTTTTGACCCGGCCTGGCGGATACGACGGTTTTCCCGCCATGAGATGTCCCCACCAGCGAGCAAGTCTTCCATTTCATCGAACAGCAGTATCGATTCGCCGCGATGGCGCGCAAGCCGATTAGCGACACCCAAGGCCGCTAACCGATCCTCACGGTCATATTCGTCACCATATTGGTCGCTTGACGGCGTAACAAACAAATCGCAGCCAATTTGTTCCGCTATTAATTTGGCGAACTCTGTTTTGCCAACGCCAGGCTCTCCGTACAATAACACATTCATACCGTGTTCTTTGTTCGCAACCGCTCCGCGCAGGACGGCAAGCACAAAATCACGTTCTCGCGTCATGTAATCGAAATCTTGCATCCGCAAGTTCGTTTTCGCAGTCTCGCCAAGGAGTATTTTCTCGATATCCTTAAGTTCACCAGAAGGTGCCCGTAACGCGTCCATTGTACCGTACGGGACATACAAACAAAATTGGCCCGGCCGTTCTTCCGTTCCATTAATGAAGTTTAGCTGAGTGACCACACCATTACGAAGTCGATCGCCGACGATCGCGGGATCGACGCCAAGCATGTCGCCGATGAGATCCGGCGTCTCGATTAGGCGTGTCGCAACCAGCCTCATCGCCAAACGAGAAAAAGCTCTTTCGTCAGTAAGCAGCGCGGTAATCGCAAATATCTCTGTATCTATTTCGTCAAGCCCGATGGCGCAGCATAGTCGCCGCGCGTTTTCAACAATCAGCGGCGCTTCGTTTTTCGTCGATACAGTCGCGAGAAGCACACCCAATTTGCGCCACGCTGTCCTCGGCATTGTTTTGCCATATACGTGTTTACGCTTGCGTAGCCCCTTCTTTGTGCGTGTTCCGAGATATTCGGCGAGATCGACGCCGAACACCCATTGGTGATCCCAGCACCAATCGCCAATGACACGCGCCATCGGTGAACTCGAATCTGTTTTATCGAATAACGGGCGCAAATAACCCGCCAGCGCTTTCGCGCCGGATGTTGTCTTCGTCATAGTTTTCCATCGCGCGCTGGTTGACTAAACCAAAGGCGCACGTTCTCTCTGCCTGCATGATCGCGCAGACTACTCGTTGATTTTAATGGAGACGCCGACTTACCCCGCCGGCATGGGCGCGCATCTAGCGCGAATAGGCGGCGAAGAAATTCAGCGTCGTTAATTGTATTTTTTGCCAATGAAACGTCAAACCGATTTCTCCTTTCCTGAATTAAGATGGGTACTACAGATTTTTTTCAAACGCAAGCGGCGCGTAAGTACTTTAATCCGTATCGGTTCATTAATCTGATTTTCTAAAAAGTTTGCGATGAGACTTTCTCTTGAAATGTCTTTACACGGTACTCTTTTTATAGGCCCGCGCGGCTCCAACGCGCGCGCCGTTTTTGTATGTCGCAGCAACTTCAATCAGACCCAGGATGCGCCGGTTGAAGTCTTCAAACTCTTGGGCCGGAATCCACAACTCCTTGCACTCGACGCCGCCAGCGGTTTGCACCGGATAGCGTGACGCAAAGGCATCATCGATTTCAAACGCAACGACGAAGCCTTCAAAGCCATGGTTTTCGCGTACGGCGTTCCAGTCGCGCGCGATCTTCTCTGCATACGCAAACGAGAGCACCGGATAGAAGATCGGTTGCTCTGGCAACCGCGGCGGAAACGCCCGCATGCCGGCGGCTTCGATCTTTTCCAATTCGTTCCGGCCAATGGGGCGCCAGGGTCTCATTTTATGCCTCCATGGGACCGGCGGCCCCAAAATCCACCGCCGGTCCCCGTTAAAGGGAAGCCGGCGAATTCCGCCTTCCCTATCCCTTAACGCACACCACTTGTTTGAGTGTGTGCACGATCTCAACGAGATCAGTTTGCGCCGCCATCACCGCGTCGATGTCCTTGTAGGCGCCTGGCGTCTCATCGATGACGCCGCGGTCCTTCCGGCATTCAACACCTTCTGTCGCCGCACGGTGATCGGCGAGCGTGAAGGACTCTTTTGCTTTCGTCCGGCTCATCTTCCGGCCCGCGCCATGCGAGCAGGAACAGAAGGAATCTTCATTGCCCTTCCCGCGAACGATAAAGGATTTCGCTCCCATCGATCCCGGGATGATGCCAAGCTCGGCGGCGCCGGCGCGCACGGCGCCCTTGCGGGTGACCCAGACATCGGCCCCGAAGTGCCGCTCACGCGCCACGTAATTGTGGTGGCAGTTGACGGCTTCCTTCTCGATACGGAACTTCCGCAATGGCTTTGGCAAGTGATCACGCAGCGCTTTCAGGATGCGCTCCATCATCACCTCGCGGTTGGCGCGGGCGAAATCCTGCGCCCACAGAACCGCCTCGACGTAATCGCCAAAGTGGCCCTCGCCTTCCTCGAACCAGGACAAGTCCCTGTCCGGAATGCCGTACCCACGCTTTGTCAGCGCCTCACGGGCCTCACCAATAAAGTAGGTCCCGATGCGGTTGCCGACGCCGCGCGAGCCGGAGTGCAACATCACCCAGACACGATCTTCTTCGTCGAGACAAAGCTCGATGAAGTGATTGCCAGTTCCAAGCGACCCCAAGTGAATCACATGGTTCGCGCCGCGGATTTTCGGGTGCTTGCATTCGATCGTCTTCAAACGATCGGCAAGCCCGGACTCCACGAAGCGCGAGGCGATTGCGTTCGGCACGCCGTCTTTCCAGCCGCCTTTCGGGCCAATCCCGCCATGGGGAACAGTTTTTTCGATCACCGTTCGAATGGGCGAGAGATTATCCGGCAACTGACTGGCGGTGAGCGACGTGCAAATCGCCATCATGCCGCACCCGATATCAACGCCGACAGCCGCCGGAATAATCGCAGCCTTCGTGGCGATCACAGACCCAACAGTGGCCCCGCGCCCATAGTGGACGTCCGGCATCGCCGCCACGTGGCTATGAACGAACGGCAGGCGCGCGACATTGGCCAGTTGACGGCGCGCGGCGTCTTCCACCGGCACGCCTTTCACCCATGCTTTCACAGGCGCGCCGCCTGTTTCAAACAATTCAAATTCCGCCATGGTGTCCTCCTCTTGGTTGGCGGTGTAATCCCTGACTTCGGCAATAAAAAACCCTCCGAAGCAGGGCCTCGAAGGGTTTCAAAATCCGTTATCGGACGATGCGGACATAATTACCGCATACTGGCGAAACCTTCCTCGAAGCGCACATAATCAAACTGAAGCGCATACGCGTTTGCTGGCCGCAGATTCTGCCGCCTCGCGCTTCTCAGTTCCTTATGGCTCATGGTCGAGACCGGTTTCATTGTTCTAATCCTATTACAGCGCTTTTTGCGCGAGGTCGCGGGTCGTACAGCAATGCGAGAATGTGTCAAGCGCAAATATATGACTTCATGTGTTTTTATGATGGGAGCGACCTCGCAATTGCATTTGGAATGGTGCAATCTGAAAGTATTTACCTTGCAAATAGTGGTCTGAATTTACACTAAAGCGACATGCTGGTGCTTAGAAAAAATCCCTCAATGCAACCCAAAAACCACCATGGAGGTGGACCGCTTCATTTTGGCTATGCGAAAATTGGCGTCATGTTCGCCTTCCGACATTTACGACGCAATAACCTCAAGCCATGCTTATTTATCGGCGCTATTAAATAATTGGTGGGCCTGGAGGGACTCGAACCCCCGACCTAGCGGTTATGAGCCGCCAGCTCTAACCAACTGAGCTACAGGCCCGGCGCGTTTTGCGCGGAAAGGTGCTATACCAGCATTGTCGCCGGGAGAGAAGGCGCCGAAGCGGGGTTGCGATAATTGTTGTTGGCTGGAGCCGGCGTAACAACGAGCTGCGCTGAGGCAATAACAAAGGAGCTAAAAATGCGCCGACAAATATCCGTTTCATTCGTCTGTTTAGCGCTCATCGCGTGTTCGGCCCCAACGGGCGCCACGGCGCAAAACGAGGCGGACGCCCGAACGCTCGTCGTCACCGGATCCGGCGAAGCGAGCGGCGCGCCCGACATCGCCACCATTACGATCGGCGTTGAGACGCGCGGCCAGACGCCGAGTGAAGCAATCCGGCAAAACAGCGCGCAAATCGCAAAGACGATTGAAACGCTGAAAACGTTCGGCGTTGAGGGTAAAGACCTGCAAACGGCGTCGCTGTCGTTGAACGCTCAATATGACTACGGACAAAACCGGTCTAATCCGCGCGTCACTGGCTATGTGGCCAACAATAATCTGCGCGTCATTCTAAGAGACCTCGACAAAGCCGGTGAGGTCTTGGACAGCGTCGTTAGCGCCGGCGCTAATCGCTTGAACGGCATGCAGTTCGGATTTGCTGAGCCGGAAACGATGATGGACGAAGCACGCGTTGAGGCGGTGAAGAAGGCTCGGGCGAAAGCTGCGTTGCTTGCTAACGCCGCTGACGTCAATCTTGGGCCGATCCTGAAAATTCAGGACCTGACGGCGGGCGCGCGGCCTCCGGCCCCGGCGTTTCGAATGGAAGCCGATGTGGCGAGCGCGAGCGTTCCGCTGGAACGCGGCGAACTTTCGCTGAGCGCGTCCGTTACGTTGATTTACGAAATTCGCTAATTACTCGCCGGCGAATTGCGTCGCGAAGAAGTCGCCCTCAATCCATGAGGGCGCCGCCGGCGCGTCGGCGATGCTTCGCGCGATCCGATAATTCAGTTCCGCAAAGCGCGCCGCAGACGCGTAATCGATTGGCAACGCCAAATCATCAGAGGGCTGATGATAATGCTCTTTCATGAATTTTGAAAAAATCTCTTCGCCGCCAGCGCCGAACCCGACGATCAGAAAAACAGAGGGTACGCCTTTTTCAACGAAGCGATAATGATCGGAACGGGTGAAAATCCCCTGCTCAGGGATCGGATCAGGCGTGACGCCGATATTCATCGATCCCGCCGCTTCTTTCACCAGGCCGCCGAGCGTCGAGCGCTCCGCACCGAAGGCAATGACGTCGGAAAAGGGGAAGAGCGTCAGCGGCATATCAAGATTGACGTTCGCCACAATGTCTTCGTCGACGGTTGGGTAATTGACGAAATAATCCGCGCCCAAAAGCCCCTTTTCTTCCGCGGTCACTGCGAGGAAGAGGATTGATCGTTTGGGCGCCACTCCTGACTGAAACGATCGCGCCACTTCGAGCATTGTCGAGATGCCCATGGCGTTATCCATGGCGCCGTTATGAATGAAATCGTCGCCGCCCTTACGCGGCTTATAGACGCCCACATGATCGAGGTGACCGGTGAGAACGATGATTTCATCATCAAGGCTTTTGTCAGACCCCTGAATAAGCCCTGCTACGTTAGAGCTTTTCTTTTCTTCAAAGGCCGACGCGCCCTTCAGGGCGACGATTTTGCCCAAGTCGAAAGCGGCGAGATCGCCTGCGCGCTCGTTGTCCTCCATCATCGCGCGAATTTCCGCGAAGCCTGTGCCGGTGTTCGCAAATAATTTTTCGGCGCCTTCCGGGCTCAGCGTCGCTGTCGCCTTGATCGATGCGGCTGACACTTCGCCGACCCCGTCAGGGTGAACCCAGGTCATCGCTTCGCGCTCAATGCTCTTTGTCAAGCGATCCCATGTGAAACGCTTGAGAAAGGACTCACTCGGCAGGGTAATGAAACCAACAGCCCCATTCGCCGCGGCGATCTTTATCTTATTATCCGTCGACTGATAGAAAGCGCGCTTTTCGCTATCGAATAAATCTGGCGCGCCGCTATAGGCGATGACGATCTTGCCCCTCGCGTCCACGCCCGCATAGTCGTTTAACCCGACTTCAGGGGCGACGAGGCCGTGGCGCACGAAGACAATCGGCGCTTCGACGGAAAATTCTCGTTCGGCCATGGACCGGCCAATCACATAATCTTCAAGATGGGCGAGCGTCTGCGCGGCGCCGCCAGACTGCGTTACGACGAACGATGCGGCGTCGGGATCACGTTTTACGGACCGCAACGTCACGGTTTGAAACCAACCGCCCCTATCGCCCGCGGCTTCCAGGCCCAGTGCGTCGAAGCGCGCCGCCACATATCGCGCGGCTTCTTCATATCCCTCCGTGCCCGCTTCGCGTCCGGCGCGCGCGTCATCGGCAAGATAAGCAAGATCCGTCGCGATGCGATCAGCTGCGGTCGCGCCTGCGGCGTTCGTTTCAACGGCGACGCGCGCATCATCTTTTAGCGCGAGCGGCGGGGCCTCAGTGGCGACGCACGCCGCCAACAGGCTAAAACCGATAAGAGAAAGTATTCTGGAAATATTCAACATGCGCCCCGAACCAACAGCTTTGCGCGACAATAGCCCGAAATGCGTCAGCGCGGTCAACCGCAGCCGGATCAAATTACGCGGTCGATTGAATTTCCGTCGCCCATAAGAAGGACGGTTGGTTTGTAGTTGCGGGCTTCTTCAGCCGGCAATTGCGCATAAGCTGCTATGATCACGCGATCCCCGACAGAAGCCAGCCGCGCGGCAGCGCCGTTGAGCATAAACTCGCGCGACCCCCGTTCAGCCGGTAACGCGTATGTGGTCAGCCGCGCGCCATTCGTCACATTCCAGATCGCCACTTGTTCATGAGGAAGAATGCCCGCCGAATCGAGAATATCCTCATCGATAGCGATCGATCCCTCATAATGAAGATCGGTCATTGTCAAAGTCGCGCCGTGAATCTTCGCCTTCAACATGGTCAGGTTCATGGGGATGCCCTCCAGGCGGGTCAAACAGCGGACTCTACAGCTTCGCGCCGACCCTTATGCTCAAAATGCATATAAGAAGTTTTCGGCGGTTTCCAAGGGGCGTTCTAGCGAATGCGTGGTGAGACGCAAGGAAAAGCGGCCGCACGACAAGCACTTTTCGGCGAGGTTAACGCGGTTTGCCCTGCTCCCGTGAACGGCGTATATTTACCATAAAGTGGGGAATAATATGGCGCATCTTCGACATCTGACATCGGTATTCTTTTTGGCCGCATGCTTGGCGAGCCCGGCCTTCGCGCATCCTGGACCGCATGGCTCGGCGCCGCACGACGTGGACGCAGGCGATCAGCAAGACGGCGGCGACGCCCACGATCATGGAGATGCGCCGGTTACTTACGGCAATGGCGTCGGCCCGGATCCGGACGGCGACACCAACCCGGCGACAAACACGCGCGCGGTCTCGAAAATCGGCGACGCGGCGGAAGCGGCGTTCGATCCGCCCTATCAGGTCGTCACTTTCGAAGCCCCGCCCGGCGGCCATAATGATGTTATTCGCAAAGAATATGAGGACAAATTCGGCGTCACATTCAGCCGCGGCCTCAACCGCCAAATTTGCGAAGGCCAACGATACTTTCAATATAACTCTCAGTGCACATACCTGCGCGCGCCAAGCGGTCAGTATGCAGCGGTTTATCAGGACGATTTCAGCCGCCCTCTCCGCATCCGGTTCGCCAAGCCCGTTTGCGTCGCCGCCATGGCGATCTATCCCACCGGCGGCAAAGAAGGCGAAGTCTTTGAAGTGACGCTTCAGGGATACGACGCTAACGAACAAAAGCTCGACGCCGCCAAAGCGCAATTCAAGTGGACAAAAGACACGTTCCGCTGGCGGCACATGGCCGGCGCCTATTTTTTAGGTCAGAAGGCGCAGCGGGTTGACGTTTCCATGCGCAGCCTTGATCCGAAGGAAAAAGGCAAAATCGTCCGTTTCCTGCTGGACGATGTGGCGTTTATTGAAGAGTCCTGCACAGGAAATGAAGCGCCGCTTGCGACCGAAACGCCAATCGGCAGCTAAAAAAATTGCACCGCAAGCGGTGCAATTTTTCTTCAAGACAAGAAGTCTTTTTTACGACGTTTGATCGTCGATCGCTGCGTCAGGCGCGTTATTCATCACGCTCTGGATACCGTTCTTGCAACCATCTTCTGACTCATATGCCTGCGATTTGCCGATGACTTCATGGTTCCCGGCCTTCAGGACGAAATAGGGCTTGCCGTTCGATTGTTCCTTGATGGCGAAACGGCCCTCGTCTGATGCGTTTTTCTTCACCGACGCGATCCCGTTTTCTGCGCTTTTCTTCGCCTTGTAACCTTCGCTGGCGAGGATATTTTCGCCATTTCCGGCCTTTAGGCGAAACCGATATTCGCCGGCCTTGTCCTGATAGAGTTCAAATTTTCCTGCCATACTACGCTCCTTTGATTTTTATCTAACCTATGCTGATTCCAAGCAGATCACGCTACGCCGGGAAACGAAACGCCTTGATTTCCAAATTCTTCCAATGTTCCAGAATCGTTCTCATTCGGTTACATTTCACGCATGAATTCTAAATTATCCCTTTCCGAGCGCGCAATGGCGCAGATTTCCCCGGCCGCACGGGCTGAAAACGAGGCGCCGCCTTATCTTGAGGGGCTGAACGACGCCCAGAAAGAAGCGGTCCTTGCGACGGAAGGACCAGTCCTGATGTTGGCCGGCGCCGGCACGGGTAAGACCCGTGCGCTCACAACCCGGCTTGCCCATCTCCTTTTCACCCGCAAAGCCCAACCCTGGCAAATCCTGGCCGTGACCTTCACCAACAAAGCGGCGCGCGAGATGAAGGAGCGGATCAGCGCTCTCGTGGGCGCCTCCGTCGAAGGCATGCAGTGGCTCGGCACGTTCCACTCGGTGGGCGCGCTTATCCTGCGGCGGCATGCGGAATTGGTCGGCCTCAAATCAAGCTTCACCATCCTAGACGCCGATGATCAGGTTCGTCTCGCCAAACAGGTGATCGTCGCCGCCGATATCGACGAGAAACGGTGGACCGGACGCGGCCTCGCATCAATGATCGACGGCTGGAAAAACCGGGGACTAACACCCGACAAGGTTCCGGCGAACGAGGCTTATCATTTCGCTGATGGAAAGGCGATTGATCTCTACGCGGCTTATCAAGCGCGCCTGACGACGCTGAACGCCGCTGATTTCGGCGATCTCCTCATCCACAATCTGACGATCTTTCAGAAGCATCCCGATATTCTGGAGGAATACCAGAACCGCTTCCGCTACATGCTCGTGGACGAATATCAGGATACGAATGTCGCGCAGTATTTGTGGTTACGGCTACTCGCTCAGAAGAACAAAAATATTTGCTGCGTGGGCGACGATGATCAATCGATCTATGGCTGGCGCGGGGCGGAAGTCGAGAACATTCTGCGCTTTGAAAAAGATTTCCCGGGCGCGAAGGTTATCCGGCTGGAACAGAATTATCGCTCGACGCCAGCGATCCTGGCGGCGGCTTCCGGATTAATCGCCGCCAATGAAGACCGACTTGGCAAAACCCTGTGGACTGAACAGGACGGCGGTGAATTGGTGAAGGTCCGCGGCGTCTGGGACGGGGATGAAGAAGCGCGTCTTATTGGCGATGATATCGAAGCGGAGCAATCGAAGGGACGCAGACTTTCGCAGATGGCGGTTCTCGTACGCGCGTCCTTTCAGATGCGGGCTTTCGAAGACCGGTTTAATACGCTTGGCCTGCCCTATCGCGTGGTAGGCGGCCCGCGCTTTTATGAGCGCGAAGAAACGCGCGACGCCTTGTCTTATCTCCGGCTGGTGCGGAGCCAGGACGATGATCTCGCTTTTGACCGCATCGCCAATAAACCGGCGCGCAAGCTCGGCGGCCAAACCATGCAGCGCATTCACGCCTTTGCGCGCGCGCAGAATATTCCGCTGATGGCGGCGAGCCGGCTCCTTCTTGAGACGGACGATTTGCCAGGCGTTGGGCGTAATGCGTTAAAGAAATTCCTCGAAATGGTCGATCGCTGGGCGGTTGAAGCCAAGAATTTCTCGCCGCGGGATTTAACCGAACTGATTCTTGAGGAATCCGGCTATATCGACTTCTGGAAAAACTCAAAGTCGCCGAAGGCTGGATCGAAACTGGACAATCTGAAAGAGATTGTTCAGGCCGTTTCCGAATATGACACGCTGGAGGCCTATCTCGACCATGTGGCGCTCGTCGCGGAGCACAATGAAGGCTCCGCCGACGGACAGGTTTGGCTGATGACCTTACATGCAGCGAAAGGTCTTGAATTTCCCGTAATCTTTCTCGCCGGGTGGGAGGAAGGGATTTTCCCGTCGCAGCGCGCGCTTGATGAAAAAGGAACCGCCGCGCTCGAAGAGGAACGCCGCCTCGCTTATGTGGGCGTCACGCGCGCGGAAGAGAGTTGCCGCATTTCGTTCGCAGCGAACCGGCAGATCTATGGCCGCTGGCAAACAGCGATTCCCTCACGCTTCATCGACGAGTTACCGGAAGAGCATGTGGAGGTCATGTCAGAACCCGGCCTTTACGGTAATGCGGCGAGCACCCTCGCCTCTCACTCGCAATTCAGCGGCGCGAAACTGAAAGAAGACGCCTATTACGACAATCCCGGCTGGAGCCGGGCGCGCAACGCCGCGCGGCGTCCGTCAACGGAACCCCCGATGATCGAGGGCCGGGCGCGATCGGTGTCGGTGAGCGCGCCCGGAAAGGCCATGTTCGCAGTGGGCGCGCGCGTCTTCCATCAAAAGTTCGGCTACGGACGGGTGACGGCCACCGAAGGGCAGAAACTGACCGTTGACTTTGAGCATTCAGGACCGAAAAAAGTCATCGATACCTTTCTTGAGGCCGCAGAATCGTAAAGGCGCCCATGCTCTACAAAGCTATCTGGACCGGATCGCGCGCGGCGATGGACGCCGCGATGACCTTTTTCACCGAGATTGAAGAGACGGCGCGCACCGTCGGGTTGCAAAAGCATGACGCAACGGCAGATGACGACACATCAATATGGTCTGTTGAGGTCTATTTTGAAGACGCGCCGGATATAACTGCGCTCACGGGCGCCATAGCGGCCTTCGACCCGGCGCTCGGCAATCTCGCGCCGGGGATTGTTGAAGAGGTGCCCGATAAGGACTGGGTCGCCCACGCGCTGGACGGTCTCGGCGTCGTTGAGGCGGGCCGCTTCGTCTTGTACGGCGCACACGACGCCGACAAACTCCCGGACGACGAGGGTCTTATCCCGATCAGGATAGACGCCAACGCCGCCTTCGGCACGGGCCATCACCCAACCACCGCCGGTTGCCTGACCCTCCTTGATCGGTTTGCGGGCTTTGCGCCGAAATCAATCCTTGACCTTGGGTGCGGGTCGGCCGTTTTGGCGATCGCGGCGGCGAAACTCTGGGATCGCGATATTCTGGCCACGGACATTGACGCCGACTCAATCGACATTGCGCGCGAGAATGCGCGCTTAAACGGGGCCAGCGATCATATTACGGCTGTCGTCGCCGACGGCTTCGACCATGAAGCAATTAACCGCGCCGCACCCTTTGACTTTGTGTTCGCAAATATTCTTGCCGGCCCATTAAAGGAATTTGCGCCGTCCATGGCCGACCATGTGCGCAAGAACGGCCGCATCATGCTGGCTGGGCTTATGGCGGAACAAGAGAGCGGCGTTCTTGAGGCTTATGAGCAGGCCGGGTTTAGGCTTCTAAACCGGCTTGATCACGAAACCTGGCCGGTCCTGTTGCTGGTGCACCAATAATGCGCCGCCCGGCGACGACTACTCGTCGGCGCAAACACCTTCACTGGCGACGCTGACTCCGGCCGCCGCGGCTGAGCAGGCGTTTGAGTAAGTTTGGCCGTCACATCCGCAAACCGGACGGTAGTCGCGCGTACAGGCTTGCGGCTTGACCTTACACACACCAGCGGCATCCGCCACCCGCACGCATTCTCCGGGCTCCATATGACAATAGTCCGCGTCCGACTGACATTGAAATCCAGCGATCCCGCCGCACATGCCGCCAGTCTCGCCGATATCATCACCGCCAGCGATCGGCGCGCCTTCTTGTGCATCCTCAGAAACCGGCGCCGCGACCGTATCGGCGCCGCCATTCGTACAGGCGGCGGCCAGGAATAACGCCACCGAAACGAAAACAGCGCGACGGATCGAAACAAGCGGCTCAGTCATAATCAATCGTCCCTTCCTTGATTTGCGACTGCATATAACGTTCTTCGCCAATCTTATCGATCAGACCGAGCTCTGTCTCCAGATGATCGATATGATCTTCCTCTGATTGCAAAATCTTAACGAGAATTTCGCGGCTCACATAGTCTTTCACGGATTCAAAATACTCGATCGCCTCAATATAGAGCGGGTGCGCGCGCAGCTCGGCCTTGAGATCGCATTCGAGGCATTCTTTGACGGATTCGCCGATATATAGCTTGTCGAGATCTTGGAGGTTCGGCAAGCCTTCCAGAAATAGGATACGCTCGATCAGTTCGTCGGCGTGTTTCATCTCGTCGATCGATTCTTCATATTCGATCTTGCCGAGACGCTTGAACCCCCAATCCTTGAACATGCGCGCATGCAAGAAATACTGGTTGACCGTCGTCAGCTCCAGCTTCAACGCCTTGTTCAAATATTCAATGACTTTCTTGTCGCCTTTCACATATCTCTCCATCAAAAACCGTGACGTGAAACTATTCCAATTTGGCTTCAGTACAAGGATTATTTCCGCAATCCATTCTCATTCTCGCCTTTTTCGCTGCGATTGAGAATGAGTGTTAATTAGCCTTGATGCCGTTAAGCGCCCGGCAAATTCAATTTCACGACTTGAGCCAATCCGCGGCTAGGCCGCTTTACGGAATTGGCCGGCGATGGCGAAGAGTTCAGCGGTAAGCGCGCGAATTTCGGCGGCGGCGGCGCTGCGCGGCGCAGCTTCCACAACACCCGCGCCAACGCCCATGGTTTCAGCATAAGCGGTGCGGTTGCCGAGCTCTGTGCGCGCGACAGGCAATCGATACTTATCAATCTGGATACGGATTTCCGCCGCGATGCGCGATTTCGCCGGCGCCCGGTTGACAACAAAGAGCGCACTCTTGCCCGCTGCGCCAATGGCTTCAGCGGTGGGTAGAGAAGCCGCCAGATCAATGGGCGAGAGTTGCATCGGCGCCATCACGAGATTGGCGGCGCCGATGGCGCGCCGCACGTCGTAGTCAGCCGTCGGAGGCGTGTCGACGATCAAGACATCCGCTAACCCGCGCGACCGCCGAACGGCGCTCGATAAACCGATACGCTTTTCGAAGACGCCGGCAAAAAAAGGATCAGCGTCGCGATTGGCCGCGCGCACATGCGCCCATAAGGCGAAACTCTGCTGCTCATCCAGGTCGGCGCCTGCCACCCGAATTTGCTTGGCCGCCAACGCCGCCGCCAATTGGCAAGCGAGCGTTGTCTTGCCGGCGCCGCCTTTGCGCTGCGCAATGGTAATGACGTAGGCCACGGAACCCGCCTTTGCTGCGTTGCACCAAACTTTTGGAGAGATTCGCGCGGGCGTGCGATCAGCATTTTAATGCGATTTCGATTTTTTCGCGGGTTTCTTTTTCGCGGGCTTCTTCGCTGGCTTTTTCTTTTTCGGCTTCGCTTTCGCCGCCCGACTCGCTGCATCGAGCGCGAGCGTCACCCATTCTTTCAAGGCGTCGTGGTCATCGTAAATCTCTTCGGGCGCGCCGTAATAAGACATTGTTCCCGTGCGGCCGTCTTTCATCTCAAAGACGAAGGGCTCAAGCCCCTGCGCTTCGAACTGCGCCCGCGTCACGTCATCGACTTTGAGCCAAAGATCGTCGTCGCCGATGATCGCAAAAAAGAGGTCGTCGCAATAAACGCCGCCGCCGCCGAACATTTTTCTGATAGCGATTTGGCCGAACGGCGACAGGAGGTCTTTGATATAGTCGGAATATGACGCCGAAACAGGCACTAGGCCTCAAGCGCCGCCGGAACAATCGTCACGCTTTCGCCGCAGCCGCACGCGTCCGTCTGGTTCGGATTGTTGAACACGAACCGTTGCGAGAGTTTTTCGGTGACGAAGTCGATCTCTGAGCCCAGCAAAAAGAGGATAGCCTTGGGGTCGATCAGGATTTTGACGCCATTGTCTTCAACCACTTCGTCGAGAGGCCCCTGCTCCGTCGCGTAGTCCATCGTGTATTCCATGCCAGCGCAGCCGCCGTTTTTCACGCCGATCGTCACGCCGATGAAGTCTTCCTCGGCCGCGTCCATGATTTCTTTCATGCGCGCCGCCGCCGCATCCGTCAGGGTCACCGCTTTTGGTCTCGGTCGGGCCATCGTCACATCCAGCCTAATTCCAGTTTCGCCTCATCGGACATTTTCTCCGGCGTCCAGGGCGGTTCAAACGTCATGTTCACTTTGACGTCTTCCACGCCATCGACGCCGCGCACCGCGCCTTCAACCCAGCCGGGCATTTCCCCGGCCACAGGACAGCCCGGCGCCGTGAGCGTCATGTCCACAGTCAACAGGCGGTCATCGTCCAAATCCACTTTATAGATGAGGCCCAATTCGTAAATATCAACCGGGATTTCCGGGTCATAAACCGTTTTGAGGGCGCGAATAATATCGGCCGTAATCCGCTGAAGCTCTTCCTCCGGGATCGTGTCGGCGCCCGAGGTTTCCGCTTGCGGCGTCTCCGGCTCAGCGTCCGGGTTTAGATCGATAATATCGCGTACTTCTTCAGTCATGGGTTAGCTCAACATCTCATGGGTTTTGTGGAGCCCTGCGACGAGGGCTTCAACCTCATCGTGGGTGTTATAGGCGGCGAAGGACGCGCGCGAGGTCGCCGTGACGCCGAGCCGCTTCATTAAAGGCTGCGCGCAATGGTGGCCGGCGCGCACGGCGACGCCGGTCCGGTCAAGGATCGACGATACATCATGCGGATGCGCGCCGTCGACGCCGAAACAGATGATCGGCGCCTTGCCGGCGGCCTGACCATAAAGCGTCACAAAATTCAGCTTACGGAGTTCTTCCATCGCGTGGTCGGCGAGCGCGGCCTCGTGAGCCGCGATGGCGCCGACGCCTTTTTTCTCCATCCACTGGAGCGCAGCGCCAAGGCCAATCGCCTCGATAATGGCAGGCGTCCCCGCCTCAAACCGGTGCGGCGCTTCATTATAGGTGACCGCGTCGGTGGTGACGATATCGATCATTTCACCGCCGCCGCGATAAGGCGGCATCGCGTCAAGCAGCGCTTTTTTTCCATAGAGAACGCCGATGCCGGACGGCCCATATAGTTTGTGTCCGGTCATCACATAAAAGTCCGCGTCGATCGCCTGCACGTCGATAGGGCCGTGGACGCTGGCCTGGCAACCGTCGAACAAAATTTTGGCGCCATGGGCGTGGGCGATCCGCGCCAGCTCCTTTGCCGGCGTTAATGCGCCAAGCACGTTCGACATATGGCTCACAGCCACAAGTTTCGTGCGATCACTGAATAAGCCTTCATAGGCCACAAGATCGATTTCGCCGTCATCCGTTACGTCGAGCCATTTCAACACGACGCCTTTGCGCTCGCGCAGCAAGTGCCAAGGCACGATGTTGGAATGATGCTCCATCAGAGAGAGAATAATTTCGTCGCCCGCCCCGATTTCCTCCGCGCCGAGCGCATAGGAGACGAGATTAAACGCGTCCGTGCCGCCGCCGGTAAAGATAATCTCCTCGTTCGACGCCGCATTCATAAACCGCGCTGTGATCTTGCGCGCCTCTTCAAAAGCCGTCGTCGCTTCATTGGAGAGCGTGTGCAGGCCGCGATGCACATTGGCGTAGCTGTGTTCCATGACATAGGTCATCGCGTCGATCACGGCTCTGGGCTTTTGAGCGGAGGCGGCGTTGTCCAGATAGACGAGCGGTTTGCCGTGAACCTCGCGGGCGAGGATCGGGAATTCTTCGCGAATGGCTGTGACGTCCAGCGTCATTGAGCGACCTCCAACCATGCGCTCACGGCGCGCCGGAATACGGACGCTAGGTGCACGTCATCAATCGCGTCGAACACTTCGCCCACAAAGGCTTCAATGAGCAGAGCGCGCGCCGCTTCATCGCTGAGGCCGCGTTGGCGCATATAGAACAAAGCTTCTTCGTCAAGCGACCCGGCTGTAGACCCATGGGCGCATTCCACATCGTCCGCGTATATTTCAAGCTCCGGCTTATGGTTGGCCTCAGCGTTATCGGATAGCAAAAGCGCATTCGCCGTCATTTGCGCATCCGTCTTCTGCGCGACGCGATTGACGTGAAATTTTCCCTGAAAGACCGCCCGACCCTTATCGCGCGCAACGCCTTTATGAATCTGACGCGTGACGCATCCGGGCGCATTGTGACGGACCAGCGTCGTAAAGTCCGCATGGGTCTCATCGGCGAGGAGCGCCGCGGAGTTGATCACCGCCTCGGCGTCGGGACCGTCATACGTCACGTGAACTTCAATACGCGCAAGGCGCCCGCCCGTTGAAAGCCCCACAGCCTTGAACGCCGCCTTCTCGCCAAGCGTCGCATGCGCGGTCAGGTGAGAAACGCCGTCGCTGCGCGGCGACAGAACAAAATATTGCGCAGCCGCGCCAGCCTCGATCTTGAAATCAAGCGTCGCGGCGCGAAACGACGCCGGACCGGTGAGCGCATGCAACACCGTGACGCGCGCACTGGGACCGACGGCGATCTCTGCTTGCGCAAAGGATGACGTCGCGCCGCGTTCATCAAGAATCAGGATCGGCGACTGAATAACAACGCCTTTTTCAATTTCGAGCCGCAAACGCTGGTCGCTAAACGCCGCGTTGAGCGCCACGATCGGGTGGTCAGCGATCGGCCCGCTCGGCGACGCACTCGCCGCTGTAGAAAGCGAGAGACCGTCTGTTCCTTCCGGAATTTCCCAGCCGCTGTCTGTCAGGCGCACAGCGATCGCCTCAACGCCGTCGAACGGATTTGGCGCAGCGTTCGCGCCAGGCGACGCATCGCGCGCAGCGGCGCGGAAATCCGACCATCGCCAGCCTTCCATCCGCCGATGCGGCAAACCTGTTTCCACAAATTTCATGAACGCGCCGCGTTGTTCGTCGCTCGCGCGGATGCGCGCCACAAATTCGGCTTCAAGACCCGCTTCGAGCGCGGTGGGATTGATGAGAAGAGACCGTGACACGATACGCTCCCTTACGCCGCCTCAATAAATTGGTCGTAGCCGGAGCTTTCAAGCTCCGCCGCAAGCTCAGGCCCGCCGGACTTCACTATTTTGCCGTCGGCCAGAACATGCACGCGATCAGGTTTGATATAGTCGAGAAGCCGCTGATAGTGCGTGATCACCAGGAAACCTCGATCGGGTCCGCGCAGCGCGTTGACGACGTCCCCCACCATTTTCAAGGCGTCGATATCGAGCCCGGAATCGGTTTCATCCATGATGCAAAACCGCGGCTCGAATATCGCCATTTGCAGCATTTCCATGCGCTTTTTCTCACCGCCCGAAAATCCCACATTGAAAGGCCGTTTCAACTTTGCGTCCGTTAGCCCCACGAGCTTCGCCTTCTCGCGAATGAGCTTCAAAAAATCCGCCGCCGATACTTCGTCTTCGCCGCGCGCAGCACGTTGCGCATTCAACGCTGTTCGGATGAAATTCATGGTGGCGACGCCGGGAATTTCCATCGGGTGTTGGAACGACAGAAAAACGCCTTGGGCGGCTCGCTCATTGGGATCGAGCTCAAGAAGGTCGTTCCCGTCGAGCGTCACCGCGCCTTCCGTCACTTCATAATCATCGCGTCCGGCGATTGTGTGCGACAGCGTCGACTTGCCTGAGCCGTTCGGCCCCATAATCGCGTGCACTTCGCCCGCCGGCACATCGAGGCTCAAGCCTTTAAGAATTTCGGCGCCGTCAACGCCGGCGTGTAGATTGTCAATTTTCAACATCTGACTTCTTACTCTCGTTCAATCGTCAACATTATCCCGGCAAACATATTTCGCCGGTTTTCCGCGCGGTCCGATGCGCACGCGCTCCTGACCGTCCGGGCATGCGTTATATGCGGTCGGCGCATAGTCAGTGGCGCAACCGGAAAGGGCCGCAGCGCCAAAAATGGCCGTCGTTACAAGCGCCGCCAATATTGTGATCCGCGTCATCTTCTCCAACGCCGATATTGGATCTTTTTCCATTTACCCCTCCCCATGGCCGCGCACCGCGGTGCACTCAATTTCAATGCGCGCGTCAAGCGCAAGGCCCTTCACGGCGACCGTTGTCCGTGCAGGAGGATTTACGGGGTAGAATGTTCTGTAGACCTCATTCATGGCCGAGAAATCACCGATATCCGCGAGAAACACCTGACAGCGGACAATGTTCGCATGGGTTGCACCCACGCTCGCCAACGTCGCCCCGATATTCTCCAGCGTCTGCTTTGTCTCAGCTTTGATCTCACCGGCGAGTTCGCGCGTTTCAGGATCGCGCCCGAGGTGCCCCGCGATATAAAGAACGCCGTTCGCTTCGATCACAGGGGAGAACGGCGCAGGCTGCGCGTAGGCCGGGCTCATCAGCAAACCCAACAAAATCAACGTCAGTATTCTCACAATCGCCTCAAATCCTATTTTCTCTTTACGCACTTAACGCGCAGAACTTTGTAACCGCTCCATTGTTCGACCTCACCATCGGCGCAAAGGGCGTTGTCCTTGGGAGTCTTCCAATTCACAGCGAGAATGGTCATTACAGTCAACATCACAACAAGCAGCGCCAATTTTGACAAAGGCCCGGCCGAATCGCCTCGCCCATCATCATGCCGCATTGCTATCCCACACTCCCCTCGAGGCTGACACTCACAAGCTTTTGCGCCTCCACTGCAAACTCCATCGGCAATTCCTGCAGAACTTCCTTACAGAAACCATTGACGAGAAGCGCGACCGCCTCTTCCTCAGACAGGCCGCGCTGCTGGCAATAGAAAAGCTGGTCTTCCGACAAGCGCGAGGTCGTCGCCTCGTGCTCCAGAACGGCGGACGGGTTTTTGGTTTCCACATAGGGCACCGTATGAGCGCCGCAATCACCGCCGATTAACAGCGAGTCGCATTGCGTGAAGTTGCGCACATTGTCCGCCTTGCGGTGTACGGAGACGAGGCCGCGATAGGTGGAATTCGATTTGCCCGCCGAGATGCCCTTTGAGATGATCCGCGACCGCGTATTCTTGCCGAGATGGATCATCTTTGTGCCGGTATCGGCTTGCTGGTGATTGTTGGTGATAGCGATCGAATAAAACTCGCCCTGCGAGTTATCGCCCTTCAAAACGCAAGAAGGATATTTCCACGTAACAGCGGAGCCCGTCTCAACTTGGGTCCAGGAAACTTTGGAATTCACGCCGCGGCAGTCGGCGCGCTTTGTCACGAAATTATAGATGCCGCCCTTACCGTCTTTGTCGCCCGGATACCAGTTTTGAACGGTGGAATATTTGATCTCTGCGTTATCCTCGACGACGAGCTCCACCACTGCGGCGTGCAATTGATTTTCATCGCGCATCGGCGCGGTGCAGCCTTCAAGGTAGGAAACATACGAGCCAGGCGCCGCGACAATCAGCGTGCGTTCGAATTGCCCCGTGTTGGCCTCGTTAATGCGAAAGTAAGTGGAAAGCTCCATCGGACACCGCACACCCTCGGGCACGTAAACGAAGGTCCCGTCGGAAAACACCGCCGAATTAAGCGTCGCGAAGAAATTATCCGATGTGGGGACGACCGTGCCGAGATATTTTTTGACGAGATCCGGATGCTCGCGGATCGCCTCTGAAATCGACATGAAAATCACGCCGGCTTTTTTCAGTTCTTCCTGAAACGTGGTTGCAACAGAAACACTGTCGAAGACGGCGTCCACGGCGACTTTCGGCGCATCACCCTGCGTGCGGGCTTCGCCGGGGCTTTGTCCCGCGCCTTTAACGCCGAGCAAGACTTCAGCCTCCCGCAGGGGGATGCCGAGCTTTTCAAAATCCTTGAGGATTTCTTCCGGCACGTCGTCGATCGATTCATATTTGGAGCCAGCCTTCGGCGCGGCGTAATAATAGGCGTCCTGATAATCGATCTCGGGATAATCGACCATCGCCCAGGTGGGCTCTTCCATCTTTTGCCAGCGCGCGAACGCTTCCAGCCGATAGTCGAGCATCCACTGGGGCTCTTCCTTTTTGGCGGAAATGTACCGAACGATATCTTCGTTCAGTCCCTTGGGCGCCTTCTCGGTTTCGATATCGGTCGTGAACCCATATTTATAGGTCTCAAGCGACTTCGCCGTTTCAACTGTGGCCTGATCGATGGATTCTTTTACCTGGCTCATGTGCTCTCAATTCCCTGCGCCAAAACGCCGATCACATCGGCGCCTTCATCGCGGTCGATCCCAATTTTCTGATATTCCGGCGAGGTGATCCATTCCATAAGGTCTGCCTTGGTGGGAAACGACATAATCACCAGACGGTCTTTGTCCCATTCCCCGCCGAGCATCTTCGCGTCGAAATCTGCGGCGAGCATGGTCCCCTTAAATTTTTCGAAAACACCCATGAAGGCATTGGCGTAGCGGTCATACGCTTCACGGTTTTTGATCTTCACCTGCCCGACAAAGTATACAGTCATTACGCCGCCCTCGCTTTCACGCGTTCATAGGCCGCGCACCACGCGGCGATGAACGCGTCTGCATTTTCCTGGCTTGAATTCCACCCGAGCGACACGCGCAGGGCGCTCATCGCTTGCGCCTCATCTGCGCCCATCGCCGCGAGTACGTGGCTCGCCTTTACCTTGCCGGAGGAACAGGCCGAGCCCGACGAAACGGCGACGCCCGCAAGATCCATCGACATAAGCTGCGTTTCCGCCGAAAATCCGGGGGCGGAGAAACATAGCGTGCCCGGAAGACGCTCAGCGTCCGCGCCCCAGATATGGGCGCCCGCTGCGACGACAGCGGTTTCAATCTGATCGCGAAGCCGCGCGATCTCGTCAGCGCGCGCAAAGTCCGCGGCGACATCGCACGCCGCGCCAAGTCCCGCGATGGCGGGCGCGTTCGACGTGCCTGCGCGCCGATTCATTTCGTGACCGCCGCCGCGCATTACCGGTGCAAGCGGCAGGTTCGGGCCAACGATCAAGGCGCCAACGCCGAGCGGGCCGCCGAATTTGTGACCGGTGAGGCTCATCATATCAGCGCCGAGCATCACAAAATTAACAGGAATTTTTCCAACCGCTTGCGCAGCGTCGACAAAGATCAAACCGCCCGCCTCATGGGTAATTTTTCCAGCCTCCGCCGCCGGTTGGATCACGCCCGTTTCGTTATTGGCGAGCATTAAGCAAACAAGAAACGCGCCGTCGCGCTCAAGGTCGTAGTCGGCCAGACGGTCTCGCAACCAATCCAGATCAGCGACGCCGCTTGATCGCACGGGGATCGTTTCAACGGGGAGGCTCGTGGCCTCTGCTGTCGCAATCACTGCAGGATGTTCTATTGCGCTTACAAAAAGGCGTTGCAGGTTCTTCACGCCGTTTATGGCATAGTGGATGCTTTCCGTGCCGCCGCTCGTGAAAATGACGCCGTTGACCGGCGCGTTCACCAGCCGTCGCACTGCTTCGCGTCCTTCTTCCACAAGCGCATGCGCGGCGCGGCCTTCAGCGTGTACGGACGATGCATTACCCGTCGCCGCCATGGCGCGCGCGACCGCGTCAATCGCCTCGGGGCGCGCAGGCGCTGTTGCGTTATGATCGAGATAATGGCGAATCATTCCGCCGCCTCCACGGGCCGCCGATTCACGGAATTCGCATTTTCACGCGCGGGTGCGTTCACCGACGCCATGCCGAGGATGCGCCGCTCGACCACATCTTCCAGGCTTGCCGCATTGAGGAAAATTTCGATCTGGCGGCCAAGCTCATCCCATAGATCGTGGGTGAGGCAGCGCGCCGACGTACCCTGACAACCCTTCGCCGCGCCGGGGGCGCAGGCGGTTGTTTTGATCTCTTCGTCTACTGCGCCGACAATGTCGCTAACCCGGATCGCGTCTGGCCCGCGCGCCAGTGCGTAGCCGCCAGCGACGCCGCGTGCGCTTTCCACCAGACCGGCCCGCCGGAGCTTGGCGAAGAGCTGTTCCAGATAGGAAAGCGAAATGCCCTGACGGAGCGCGATTTCTGACAAGGCCACCGGCGCGCCGTCGGCGAACGCCGCCAGATCCGCCATCGCGGAAACAGCATACCGGCCTTTCGTCGTCAGTTTCATCGGGTCCTGATCCGTTCGTTCGCCTGTTGCGGATTTGCTGCAGATCGACGCTTTTATGGCGACACGCGCCGCATCTGTGCTATAGCCCGCGCCAGCAATGACGTCTTGATGGTGGACTTAAGAAATCCCACTAAAACAGTCAACAATCAGAACGCCAAAAATCACGTGATTTTGCGGTTATGAGCGCCATATAGCGCACTTATCCAAGTGCGACACTCTGGCTTCCGTCGCCGCCAAGAAGCAAAAGGACGCTTTCATGCCTGAAGTAATTTTCGCCGGACCGGAAGGCCGCCTTGAAGGGCGCTATCAAAAAGGCCGCGACGACAATCCGCCGGTGGCGCTGATCCTTCACCCGCACCCGCTGTTTGGCGGCACCATGAACAACCGCGCCTGTTACGAGCTTTATAATCTCTTCGCACGCAAAGGATTTTCTGTTTTGCGATTTAATTTCCGCGGCATCGGGCGCAGTCAGGGCGAATATGATCAAGGACAGGGCGAGCTTGCCGATGCTGCGACGGCGCTTGACTACCTGCAGTCGATGAACCCCAACGCGCCGTTCGCCTGGGTCGCGGGATTCTCATTCGGCTCCTGGATTTCAATGCAACTCCTGATGCGCCGGCCGGAAATCGCGGGCTTTATCTCCGCGTCCGCCGCAGCAAATCTTTATGACTTTTCGTTTCTGGCGCCCTGCCCCTCTTCAGGGATCGTGATCCACGGCGAGCACGACAAAATCTGTCCGCCGGAAGAAACCAAAGGCATGGTGGAGCGGACGCGCACCCAGAAAGGACGCAAGATCGAATTCAGCGTCCTGCCCGGCGCCGATCATTTCTTCGAAGAGCATATGGACGAGTTTTTGGCCATGGCGGAGGAATATCTGGACCGCCGGCTCGCCTACCATGAGCCCGAAGGGCCCTATCTGGAAGCGTAACGAGCCGACGCGGCGGCGCTAGGCGCTGTCGCCCCCTCAGCAATCGGCGTTTCTTAACGATTTGCCTCCATTGTGATAGCCTCTTCGCATTAGAAGGGGCATCGAGGGGATAATCGTGCTGAATGTTCTGACGCGGCTGTTTTCTGTGAAAACAGCGGACTTGGAAGCGAAGCTGCGCGGGGTCGATGGGTTCACCGGGTATGGCGAAATCGAATTCGCGGCTTATTCCTCAGGCGCGCGCTGCCTTGAAATTGAGGTGCGCGGCGCGGCGGGCGTTTCCGCAGACATTTACGTCAATGGGGCCATGGTCGGCGCCGTCAGCCTTAAAAATGGGCGTGCGGACGAATTTCTCGACACCCGTCATGGACACCCGGTGCCGCTCGTCAATGAGGGGGACGCCGTTGAAATCCGACAGAACGGCCAAACGGTGCTCGAAGGCGTGATGGTGCGCGACTAATGCGCCGCTTATGACTGATCAAGACCGAGCGTAATCACCAGATGCTCGTCCTTCACGACCACATCGCGCAGCAATAATCGCGCGGCGCGTTTCGGTGTTTCCTCTCCAGTGAGCACGTAAAGCGGGCGCTCTTCGTAGAACTCCTTGATCGCCAATTTGATGACGCCGTGTGCGCGATCGGAATACCGCTCTGGAATACCCTGTATCTTAAGCGCTTCAATCTCAGGGTCTGTTAAATAAAAAGCCGCTTCATCCGCACGGTAATCAATAGCCCCTGAAAGATCGACTGCGCCATAGATCGGCGCCGCAATATCACCGATCTTGATATCAAGCGCCACGTCAACGCCAGCTGCAACGCGATCACTTTCTTCCACCAGGTCAACACGCGGCTTATCAACCGTGACGTCGAAGACGCGCATATAGGATCGCGTCACCGGCGCACGCTCCTGAAGGACCCGCTCGATTGCGCCCTCAGAGAATCGGAAAACGTGGGTTCGGTTAGCTGAATACCAGAGAACACCGGCGCCGATCACCAGTAAGAAGATAACAACCGCGGCGCCGTTCTTTACCGTTGAATTCATGAATTCGCCTCCCTGCGCTTCTTCACGTAAGCGGTTTCGATAACGGATCAAGATTAACGGCGGTTATCCGATTTCGCGTAAGGATTGTCCGGTTTTTTCAAGATAAGCCGGATTGGGACAGCTGGAATATCGAAAGCCTCCCGGATCGAATTAACCAAATACCGCTTATAAGATGCCGGCACATCGTCCGCACGCGTACATTGCGCCACAAAAGTCGGCGGACGCGTCTTCGTCTGCGCGATATACCGCAATTTTATGCGCTGGCCTGAAACAGCCGGCGGCGGATGGCGTTCGGTCGCATCGCGCAGCCAGGTATTGAGGTCGGGCGTTTTTACTCTGGCGTTCCAATCAACATAAACCGACGTCACCGCCGGCATCAGCCGGTCGATATTCCGGCCCGTAAGAGCGGAAAAAAAGACAAGCGGCGCGCCCGGCGCTTGGGGCAAAAGCCGCGACGCCTTTTCGCGCAAGTCGCGCGCTGCGGCGTCTTTATCCTCGATCAAATCCCATTTGTTTACGGCGATCACAAGCGCCCGGCCCTCACGAATGACGAGATCGGCGATTTGCAGATCCTGTTTTTCAAAAGGGCTTTCTGCATCAATGAGCAATGTCACGACCTCGGCAAACTGGATCGCCCGCAATGAGTCCGCAACGGAGAGCTTTTCGAGCTTCGACTGCACGCGAGATTTCTTTCGCATGCCGGCGGTGTCGAAGAGCTTCACCGGCCATTCCCGGTCAGGCCCTTGCCAGCGCCATTCGACGGAAATCGAATCGCGCGTTATCCCCGCTTCCGGCCCCGTAAGCAGGCGATCTTCGCCGATCATCCGATTGATAAGCGTGGATTTGCCGGCGTTTGGCCGCCCAACGATCGCAAGACGCAATGGCTTCAAGGGATCGTCCCACCCCTCTTCTTCCGCATCCGGCTGAACATCGTGCTCTGCGGCCGCTTCCAGATGGGGCTCGAGGGCAATGAAGAGATCGGCCATGCCCTCGCCGTGTTCGGCCGAAATCGCGATTGGCTCGCCCATGCCGAGACTATACGCATCATAGACGCCCTCCGCGCCCTTAGCGCCTTCGGCTTTATTTGCAAGCAAGAGAACGGGCTTGTCAGCCGCCCGCAAGAGGCTCGCGAACGACTCGTCCAAAGGCGTGAGCCCGGCACGAGCGTCGTAAACAAATAAACAAAGATCAGCCTCTTCGACGGCGCGATCGGTTTGTTGGCGCATCCGCCCTTCAAGCAACCGCTCCGGCGCCTCTTCGAGGCCCGGCGTGTCGATCAAGATCGCGATATGATCTCCGAGCTTCGCCTCGCCTTCTCGGCGGTCGCGCGTCACGCCCGGCGTATCATCAACGAGCGCAAGGCGTTTGCCCACGAGCCTGTTGAACAGCGTCGACTTGCCCACATTCGGCCGTCCGACGATCGCGATTTTCAACGGCATGGGCGGCCCGCCTTCAAGAACCCTACTTCAAGGCGTAGAGCTTGCCTTTTTCCGTCAGCACAAAGATTTTCTCGTCTGCAACAATCGGCGAGACGACCGAGCCGTCGCTGATTTTTCTTCGGTCGAGAACTGCGCCGCTTTGAGGCGCCACCTTGATGACCTCGCCGTCCGACGAGTTAAGCACCAGATGATCCCCGACGAGCACAGGGCCCGCCCAGGTGATGCGTCCCTTGCGCTTCTTCTCATTCTTATAGCGGGTGAGCTGCTCCACCCACACGACGGCGCCGTCATTACGGGCGATGCAGACAAGCTCGGCGTCGACGGAAACGATATAGATATAGTCGCCAGCGACCCATGGCATTTGAAGGCTGGCGATCGGCGCCTCCCAGGCGCGGTTGCCGGTTCTGATATCGATCGCCGCCAGCCGGCCTGCGTGGGAAACGACATACACAAGACCACGGTCGATCACCGGCGCGCCCGCGATATCATTAAGCGTTGAAAGCGCCGTCAGCCGCGTATTGCGCACGAGGGTGTCATTCCAGACAGAGCGGCCGGAGTCCGACAAAAAGGCGATCAACTCGCCGGAAGAAAAAGGTGCGACAACAAGGTCGCCTGCGGCGGCGGGGCTCGCCGATGAGAGAATCCGCGCCGCTTCTTCAAAGGACTGAAACGACCACTCCTGCGATCCGTCCGTCTGCGACAGTGCGAAGAGCTGGTTCGTGTTCGTGACAAAATAGACTGCGCCGCGATAGGCGGTCGGCGCGGTGCGAACCGGCGCATCCGTTTCCACCCGCCATAATTCCTCGCCAGTCTCAGCATTGAGCGCAGCGGCGAAACCGAAGCCGGAGGTGATAAATAGACGTCCGCCATCGTATGCGACGCCGCCGCCGAACCCAATCTCGGAGGGCGACGATCTGTTGAGTATTTCGCGTATACGGAATTTTTCTTTCAACTCCGGCGCAAGCTCCGTACGCCATAGACGATCGCCGCTTTCCATGTCGATCGCAGAGACGCGCGCTTCGGCGTCGATTACGTAGATATTTCCGTCGGCGGCGACCGGCGGCGATGTGAGGCGCGCCCGCCGCGATGATTCCGCGTCGATGTCCGTCTTCCAGATTTCTTCCAGACTGACTTCGGCGCTCAGATGATGGAGCGTGTGATCAGCTTCGCCGCCAGGCTGCGGCCAGGAGACGTTGCGGTATGACGGCGGCACATCGATCAGAACACCCGCGAAACGCGGATCGGCTTCGACGGTCTCATCGAGGGCGAGAATAGAAATGCGCTCGTCATCCTCTTCTTTTTCAGCCTTGGCTTTTTCTTCATCGCCGTCAAATATCCCGGTCACCCGGTCGAGAACCGGATTTGAAGAACAAGCGGAAAGAAGGACGCAGCCGGCCAGAAGGACCAGCCAGTCGCCTGTAGTGCGGGTTTTAATCATGATTTACTCTTGCGGCTCCGGGTTGTCGTTCGCCCCAGCGGTATCTTCTGGTTCAGGCTCGGCCGTCGCCTCTTCGCCTTCAACATTCTCTTCCACGCGCGCGTCAGAAGCGGGCGGTTCCGCCACTTCAAGAACCGGCGCGTCCTGGCTTGTCACGCCGTGGTCGTGACCATCATCGGCGCTGTGACCGTCGCCAATAAAACCCTCGATCGCGTCGAGCGACGGCGATGTCCGTTCAAGCGACTTGCTGAGATCGTTCGCCTGCAAATCTTTTGTGATATTAACGCCCGCTTTTCCGGACACTGCTAGCGCAGCCAATTCTTCCGCACGAATGCGTACAGCCTGCGGCGCATCCGGGCTTTCGGCGGCGCGCTCAAAAATCGCCTTGGCGGTTTCATAGTCGCCCACATTCAGCGCGGCGACGCCTGCGATTTCTCGCGCATAAAATCCGATTGCTGATGAATCATTTTGTAATTCGCCAAGGTCGGAAAGAACCGCGTCGCGGCCGTCTTCGAGCGCCAGCGAGGCCGCACGTAACCGGGCCAAATGTTTCATCCTTTTCGGCGCGGCGCCGTCCCCATAAATGGCGCGGTAAATCTCAAGCGCGGCGAGCCGTTCACCGCCGCCGGCGAGCGAGGCCGCGCGCCGCATGTCGGACAGGACCGCATATCCGGCGCTCGCCTCATCTTTGAAAGACGCGAGCGCCGCCCGCCCCGCTTCCGGGTCTTCTTCGAGCGTACGCACCGCCTCTTCAAAGCCAATCGCGCTTTTTTCTGCAGCGCTGTTCTTTTGCGCCGACCAGAATTGCATGCCGGCCACCAGCGCAACGATCGCCGCGGCCCCGCCAATCAGGAGAGGGCCGTTCTTCTGGAAAAATTGCGCTTGATCATCTTCCGCAAGATTTTGGTCTACTTCGCGTAAGATACTTTCATCGTTCGCCACTGCAACGCCTTTTAAGTCATGGGGCCGATCTTGGGGCGACCGGCTCTTATCGTTCCCAAGCGTGAGGTTCTATCGACGTTTAAGCGCGCGCGCAACGCAAAGTGGGGCCGAATCCAGGGGCCGCCGCGGTCACGATGACTTAACCGTTTTCTCTGGCGCGACGCCGAGGCGATAAACTTGCGCTGGCTCGGGGAACGTGCGCGCGCGCACCTCGCTTGCATATTGCCCGGCGGCGTCATTGATCGCGGTTTTCAGGGAGCCGTAGCGTTTCACGAATTTCGGGGTCCAGTCGAAGACGCCCAACATATCCTGCGTCACGAGAATCTGGCCGTCGCACGCCGACGAGGCGCCGATGCCGATCGTCGGGATATCAACGCGTTCGGTGATTTCACGCGCGAGATCCTCCGCGACGCCCTCGATAACCAGCGCAAAGGCGCCGGCCGCGGCAGTCGCCTCCGCCTCCGCCATGATCTCTGCGCGCTCTTCTTCGGTGCGCCCTTTGGCTTTGAAGCCGCCGGTGACGTTCACCGCTTGCGGTCGTAAACCCACATGACCCATGACGGGCACGCCGCGCTCCACCAAAAACTTGATAATGTTCGCCGCATATTGGCCGCTCTCAAGCTTGACGGCCTGCGCGCCCGTCTCGGCAAGAATGCGTGAAGCGTTGCGGAACGCCTCTTCCGGTCCGGCTTCGTAACTGCCGAAGGGCATGTCCACGACTACCATCGCTTGGTCAGCGCCGCGCATCACCGCCTTGCCGTGCATGATCATCATATCGAGCGTAACGCCGACAGTGGAAGTCAGCCCGTGAACAACCATGCCCACGCTGTCGCCCACGAGCAAAAGGTCGCAATGCCCATCGAGAATGGACGCTGTCGGCGCGTCATAGGCTGTTAAGCAAACGATCGGCTCGCCTCCCTTGCGCATCCTGATATCGGCGGCGGTGAGGCGTTTACCTTTTGACTGTGCTGACATGAACCATCCCTAACTTCGCGCGCTTGATATAAGAACTTTCCTTGCCGCAAACAAAGAAAATTGGCGTGATCAAACCGATACAACCGCGTAATGCGCTGTAATAAAAGGAAAATTTATGATGGTGCGAATTTTTTTCACCATGGCAATATTAGCGCTTTTCTCTGGTTGCGCGGCCCAGCCCTCCTATCGCGCCGACGACGCGCCGCTTGAAACAGTGGCGTCGGTTGACGTCGAGCGATATCTCGGCCGCTGGTATGAAATCGCCCGCCTGCCCAACCGGTTCGAGCGCGGATGCGAGGGCGTCACAGCAGAATATGCGCGCCGCGATGACGGGCTGATTAGCGTCACAAACACCTGCCGCAAAAATGCGCCAGACGGCGACGTAAAAATTGCGAACGGGCGCGCGCGCATCGTCGACGCCGCCTCGAACGCCAAGCTGAAGGTCAGTTTCTTCGGCCCATTCTGGGGCGACTACCGGATCATCGATCTGGCCGCGGATTATTCGCTGGCCGTGGTCAGCGAGCCGAAGGGACGCTATCTCTGGATTTTATCGCGCACGCCCACAATCAATGACGACGTGAAGGCGGCGACGTTGGCGGATCTTGCAGCGCGCGGCTTCGATACAAGTGGGCTCTACTTTCCGCAGCAACCCCCAGCGCCAACGAACAACTAGCGCTCAGTCAAGAGACTTCCGCATCCGGATCACTATGTTTGGCGCGCCATTCACGCCCACATGTTCCTCGCGGTCAATCTCCACATAGCCGCGCGCGAGATATAGCGGCTCGCCTGGAATCGTTGATCCGAGTTCGATTGTTTTGAAGCCCGCGTCGCGCGCGGCGGCTTCCCCAAGATCGAGAAGCAACGTGCCGATACCGCGCCGCGTCCAGTCGGGATGCGTATACATTGCTCGGATGCGCGCCGCTTCGGTCGTGGGGTCGGAAAAGCTGTCATCGCGCCCCTTGGTGTGGTCGCCGCCATAGAGCGTGCGGCGCTTGCCCCATCCGCCGCACCCGACGAGGACCCGCTCGCTCCTAACGACCGCCTCGATCAGAAAATATGTCTGGTCATCGATCAGCGTTTGATCGACGCCCATGGTCTCTTGCGCAGCGGTAATCTCTTCCGGCGACAGAAACGCTTTCATATTTTCCGCGATGGCGACACGCATTAACGCGATGATGGCGGGGATGTCCGCCGCTTGCGCGAGGCGATGGCTGAAGGCGATTTCACCGGCCGCCATTACTTAAGGCCCTACTCGCCCTCGAACTGGACAAGCGCAACAACTTCCTTGCCGAGACCGCGCAGCTTTTCCGCCCCGCCGAGATCGGGAAGATCGACGACAAACGAACACAGAGCCACTTCCGCGCCGGCGCGTTCAAGTAATTTGATCGCAGCGATCGCCGTGCCGCCTGTCGCGATCAAATCATCGACCAGAAGCACGCGCTCGCCTTTTTCGACGGCGTCGGTATGGATCTCCACCTCATCGACGCCGTACTCAAGCGCATATTCTTCGCTAATCGTCTCATAGGGCAGCTTGCCCTTCTTACGGATTGGCACAAAGCCCACCGACAATTGATGCGCGATGGCGCCGCCCAGAATAAAGCCCCGCGCTTCGATGCCGGCGACCTTGTCGATCTTGGCCCCGGCGAGCGGTTGCACAAGCTCGTCCACCGCCCGGCGAAAACCGCGCGCATCGGTAAGCAGCGTTGTAATGTCGCGAAACATGATGCCCGGCTTTGGATAATCCGGGATGGTGCGGATGACGTTTCTCAAATCCATGGCCGACGCTCGTAGTGAAAATCAAATGCGCGTCAACCGTGCCGCAAGCCATTGGGCTTGGCAACCGGCGGTTCTGATTATTTCGAGAGGGAAAGTTGAACGAGATCGATGGCGATTGTGGAAAAAGCCGCCTCCAGCAATGACGGATTATCAGCGTCGAAATAGCCGCCGTCTTCTGATGCGCAATCGCGCAAAAGCGCTTCGGTGTCCGGGTCGGAGACTTCGAAGGCGATCGTGTAGATGCGGATGTCATCCGCTTTGGCGATGTTACAAATTTCAGTCGTCAACTGGTTCGCCAAATCGTCGTCATTGGAGTTATGCGTCGGATAATCGGGCGCCCGCGTATTCGCTCCGTCGGTCAACAAAATGATCGTCTTGAAGCCGTTCTTGTTGGCGATTTGCGCTTTCGGCCGCGCTTCGTTGAATGGCTTGTTGTTGGACAGCAGGCGCAATCCCCAGCTTAGGCCGCCAGCGATATATGTGCCGTAGTCAGCGGCCATATTGTCAATCGCTGTTTCGAGTTCTGATAGATTATCTGTAAGCGGTGTAACAGCCTGAGGGCATGACGCATTTAATATGCCTGGGACCGGGATTGAGTTGAAATTCGCATCGAACGTGTTGTCCGGGTAAGGACGCGATCCGACGCATCCATTCCAAACGTCGCCCCCGCCAAGGGGTGGCACTTCAAGCCAGGGTCTTCCTGTAGTGCTTGTGCCTACATTCACATAACGCGCAAACGGCGCCATACCCACTTCGAAATCCCCGCTGCTTGCCGGCCCCAGAAGCGCGTTCGCCAGAATGTTTGCGGAATCCTTCAGTGCGATGAGCTTCGCGCCGGCCATTGAACTTGAATTGTCCAGCACCATCACCGCTTCAACCGGTCCCGCTGGACGGGCGCGCGCTTCGGAATTGACCGAAAAAGGCATATAATCCTGCCCGACCACGCCGAGGATAGATGTCTCGGTGCGCCCGGTGATCACGAGTTGAAACTCGTCGTCATCGCCGTCAAAACTGAAACTAAAACTATCAAGCGACACACCGCTCAACCGCGCATTCGCATCAAAATATTGCTGCGCGATTGCTTTCGCCGCCGCCTCGCTAAGGGAAGGATCGACGATCTTCGCACGCGCAGCCGCAAGCACCCCTGCGTCGGCTGCTTCGATAATGGCGCTGCGGACTTGATTGGCGCGGATGAAATCGATGGCGATCCCCGCGCCAAGCAGGATCGGGATCAGAAAGAGCCCGAACATCATCGCGACATTGCCGGACAGATCGCTGGAGAACCGTCTTAACATTTCTCTCACCCTCAAGAATTTGAGATTTGAGCATCAAGGGGTGAACAAATGTTTGCAGTAACCCAATACGCGTTAAGAATTTCGATCACATTTCAGCGATGTGCGGTCTACTCCGACAAGGCGAGATTAACCAAATCGGTGGCGATAGCCGAAAACGCCGCCGCCAGAAGCGTCGGATTATCGGCGTCGAAATAGCCGCCGTCCTCGGTCGCGCAATTGCGCATTAACGCTTCAGTGGTCGGGTCGGACACCTCAAAAGCAATGGCGTAAATGCGGAAGTCGTCCTGCGCCAGGTCCCGGCACATCTCGTCGGTTAATGTATCGGCGGCGGCTTGATCTTTCACATCATGCGCCGGATAGCTCGGGGCGCGAGTATTCGCGCCATCGGTAAGCAAAACAATTGCTTTTAATCCATTTTGCGACGCTGACTGCGCGTCGCTGAGACCTTCTGTGAATGGTTCAGCGTTTGACAAGACACGTCGCCCCCAGGTGAGGCCGCCCGGAATATACGTCGAGCCGGCGGCGCCCATATTGTTGATCTTTGGTATAATTTCTGTCCGTTCAGCCGTTAACGGATTGATCGCCTGCGGACAATCAACGTTCAATACACCCGGCGCAGGGTTAGATAAGAATAAACCGTCATCAATATTCGCCGGAAAATTACGCGAGCCGACGCATCCGTTCCAAACGTCGCCAACCGCGCCGGGCGGCACAGTAACCCATGTCTCGCCCGCGTTCACCGTCCCCACATTCACATATTGCGCGAATGGAACCAGCGCCACTTTAAAGTCGCCGGAATCATCTTTTAAAAGAATATCGACAAGATCGCGCGCTGATTTGCGCAGCGCCTTGATTTTGTCGCCGGACATCGATCCGGTGTTGTCGAGCACAAGCGCGACTTCAACCGGACCGGGCGTCGATGCGTTGGCGGACGATCTGATCGATAAGGGCACGAAGTCGTTACCGATAACGCCCAGAATGGCGGTTCGCACGCGGCCGGTGATGTTTAACGTATAACGCTCAGTGTCCTCGTCGAATTGGAAACTGAAACTGTCAATCTCCACATCGGCGCCGTCCTGATTGGCGTCGAAATAGCGCCGCGCGATTGCGCTTGCTTGCGTTTCCGTCAGCGAGCCGTCGAGCAGTCTTGCGCGCGCCGCCGCCAGCACGCCGGAGTCAGCCGCTTCAACGAGCGCAGAGCGCACCGCGTTTGCGCGCACAAAATCAACTGCGATGCCAGCGCCCGCCAACGTCGGCACCAGAAATAGGCCAAACATGATGGCGATATTGCCGTCGCGCGCTCGGCCGAAACGTTTAAGCAAATCCATGGCTGGTCACCTCTCACCCCAATTCGTCCTTTTGGGGCGCTTGCGGCGCGCTTTTCGCCCGCGCTTCGCCCCGACCAGCGCCGTTGCATCTTCCTTGCCAAAATTTACTGATCATTAACCTTTGATCGCCTGTGAGCCGCTGTTCGCCGCGCACCCGGTTGCTATCGGCGCGCGGTTTCGACATGGTCGCGCGCGATTCGCCGCTGAGAACGGCGTTAACGGCTCACGAAGGAGATTTGCCTGTGAAACAATGGTTAATGGCGGGCGCAGCGGCGCTGGCGATCGCCGGATGCGGCGGGGAAAAAGCGGCTGATGAGGCGACGGATGAAAATGCGGCGAGCGCCAAAGCTGTTTCTGAGGCCGACGCTGGCGAGGCGACCGGTCCCGAGCTTGGAACCTGGGGCGTCGATACGGCGTTTGTCGACGACAGCGTTAAGCCCGGTGATGATTTCTACCGCCATGTGAGCGGCAAATGGCTCGATACGTTCGAGATCCCGGACGAATTTTCAAGCTACGGCTCATTCACCGTCCTCTTTGAACGGTCAGAGGAGCGCGTTCGAAAAATCATCGAAGACGCAGCGGCCGGCGGCGCGCCGGCCGGATCAGCCGAACAAAAGATCGGCGATTATTTTGCGAGCTTCGTCGACGTAGACGCTATCAATGAAAAAGGCCTCACGCCGCTTGCGGACGACCTCGCCTACATCAATGGCCTTGAAACGATCGAAGACGTGGCCGCGGCGATGGTCCGTCCCGACCTCAGCGCGAATTCATTGTTCGGCGCCTTTGTGGGCGTCGATGCGAAGCAGCCTGACCGCTATATCGTTTATATGGGGCAGGCCGGGCTCGGCATGCCGAACCGGAACTATTACCTTGATGAAAAATTTGCTGACAAAAGCGCGAAGTATAAAGACTATATCGCAGAGATCTTAACACTGGCCGAGATAGAGGACGCCGCTGGAAAAGCAGAAGCAATCCATGCGCTGGAGACAAGCATTGCGCAGGTGCATTGGGAACCGGCCAAACGCCGAAATCGCGACCTCACCTATAATCTAAAAACTAAAGATGAGCTGAAAGCCTTTGCGCCTGCGGCGCCGTGGGACGCGATGTTGGAAGCGGCGGGCCTTTCCGGCGAGACGGAATTTGTTTTGCGTGAGGACGACGCCATCCAGAACCTCGCAACGATCCTCGCCGAAACGCCGGTTGAGACATGGCGGGCTTATCTGACATTCCACCTCTTGCGGTCGAACAGCGCGATCCTGCCGACGCCATTCGACGACGCGAACTTCGCCTTCTACGGAACCGAGTTACGCGGCACGCCGAAACAACGCGAGCGCTGGAAGCGCGGCGTCGCCGCCGTCAACGGCGCACTCGGCGAAGCTGTCGGCAAAGTTTACGTGGATAAACATTTCCCCGCGTCCTCGAAAACGCAAATGGAAGAGCTGGTCGCCAATTTACGCCGCGCCATGGACGAGCGTCTCGACACGCTGCCATGGATGGGCGAGGAGACCAAAGTTCAGGCGCACGAAAAGCTTGAAAAGTTCACGCCCAAAATCGGGTACCCGGACAAATGGGAAGACTATGCCGGTCTCGATGTGGTGCGCGGCGACGCCTACGCAAACAGCAAAGCGAGCGATCTATGGGAATGGCGCGACGACATTTCCAAACTTGGCGGGCCGATCGACAAGACCGAGTGGGGCATGAACCCGCAGCGGGTCAACGCCTATTACAGCTCGACACGCAACGAGATTGTCTTTCCCGCCGCCATTCTTCAGGCCCCCTTCTTTGATCCGGAGGCCGACGCAGCGGTCAATTATGGCGGCATCGGCGCCGTGATCGGGCATGAGATCGGCCATGGCTTCGATGATCAAGGCCGTAAATCCGACGGCGACGGACGCCTGCGCGACTGGTGGACCGGAGAAGACGCCGCGGAATTTCAGAAACTCGCCGACGCTCTTGGTGGACAATATGGCGGGTACGAACCTGTTGAAGGCTTCAAGGTCAATCCCGAGCTGACGATGGGTGAAAATATCGGTGATATTGGCGGCCTCGCCATGGCTTATTACGCCTACAAACTATCGCTTAATGGCGAAGAGGCGCCGGTCATCGACGGCTACACCGGCGATCAACGCTTCTTCATGGCGTGGGCGCAGGTCTGGAAACGCATCGTTCGCGACGAGGCGTTGAAGAACCAGATCGCAACAGACCCGCACTCCCCGGCGCAGTATCGCGTCAACGGCGTCGTGCGGAACATGGACGCTTGGTATGAAGCGTTTAACGTTGAGGAAGGCGACGCGCTTTATCTCGCTCCGGAAGATCGCGTGCAAATCTGGTAATTACGCGCCTCAAATGATCGACAGAAAACCCGGCGGCGACGCCGGGTTTTTTCGTTTATGCGGGAATCGGGGAAGGCGTTAACCCATTGCGTAAAATTTTATAGTAAAGACGCGTTCTATTAACCATTTCAATACGGATGGTTAACTTTTTAACCGGATGTTTCACCTGCGTCTTCTGACGCCATCCCGTGAAACATGAGGGGGAAAGATATGAACAAGTTTATGAGCGCCGCCGCATTCGCGTTAACGACTTTCACCGTCCCGCTCGCCGCGGCCGAGACGCAGCCCGTGGCGGTCAGCAAGGTGCGGTTCGACGAAAACACGGCTGCAATTTCTGCCGAACGGGCGATGGCGCTCTTCGCCTCAACGTCGGCATCAATTGATCGTCAACGCCTCAGCACCAAAGCCGCGCCGCCGGCGTTTAGCTTCGACCCGGAAGGGCGCCTCACGATTAACGAAAACAATGCATTCGACGTGGCCTTTGAAGGCGGCGAGGTATTTGTGATCGCTCGCAATGACGGCGAGGGATTGCCAGCGGACGCATTTATCACACTGGAAAGCCCGGAGACGCCGGAATCAGCCGACGGCGCGCTCGCGACGCCCCTCCCCGGCGCCATCTGGCTCTTGCTTGCAGGCCTTTCCGGTCTTGGCTTCGCGGGCCGCCGGAAATGAGCAGGCGACAGCGCCGACAATCTATCAATCGCAAAACCGCCCTGCCCGGGCGGTTTTTGTTTGCGGGCCAGTACGCAAGGCCGCTTGTGCTTTCGCCGCGCTTCGGCGACAAGATGCGGTTTCACGAATCATCGCCAGAATAGAATTCCAAGAGACAGGGACCACGCAACGATATGGCCTCGCGCGCAACCGCCAAGAAAGACCGGGACCTTTTCGGAGACGATTACACCGCCAAGGATATTGAGGTGCTGGAAGGCCTCGAGCCGGTGCGAAAGCGTCCAGGCATGTATATCGGCGGCACCGACGAAAAAGCGTTGCATCACCTGTTCGCCGAAGTTCTAGACAACTCAATGGACGAGGCCGTCGCCGGACATGCGACGCGTATTGAGGTCGAGCTCTATGACGACGGCTATCTTTCCGTCTCTGACAATGGCCGCGGCATCCCGATCGATCCGCACCCGAAGTTCAAAAAGAAATCCGCCCTCGAAGTCATTATGACGACGCTCCATTCGGGCGGTAAATTCGAAGGCAAGGCCTACGCGACGTCGGGCGGTCTCCACGGCGTCGGCGTGTCCGTCGTCAATGCGCTGTCTGACGACCTAATCGTCGAGGTTTGCCGCAAACAAACAAAGTGGGTGCAGGCGTACTCGAAAGGCAAGCCGCGCAACAAGCTGGAGAAGGAAGGTCCTGCGCCGAATAAGCGCGGCACCACGATCATGTTTCATCCTGACCCGGAAATTTTTGGCGCTAAGGCTGCGTTCAAACCGGCCCGGCTTTACAAGATGGCGCGGTCGAAAGCCTATCTCTTCGGCGGTGTTGAAATTCGCTGGAAGTGCGCGCCGTCGCTCATCAAGGAAAAAGACACGACGCCCGCGGACGCCGTTCTGAAATTCGACAATGGCCTTTCCGATTATCTCGTAAGCCTCGCCGATGGAAAACCGACCGTCACCGAGGAAATGTTCACAGGCAAGATCACCAAGAAGGAAGATGGCGGTCACGGCAATGTGGAATGGGCGGTGCTGTGGGGCGCGGCGGGCTTTGGCGATGCTGACGGGTTCGTGCATTCTTACTGCAACACCGTGCCGACGCCTGAAGGCGGCACCCACGAGGCGGGTTTGCGCGCGGCGCTTTCCAAGGGCTTGCGCGCCTACGCCGATCTCGCCGGCAACAAAAAGGCGAGCAGCATTACCGCCGAAGACGTCATGGGAACCGCGGGCGCGCTCCTTTCGATCTTTGTGCGCAATCCGGAATTTCAGGGTCAGACGAAAGACAAGCTCGCCACCGCCGAAGCGCAAAAACTGGCAGAAGCGGCGATCCGCCCCGCATTCGATCATTGGCTCGCGTCCAATCCGAAGCAGGCGCAATCGCTTCTCGAATGGGTGATTGACCGGGCGGAAGAACGCCAACGCCGCCGCCGCGAAAAGGAAGTCTCGCGCGCTGCAGCCACGCGCAAGCTGCGCCTGCCGGGCAAGCTCGCCGACTGTTCGCAAAAAGAACGGACGGGTACGGAAATATTCCTCGTCGAGGGCGACTCGGCCGGTGGATCAGCCAAGCAAGGCCGCAACCGCGCGACGCAAGCCATTCTCCCCTTGAAAGGCAAAATCCTGAACGTTGCGAGCGCCACCCGCGACAAGATCGCCGCCAATCAGGAAATTCAAGATATTGCGCAAGCACTCGGCGTTGGCCTCGGCGCACGCTTCGATCTTGAGGATTTGCGATACGATAAGATCATCATCATGACCGACGCCGACGTGGACGGCGCCCATATCGCCGCGCTCCTCATCACGTTCTTCCATCAGGAAATGCCGGAGCTGATCAATTCCGGACGCCTCTATTTGGCGCAGCCGCCGCTGTTCCGGCTTTCGGCGGGCGGCAAGACCGTCTACGCCATGGACGAAGATGCACGCGATCGTCTGCTCAAAGAAGAATTCAAAGCCAATCAGAAAGTCGAAGTGGGACGCTTCAAAGGCCTTGGCGAAATGATGCCGGCGCAGTTGAAGGAAACGACCATGAACCCGGAAACGCGCAGCCTCGCGCGCGTTGTCATCGCAGAGGACAAGATCGAATTCTCCGCCGACCTGGTCGACCGTTTGATGGGCAAGAAAGCCGAGCCGCGCTTTCATTTCATTCAGGAAAACGCCGCCTTCGTGCGTGAGGAATTGGATATCTAGGCGAGAAAGCCTATATCCGGTCGATGGGTCGCCTTCTTTTCATCGTCGCCGTAATTGCACTTTGCGTTTGGGCGGTGCGCGCCTTGATGAAGCGCCGCCGGGAACGCGCGCTTCTTGCTGCGCCGCTCACGCCTGAGCAGCGGTCGGTCGTCGCGGCTTGCGCGCCGGTCTACGCACGCCTGCCGCTTGAGCTTCAGCGCGCGCTTGAGGGCAAGATCAACGTCTTCCTTAGCCAGATCGATTTTCATGGACATGAAGGGCTAAAGATCACCGAGGAGATGCGCCTCACGATCGCGGCGCAGGCATGCCTCCTCGTTGTGAACAAAGAGGCTTGGTACAAACATTTACGCACGATCCTCGTCTATCCGGGCGCCTTCAAATCCCAGCAAGTCGAGAGCGACGGCTATGTCGAGACCGTGCGCGAAACTGTGCGCACCGGCGAAAGCTGGGCGCGTGGTCCTGTCATCTTGTCGTGGGCGCACGCCAAACACGGCGCCTTTATTGACGATGACGGCCACAATGTGGTGCTTCACGAATTTGCGCATCAGCTTGACGATCTATCAGGCGACACTGACGGCGCGCCGGTGCTCGACCAAAACCATGACGGCGCCGCGTGGACGCACGCCTTTCGCGAGGCCTATGCACGCCTTGTCGCCCAGGTGGAAAGCGGTCGCGAAACATTCCTCGACCCCTACGGTGCAACGGCGCCTGCGGAGTTTTTCGCGGTCGCCGTCGAATATTTTTTCGAGAAACCTCAAGCGCTCGCGCGCGAAGAGCCGGCGCTCTACGAGCAATTGTCAGGCTATTTCAAACTTGACCCGGCGTCCTGGCGCGAGGCGTAGCGCGCATCAAATACGGTTGAACGCGCTCACATCGGCGCGAAATTGCAGAATATCACCCACACGGACGATCTCGCCTTCCGCCTCGACCGGGTCAGCCACAAGCGGCAGCACGTCTTCGCCAATCGGGCCGCCCTTGGCGTCGGTCATTAACAGCACGCTCTCGCGGCCATTGTCGCCCCGAGCCCAGAAACTTGGCGGAATGCCGCCGCGGATGCATAAGCTTGCGCAGGCCTTATGAGTGCGTCCCCGCCCCGGCCGCATCACGCCGAAGAAGCATTTGGAATCCATGATATTGCCCTTAAGCCGCGCGACGCCGAGCGTTTCCACTGTGGGCGTTACAAATTCCGCAGAAAGCTGGCGCTGATCGGCGCTCGGCGCGTCGGAGAGCCACTGATCAAGAAATAGAGGCACTTCCAGCATCTGGCGGTTTTTACGCTCAATCAAAACGCCGTCCGCCGTCACGAGGCGTCCTTTAGCGCTGTCGAGCTTGAGGCCGCTCGTGCACTTGCCCTCAGCGACAATAAGGATTGTGCGCATCCCGGAAGGCGAAGTCGCATCCGGCGTCCGGATCATCGGATAAGGATCGTTCGTCAACACGCCTGTGACGGAATGAGTCGCGCCGGTGAGCCAGGCGCCCGCGCCCGGATCGGAGAGGTTGGACGCCACGAGATAACTTCCACCTGCGGTCGCCGCCAGCGTCACCGGCAACGCACCGAGCAAAAACCGCCGGTCCACAGACGGCGCCCGCCCCCAACCGATGAACATTTCATGGGGATCGCGATTTTCCGGATTGATGACGCCTTTTTCCATGCTCATGACGCCTCTCCCACTGAAATCACAGCGGGCTCTGCGCGCGCGCCCGGTTTATTCGCTTTTGGGTCGACCATCACCGTTCCATTCTCGATACGGACATTATAGGTCGCTATTTTCTCCGTATAGGGCGGCGGCGAGACACCGTCCTCGGGCCGGTATTGCCAGCCATGCCAGGGGCAGGTGACGCAACCATCGACAATTCGTCCCTCGCCCAGCGGCCCATTCTGGTGGCGGCAAACATTGGTGACCGCGGAAATCTTGCCGTCGTAACGAAACACAGCGACGCGTTCTCCGTTGGGCAAGGGCGCGATGACCGCGCGATCTTCCGGGATATCCATCGGCGCGCCCACTGCGACCCATCCTTTTTTCTCAAGCCGGCGCATACCGCTGTCGGCGCCCCACTCGCGCAACCCTGTGAAAAGATGCAGCCCCGCAACCAGGGCGAATGCGCCGAAGGTCAGCGCCGGGTAGATCGCGGCTTTCTCCGTATAAAGTGCGCCCAGCACAATATGCAGCACCAGAAGCGCATAAGCTGGATAAACCAGCATGTGCAGCGCTTTCCAGACCGGCGCAGACAAATTGTTGAGCCAGAAATCATGGCTCGTCGCCGCCATCAGAAAGAGGATCACAAAGGCGATTAGACCCAGCACCTCAAACGGGAAGCCGGGGATCGAGTCGTATTGACCCTGACTGACAAAGAGCGAAACCAGCGGATTTAACGGACCGCCGCCGTGATACCAGAGAAGCGCAAGACCAAAATGGGCCGCGGCGACAAAGAAAGTCAGAACGCCGAGGTGGCGCCGGTTATACAAGAAGGTGTTGAACCGGGGCGACAGGCGCGCCAGCGGGCCGATGCACAAGATCGCGGTCAGCATCGTAAACGCTGCGGTCCCGAGCGCGCGAATAAGCAAGACAACCGGGTCCGCCGTATGGCCTGACGCATGGGGCTGCAGGCCGACAAACACAAAGACGCCGAGAAAAACCGCCAGCGCCAAAAGAACATACAGATCATAAAAGATCTTGTTCTTATTCCATTGTACGGCCTGGTATTGGTGACCCATTACTCAGCACCTTCGATAAAAACCGGTAATTCCGTTTGCTGATCAACAGGCGCAAGACGCAATGCGTACCACGCCGCAGCGAAGGTCGCAGGCGCAAGCGCCAGCCAGATCAGCAAGTGCATGCGGCGGTGAGGCTTTCTCATGAGCCTTCTCCCCTGCCCTCAATCGGCGCGTTGATCTTCCGCATGGAGGCGAGACGGATCACCATGAGCGGCCAAAGTGCGACAATCCCGGGCAATACGATAAGACGAAAGAACGGACCAACGCCGACGGCGGCGTGATCAATCCGCGCGACGCCGAGCATGACGAATGCGAGCCCGACAAACAGGCCCGCGCCAATATAAACACCTGCGGCGAGCCAAATCGTCTCCGCCAATTCAATCGTCATGGGCGCCCCTGCATCCTGGTCCGATAATAACGAACGATTGTGACTTGCTTTCGGGCAAAGCGCAAAACACGATGCGGTCAACAAAGAGAGTGGGATTATCGCGCCATGGGCAACAGGTTTTTCGGTTTCTTTTCCAAGAATAAATCTGGCGACGACCCCGGCAGCGAGGGAGACACTGCAATGACGCAAGAAAACGGTCCGACAGCCGCCGCCGCCAATTTGGAATGGTTCAAAGTCGCTGAGAAAGGCCAGCTTCCCGATGGCCGCGTGATGTCGGCGACCGCCGGCGTCAAGACGATCGCGCTCGTGCATTTTGACGGTCAATATGCGGCGATGGACAACCGATGCCCGCATCAGGGCGGCCCGCTTGGCGAAGGGTCCATTGAAAAAGGCGTTGACGGGAAATGCTGGATCCGATGCCCGTGGCACGGGTGGGATTTCGACCCGCTCACCGGCAAGCCGCCCGGCGGCCATGAGGACAGCGGTCAGACCACCTATCCCGTCGAAGTGCGAAGCGACGGGGTCTATGTGGGCGTTCCGCCGGACGCTCCCCATGTGCAGGACGTCTCAGACGTTATGGTCGGGACGATGGTTAATTGGGGCGTCAAACGCGTCTTCGGCATGGTCGGCCATTCCAATCTTGGCCTTGCTGAAGCCTTCCGCAAACGCGAAATCTCGGGCGACATCTCGTATATCGGCATCCGCCACGAAGGCGCCGCTTCCTTTGCATGTTCAGGGTACGCAAAACTGAGCGGCAAACCGGCCGCGTGTCTTTCAATCGCCGGGCCCGGCGCAACAAATCTGCTGACAGGCCTCTGGGATGCGAAAGTAGACCGCGCGCCGGTGATCGCCTGCACCGGGCAAGTGCAAACGCAAGTCTTTTCCCCGTTCGCCTTTCAGGACATTGATCTTCTCGGCGCATTCAAACCGGTCGCCGCGTTCAGCCACATGGCGTTGCCGGATTCCAACCCTGGCGAATTGGCGAGCCTTGCGATGAAAACCGCGCTTGTCGAACGCGACGTCGCGCATCTCGTTTTTCCGGACGACGTGCAGACAATTAAAAAACCTGACGCCGAACCTGGCGCGCCGGAAGGGCGCATGACCGGCGTAACCATGGCGCCGGATCCGGAAAGCGTGCGGCGCGCAGCCGAGGCGATCGACGCCGCCAAGCGACCGCTGATCATTGTCGGCTACGGCGCGCGTGACGCCATGCAAGCTGTTGTCGCGCTCGCTGATCATCTCAATTGCCCGATCGCCACGACGTTTAAAGGCAAGGGTCAAATCCCCGACACACACCCGCTCGCTGCCGGCGTTCTTGGGCGGTCCGGAACGCCCGTGGCGTCGTGGTTCATGAATGAATGCGATCTCATTATCGCGCTTGGCGCTTCCTTCTCACACCACACGGGCATCGAGCCGAAAAAGAAAATCGTGCAAGTTGATTTCGACCGGATGCATCTCGGCAAAGGCCATCCGGTGGCCGTGCCGGTCTGGGGCGAAATCGGCTCAACGCTCGCAATTCTTCAGGACCGGCTCGTTGCGCAACGGCTCGGCGGCGCCACCGCCGCTAATCAACGCCCGGAAATCGCCGAGCGCTGGCGCATCTGGCGGCAGGAAAAAGAAAGCCGTCTCGGCGACGATCGCGGCCATGGGGTCTCCGCCGCCTCCCTCTTCGCGGCGATGACGAAAGTCGTTCCGGCGAACGCTGTGATGCCGGTCGATGTTGGCAACAACACTTATTCATTCGGCCGCTATTTCGAACCGAGCGGCCAGGCGGTGCTGATGTCTGGCTACCTTGGTTCAATCGGCTTCGGCTTCCCAGCCGCCATGGGCGCCTGGGCCGCGACGCAGGATTTTCCCGACTATGCGGGCCGAAAGATCGTCTCGATCTCTGGCGATGGCGGTTTTGGTCAGTATGCGATGGAATTTACGACCGCCGTTCATTACGGCATGGATATCACTCATATCATCATGAACAATGGCGAGTTAGGTAAAATATCCAAAGAACAGCGCTCAGGCGAATGGGCGGTCTGGCAAACGGGCTTGACCAATCCGAGTTTCGCGGACTTCGCCGTGAGCTGCGGCGGGCTTGGATTGCGGATTGATCGCGCCGCCGATCTGGAGCGCGAGATCGCCCGCGCCATCGCCCATGACGGACCGGCGCTTGTTGAAGTCGTCACCGATGCAGAGCTCGTCTAGCCGGCTACTCCCACTCGATCGTGCCGGGCGGTTTTGACGTGATGTCGTAGACGACGCGATTGACGCCCCGCACTTCATTGATGATGCGCGTCGCGCATCGACCCAGAAAATCGTGCGGGTAGGGATAATAATCCGCGGTCATACCGTCGGTTGACGTCACCGCGCGCAGCGCCAGCACATGATCGTAAGTACGCTCATCGCCCATCACGCCGACTGTCTTGACGGGTAACAATACGGCAAACGCCTGCCATATTTCGTCATAGAGGCCGGCTTTGCGGATTTCATCGAGATAGATCGCGTCCGCCTTGCGCAAAATATCCGCTTTTTCCTTCGACACCGTGCCGGGAATGCGAATGGCGAGACCTGGCCCCGGAAATGGATGGCGCGCCACGAAATGCTCAGGCAGCCCCAATTCCCGGCCGAGCGCGCGCACCTCGTCTTTGAAGAGTTCGCGGAGCGGCTCGACGAGTTTCAGGTTCATCCGTTCCGGCAATCCGCCCACATTGTGGTGCGATTTGATCGTCACCGACGGGCCGCCGTCGAAAGAAACGCTTTCGATCACGTCCGGATAAAGGGTTCCTTGCGCCAGAAAGGCCGCATTCTCGATCTTGCCCGCTTCCTCTTCAAAGACATCGATAAAGGTGGCGCCGATGATCTTACGTTTTTTCTCTGGATCATCGACCCCGGCAAGCTTTCCGAGGAATAAATCCTCCGCCTCCACATGAATGAGCGGAATATTGTAGCTGTCGCGAAAGAGCCGCACGACCTCTTCGCCTTCACCAGCACGCATTAGGCCAGTGTCCACAAAAACGCACGTCAGTTGCTCTCCGATCGCTTCGTGGATCAGGACGGCGGCTACAGACGAGTCGACGCCGCCGGACAATCCGCAAATAACGCGTGCATCGCCCACCTGTTCGCGGATGGACGCAATCGCCTCCTCCCGGAACGCCGCCATGGTCCAGTCGCCGGAAAGCCCCGCAATACCGCGCACAAAATTCGACAGGAGCCGCGCGCCGTCAGGCGTATGCACGACCTCAGGGTGAAATTGAACGGCGTAAATCTTTCGCGCCTCGTCTGCGATCGCGGCGAACGGCGCGCCATTTGACTGCGCGATCACCTCAAAGCCCTGCGGAATGGCGTTGACCCGGTCACCGTGGCTCATCCACACCTGATAGACGCCGCCCGGTTCCCAAACGCCTTCGAACAGCGCGCTGTCCTTGATCACTTCAATTTCGGCGCGACCGAATTCTCTGTGGTCGGATTGTTCAACATCGCCGCCGAGCTGCGCGCATATCGTTTGCTCGCCATAACAAATACCAAGAATCGGAACGCCGAGATCGAAGATCGCGGCGTCGGCGCGCGGGCTTGTCTCTGTCTTCACGCTGGCCGGACCGCCTGAAAGGATAATTGCTTTCGGCGAAAATCGCTCAACAAATCCGGCGTCGGCGAGGTTGAATGGATGGATTTCGCAATAGATGCCAATCTCCCGCAAGCGCCGGGCGATTAGCTGCGTCACCTGGCTGCCGAAATCGACGATCAGAACGCGGTCATGGTGGGCGGTGTCGGCTATATGATCCATGGCGAGCCTTTAGCGGAGTCGGACACGCGCGTCGATATCCCCGACGTCAATTTGAGAAGAGCCCCGGCGAAACGGCCGGGGCTCGGATTCTTGCTGAATTGCTGCGATCGCTATTGTTCAAAATCAGACTTAGTGATCGACGTGTCGAACCCGAAGAATGTGAAGCTTTCGTCAGCCGGATCGAGCATCTCATACTCGAAGGTCGCAAGGCCCTCCACGTCGTCGGCGTAGCCTGGAGCGAGGCGTTTCACGGTGAATGTCTCGGCGACGCCGGGCTCGCCGCCTTCGCCGAATTCGCGATAGACCGGCTTGGCGAGACCGGCGCCTTCGAGCGTCATGCGCACAGGCCCATCCAGATCTGTCAACGGCGTAATCCGCCAGACTTCACGAAAGACTTTGCCGGGCGTCAGCGGAAACGGAATGGTACGCTCGATCAGGAAATCAGGATGCAGGCCGCCGCATCGCGTCTCCCGCCCGCCGGGATCCTGGAAGCAACGGCACGCGCCTGAATAAGGATCGGCGGGGACGGGCCCGAAACCAGGCACGAAACAGCCGCCGTCGCTCATCGTCGGAACATCGATAAATGTCTGAAACGGCAAATCGCCCGGCTCACCCGGCAGCCGTCCTTTGGCGTCGGTCGTCGCCCAGCCCGCAAATTCGGGCGCGGATTCAAACCAGCCATGGCCATCCGGATACGTGTTTCCTGCGGGCGCCCGCTGCAAAGCGCATTCACCGGTGACATTGCGTAAGACCAGCGCGAGCCGATCCCCCGCGGCGACGGCGACCGGCGTATCGAGCGCGATGGTCACGAACCCAGCGGGCGTCGGACTGAAATCGGACGCAGGCTTGACCGTCCGCTGTAAGATCGCACCGCCCGGCCCGCCGCTATCCTGTCGGGCGATTTCCACGATCAAATCGCCGGACCGGCACGATACAGGAACAGCGATCGCCGCAAGCGGTCCGCCGGTTCCCACTTTGAAGGTCTGCGCCAATTTCTGCTCGACGTCGCCTCCGATTGCATGATCGCGACCCGACGGATCGAGACGGGTTTGCGATTGATCAATCGTCAGACCCGCATGCGCCGCCGTGGCGAACGCGGCGCAAACGGCAACGACGGCGAAGTTAAGTCTTCTGCGGAATTTCATAAGGTTTCTCTCCCTTTTTTAAACCCGTGGACAAGGCGGATATGGGCGCCGTGAAATCGGCCGCCTGTGATCCTCCTCACAGAGCATCTCGAAAATGCAAACGCGTTTTGAGAATGGGCTCCAAATAAAAAACCCCGGCAAAGCCGGGGTTTTTTCTGATCAATCGATTCTACGACTAATTGGGGTATTCGAAATTTTCCTCAGTGATTGAAATATCGAATCCGAAGAATTTGAAACTGTCATCATCAGCGTTGCGCATATCGTAATCGAACCGCGCGATACCGGGATAATCACCAACCACATCCGGCGCGACTTTATCGTAGGCGACCGCCTCAATCATGCCGGGGCGGGCTCTGTTCCCGAAAGTGCGCGTAATTGGCTGATCGAAATCGGCGCCCACAAGGCGCATGCGCACCGTTCCGTCCAGTTTTCTGTAGCGTGTAAATTTCCAGACCTCGCGATAAGGCTCGCCCGGCACGAGCGGCCACGGAATTTCACGAACAATCGAAAAGTGCGGGTGCGAGCCGTTGCATCGCATCTTGCCTTGCCCGATGTCGGCGAAGCAACGGCATGAACCGGCGTAATAGCTCGACCGCACATTGTCGGCGCCGGGCGCAAAGCAGCGTTCAGTGGCGAAGATAGACTCATCATCGCGTAAATACGTTCTGAAAGCGAGATCATCCGGATTATTGGCGAAGTCCCCGCCATTCAGAAATTCCCATTGAACAAATGGCGGACCGGAGACCGCCGTGCCGATTGTCGCTTCGCCGTCTCGGTATGAATTTCCATTTACTGGCGCGGCAAGCTCGCATGAACCTGTAAAGTTGATGAGCACCATCGCCAGCGCATCATCGAAGTTGCCAACCGCTAAGGGGGAATCGAGTTCAATAAAGATGAAGTCGCCGGCTGTGTCCGGTAAATCGTCTGCGCTGATACGCATTTGCTGGCGTAATCCGCCGGTCGGGAAGCCGCTTTCGGGTTCGCGAAATTCAATGATCAGCTCTCCCGACGAACACCCAATCGGCAACGCAATGGCTGTCATCAAGCCGTTTGCGCCAGGCTGAAACACTTGCGCCAATCGCTGGCCTGATGGACCGCCGATCGTCAACGGCGGCGCATTCGGCACCCGCGCCTCCTGACGCTGGTCTAGCGTAAACTGCGCGAACGCGGCGCCATTCAGGCCGAGCAATGCGAGCGCAACCAACAGACATCGAATGATTGATGGCATGAAATTCCCCCAATACTGATATGACGCAATATTTATGCGCCGCCCACGAAAACTACCCTGTGACCAACCTCACACAAGAAAAACATTATTGATGAACCCCGACGAAACCGCCGGGGTTCAACTTGTGCGTGAAATTGACAAGCAACGTTAGAAACCGAAGTCTTCTTTCGCGATGCTCGTATCGAAGCCAAAGAAGCGCAGGCTTTCATCGTCCACATCTTCCATCTCATATTCAAACGTGCCGACGCCTTCCAGCGATTGCGGGTCTTTCGGCGCGCGAACTTTGAAGGTTACGGTTTCGGAGACGCCGGGTTCGGAATTAAACCCGAAGTCGCGGTAGACGGGCTTGGTAAAACCGGCGCCCTGAAGCGTCATACGCACCGGACCGTCAAGCTCCGTAAACGGTGTAAATCTCCATTCCTCGCGATAAACTTTGTCGAGCGGCAATGGAAATGGCAGGATGCGTTCAACAAAGAAATCCGGATGCAAAGCGCCGCAGCGCGTCTCGCGTCCGCCGGGATCCTGGAAACAACGGCAAGCGCCGGAATAGGGATCGGCGGGAATGTCACCCTCTCCAGGCACGAAACACCGTTCAGCAGCGTGCGCTGGCGCGTCGTCTCTGAGATAGGTGATGAAGGCGAGATCATCGGGCCGGTTCACATAATCGCCGAGATTGAGCCGGCGCCATCCCTGATTCGGCGGCCCGTTGTCAGGCAAGGCGTTGAACGACGCCGAGCCATAGGGATATGGATTTCCATTCACTGGCCCCACGAGACCGCAAGACCCCGTGTCATTTTTCAAAACGAAGGCGAGCGCATCGTCGAAATGCCCGACGGGCATGGGCGTGTCGAGTTCAATAAAAACAAATGCGCCGGGCGTGCTTGGAAGCTCGCTCGCCGGCACGATGGTTTGCTGATGAAGGCCGCCGGTTGGAAAGCCGCTTTCCGGCTCCCGAATCTCAATGACCAGCGCGCCTGACGAACAACCGATCGGTAAGGCGATTGCAGTCATCTCTCCTGTTTCGCCCGGTTGAAAGACTTGCGCCAATTGTTGTTGCGAGGACCCGCCGATGGCGAGCGTCGGAGCGCCGGGCAAGACGTCCTCTTGTTTCTGATCTGGCTTGTGTTGCGCAAGCGCGGCGCCATTCATCGCGACGGCGGTAAGCACCGCGGATATACAAAGTTTTGCAAAAGACATTCGTTCTCTCCCTTATTCGAATGACGATAAGGGTGAGATGGGCGCCGCGCCGTGCAGGGTTTGTGATCAACCGCACACTATTAAGGCGATAAAAAAACCGTCAGTTCCGGTCCGACGCGGCGTTAAGCGTAGCGCGCCTTCGGGGGTTGCGCAGGCCTTCAAGATGTCGCTGTGCGCCTCATCGGACAAACCGGACGCCGCGATTTCATCATACGCCGGGCGCAGGGAGAACGCATCGTGTTCTTTTAAAAACGCCGCAATCCGATCTTCGTTTTCTTCCATGAAAACCGAACAGGTGACGTAGACCATGCGTCCGCCGGGTTTTACAAAGCGCGCCGCTTCGCGCAATACCGCGTCTTGCTCTCCCATACGGCGGGCCAATTGTTTTTCTGTCAGGCGCCATTTGGTATCGGGATGGCGCCGCCACGTTCCGGCGCCAGTGCACGGCGCATCGACAAACACCACATCCATCTTTCCGGCGAGATCATCGAGCCCCTCGCCGCCCGCTGGCGAACGCACCTGAAGATTTCTAACGCCCGCCCGCTTGGCCCGGTGAAAGAGCGGTTTCAATCGCCGCGCATCAATGTCGTAGGCGTAGAGTTGGCCGGTGTTCTCCATCATCGCCGCAAGCGCCAGCGTTTTGCCGCCGCCGCCGGCGCAAAAGTCCAGCACCTGACGGCCTTTGATGTCGCCAGCGGCCGCAGCCGCGATCTGACTGCCAAGGTCCTGCACTTCCACCCAGCCCTTATTGAAGGCCGGGATGACAGTCACGGCGGGCGCTTTCTCGCTTGGGTCCGGCGCAGCAATCCGCGCGGCGGTCTTCAGTAGGGGAATTGCTTCCGCCTTCACAGTTTTTATTGCCTGCAGACTTTTTTCGGGCGCGGCCTTTAATGTGTTCAAACGAAGGTCGATGTCGGCGCGCGCGCTGAGCGCGGTCGTTTCCGCCGCCGCCTCGGCGCCGAAAGCGCGCTCCATCATCGGCGCGACCCAGTCGGGCGCGTCGCTCACCGTCTCGTCGATATGCGCCGCTTCAAGCGCAGCGCGTTCTTCCGTTGATAACGCGCCGGGCCCGTGCGGCTCTTCCTGCGCGGCTTGCGCTAGGTCGTCGATCGGCGTCCGCCAAAGGAGATGCAACGCAGCCAACGTTTGCAGACGCGGCGTGTCGCCGCCACCCGCCGCGGACAGCGCATTGCGTCGCCGGAGCACGTCGAGACATAGCCCCGAAATCCAGGCGCGGTCTTTTGCGCCGGCATAGCGAGCGCCGCGGGCCCAGTCCGCGATCGCGGTTTTCAACGGCACGCGCCGGGCGTCGAAATCCCTCAATATCTCGATGACGGCGGAAATCCGCCCGGCCAGTTTCATCATTAATCCTTTATGGGAGTTGGCGGCTTTTGCGCCGGCGGAAACAAGATCGCATCCCAATTGGGCGAAACATTATCGATTTAATTGGAATGACCTTCGAATTCCCCGGAGGCGACAACACCTCTAGAAATTACGACGGCGACGGATAATTCGGGGCTTCACGAGTGATCTGAACGTCGTGCACGTGGCTCTCTTTGAGACCTGCATTCGTGATCTTCACGAACTTCGCACGCGTCTGCAGCTCTTCAATTGTCGGCGCGCCCACATAGCCCATAGAGGCGCGCACGCCGCCCACGAGCTGATGAAGGATCGGCGCGACGGGACCTTTGTAGGGCGTCTGACCTTCGATTCCCTCAGGCACCAGCTTGATCTGTTCTTTCACGTCGGCCTGAAAATACCGATCCGCCGAACCGCGCGCCATCGCGCCAAGGGAGCCCATACCGCGGTAGGACTTGTACGGACGGCCTTTATAAAGAAACACCTCGCCTGGCGCCTCATCGGTGCCGGCGAGCAATGAGCCGACCATGGCGCAGTCGGCGCCAGCGGCGAGGGCCTTGGCCATATCGCCGGAATATTTAATGCCGCCGTCAGCAATTACCGGCACACCCGCCTCGCGTCCCGCCCGCGCCGCATCCGCGATCGCGGTCAATTGCGGCACGCCCACGCCGGCGACCATCCGCGTCGTGCAGATCGAGCCCGGCCCGATGCCCACTTTGATGGCGTCGGCGCCCGCATCGGCGAGCGCTTTCGCGCCGTCGTAAGTGGCGATATTACCGGCGATCACTTGCGTCGCATTTGATTTTCGCTTGATGCGATCCACCTGGTCGATGACTTTTGACGAATGGCCGTGCGCCGTGTCGATGACTACTACGTCGACGCCCGCTTCGATCAGCGCTTCCACGCGCTCATACCCGGCCTCCCCCACGGTCGACGCCGCCGCTACAAGAAGCCGCCCCTGCTCATCTTTGGCGGCCATCGGATACTTTTGGGCCTTTTCGATGTCTTTAACCGTGATCAATCCGATGCAGCGGTATTCATCATCAACGACGATGACGCGCTCGATCCGGCGCTTGTGACAAAGCGCGCGCACCTCATCCTCGCTCGCGCCCGGCGAAACGGTCACCAGGTCGACCGACGTCATCAGATCGCGCACCGGCTGATTCAAATCGCGCGCAAAGCGCATATCGCGATTGGTCAGCACACCAACGAGCTTGCCAAGGCCGTTCGCATCCTGGCTTTCAACGACAGGAAAGCCGGAGATTTTCTTCTCCAGCATGATTTCTTGCGCTTTCAGAAGCGTATCGTCCGGCGTCAGGGTCAGCGGATTGACGACCATGCCGCTCTCATAGCGCTTCACGCGACGCACATGCTCGGCTTGTTCTTCGACGGAAAGATTACGGTGCAGAACGCCGATGCCGCCATTTTGCGCCATCGCGATCGCCATCTGCGCTTCAGTCACCGTATCCATCGCCGAAGCCATAATCGGAATATTGAGGTGCAGGCTCCTCGTCAGGCGCGCGCGGGTCGAAACCTCCGACGGTACAACCTCAGACGGCCCGGGCTCCAGGAGCACATCGTCAAATGTCAGCGCCTCTCTTATTTCCATCAATGGTCTCCTGTCAGAATTTCGCGGGGATTGAAAACGGGCTCGCCTGCTCGGCCATCTGCCATTCGCTCATGGCGTTGACGGCGTCGATCATCTTGCCGCCGCGGTCCAAGATTTTGTCCGCATGCGCGACGATGAGCGTATTCGGGTAAGCGGTCGGCGACGCGTCGCGAATGGTCTGCGCGATGATCGCCTCGTCAGCCTCGGGATTGTGAAGGCAGGCCGCGATAAACGCCGTCGCGGTCGACCGCGAAATACCGGCCCAGCAATGAACAAGCAAAGGTGCGTCCGGACGCCAGCCCTCCAGAAACGCGACGAGTTCGCCCACATGCGCTTCGCCAGGCGTCACATGGTCGTCTTTTGGTTCGCGAATATCATGGAGATGAACCTTGTGATGGTCATCAGGCGGGAGACCCTCAAGCGAGGGGAAGACGTCGCCCGGGGCCAGCAAACTAACGGCGCGTGACGGCGCGGCTTGCGCATGCACATCATGCACTTTTTCCAGCGACGAGACCCAAATTTTCATTGCGCGATAAACCTTTCAATGATCGGCGCGCCCGGACACCCAATATCAAGCGCGATCGCCGCATTGACCGCGTTCAATATCCGTTCGTAAGCGGAAAAGCGGCCCATGCGCATGATATGGTCTGCGCCGAGGGCGTAATCAACGCCTGATCCGCACCCCCAAAGGCGACCCGCCGGCACCTCAGAAAGCGCGAGATGATTGTCGAAATCCCAGACACCGCCCGATGCGTGCACCAGGATACCATCGACCCCGTAAGAGAGGCTTGTGTTGCCGTCGCGCTGATTGCCGAGATTGTAGCCGTCATAGGTCGCACGCAGAAAATCGAAAACATCAAGAACGTTTTCGGTCCGCGCCGGAAATTTTTCGGCGCTTAATTGCAGGTATTGTTCATAAACGCTCTCATCGCCGGAAATACCCACGGCCCAGTCGCCGAATTTCAACCATTTTGATTCGCTCGCCGGCGCAGGCGAGTCGCCGATCGTCGCCCGGTCATTACACCCGAGCCAAATGTTGTTTTCCACCTCGTCATAGATCGCACAGATGATCGTCACGCAACACGCCCCTTAAATCCCATGGCTACAACATACTTCTCCGATGAATCCGACCGGCTCGCCTTTGGCTTGGCGTGCCGCACGGTTGCGAAGTTCTTCTTCAGGTGCGCGAGCAAATCGCCTTCTGCGCCGCCGGCGAACACTTTGGAGACAAATGTTCCGCCGGGCGATAAGACGTCCATCGCAAAGTCGAGCGCCGCGTCAGCCAGAGCGACGATGCGTAAATGATCCGTAGACTTATGACCGGTCGTCGGCGCCGCCATGTCGGACAAGACTACATCGGCCTCGCCGCCAAGCGCTTCTTTCAAGCGACCCGGCGCTTCTTCCTCAAGAAAATCGAGTTCCAGTATTTCCGCGCCGTTGACAGTGTCCATGCCCAGGTAATCAATGCCGACGACAGTGGACGCGCCTTCATTCACCGCCACCTGACACCAACCGCCCGGCGCACACCCGAGATCAACAACGCGCGCGCCCTTTTTGAGAAAACTGAATTTTTCATTCAACTCAATCAGCTTGTAGGCGGCGCGGCTGCGATAGCCTTCAGCCTTGGCGCGCGCCACATAAGGGTCGTTTAGTTGGCGATGCAGCCACAGCGTCGAAGAATGCTTTAGATAGCGTCCACGTTTGACCTGGACAGTCATATCCCTTTGGCCTGTGCCCGCAGACTTGGTGTTGGTCTTTTTCGCCGACTTTTTGAGACCGCGCTTGGTGGGCTCCACACCGAGGGCGGTCTTGGCGATATCGACTTTCGGCGCTTTCTTCGCTTTCGTCGGCGCACGCTTCGTTCGCCGCGGTTTCGCGGTCGGTTTTTGCGTGGATTTGGATTTGCGCCGTTCCATGGCGCTCTATAGCCGAGCCCACCCCCGGCGGGAAGGGCGAACCTTGCGCGCGAACCCCTTCGCGACGATTTGCGCTGGCGGCTCAAAGGCTTATAACGCTCCTTATGGGCGAAATTCTTCGTTCGACTTCGCGCATTTTCGCCATGGGGAGAGGGCGCGAGGCATAGCTTAAGGTGGGAATTACATGTCTCTAATGGATCAACTAACGCAGGTTGTGGCCTCCCAGATGGCGCAGTCGGCGGCTCAAAAGACAGGCCTCAGCGAAGGCATGGTCGCGAAACTTGCGCCGATGGCCATGGGCGCGATCATGAACGGCCTCAAAACCAATGCGTCCAACCCGCAAGGCGCGCAGGCGCTCGCGAGCGCTCTCGACCGGCATGACGGCGGCCTTCTGAACAATATCGGCAATCTCGCGAACGACGACACCATGGCGGACGGCCAAAAAATTCTTGGTCACGTTTTCGGCGGCAGACAAGCCGTCGCCGAACAGGAAATAGCCAAAGCAGCCGGCGGCCTGGATCAGGGTCAGGTGAACGCGCTCCTCGCTATGGCGGCGCCCGCCGTGCTCGGCGCCCTTGGCCGCGCAAAGCGCGAACAAAATCTGGACGTCTCCGCCCTCGCCGGTCTTGTCACCGAAGAAGGACAGCGCGCCCAAAAGGCGGCGCCGGCGGAAATGTCTGGCTTTATGAAAATGCTCGACAGCGACGGCGACGGCAATCTCAACAATGAAGCCATGGGCATCGGCAAGAAATTGCTCGGCGGCCTGTTCGGCAAACGATAGAAGAGGAAAAAACTATGCTTTTCAAATTTGCAAAGAACGCCGGCGAGGCGCTCTCCAAATCATTCGGCAACATGTCTGAAGGCATCAAAGACCGCATCGGCGGCCACAAGACGAAAGTTGAAAAACTTGAGGTGGAAGAAGCCGGCGACAAGGTCATCCTGAAAGGCACCGCCAAAACGCAAGAAGAAGCGGAAAAAGCGATTATTGCTGCAGGCAATACGCCCGGCGTCGCCGAAGTGGAATCGCAGATCGAAGTGGAAGAAAAAGCGCCGGAATCGACAATGTATACGGTCGTGTCAGGTGACTCATTGTCAAAAATCGCAAAGGCCCATTATGGCGACGCCATGAAGTATCCGCTGATCTTCGAGGCGAACAAGCCGATGCTTTCCGATCCCGACAAAATCTATCCGGGACAGGTGTTGCGCATTCCGCCGCTCGACGGCGCCGCCGCCTAACCTTCCTCTGTCTAAGGACGGATTATTCGCCGCGTTTCGCATCGCCGGAACGCGGCTTTCTTTTGCGCCGCCGACGACGTTTGCGGCGCGCCTTTTCGGCGAGCCCCGCAAGAATACCCTCTCGCAATCCGCGGTCCGCCACCCTGATGCGTGAAGACGGCCATTCGCGGAGTAACGCTTCCAGGATCGCGCAACCGCACACAACAAGATCGGCGCGCTCCCGTCCGATACAGGGCTGCGCGGCGCGCGCGTCAAAATCCATCGCCAACAACCGCGCCGACACGTCACGCGCTTCGGTCGCCGAAAGCCAAAGCCCATCGACGGCGTCGCGCCGATATCGCTGTAGGTCGAGGTGGACGCCCGCGATCGATGTGACCGTGCCGGACGTACCCAATAAATGGGCGGCGCCGGCGTCGAACGCAGATCTGACCCCGCCCGGATCGCCAAATGCGCGCACCTCTTCGCGGATGCTTTCGACCACTTCTTCGTAGGTCGCCTCGTCAAGCTCACGCCCGCCCCATTTCTCCGACAGTGTGACAACGCCCACCGGCAACGAAAACCATGAGACGATTTCAAGCGGACGCACCGCCCCATTGGATTGCCCCGCCCCGTCGCTCGCCTCTTTCGGGCGCACCCAGGAGACCTCCGTGGAGCCGCCCCCGATATCGAAAATCATCGCGGCGTCAGCATCCGGGTCAAAAAGGTCCGTACACCCGCTCACGGCGAGCCGCGCCTCTTCCGCCGTCGTTATGACCTCAAACTCGAGCCCGGTCTCGGAATTGACACGTTCGAGAAACTCTTCTCCGTTGGCGGCGGCGCGGCAGGCTTGCGTCGCGATATACCGCCCGTGGGTGACGCCGCGCCGTTCAATCTTGTCTGCGCAAACCTTGATCGCTTCGATTGCGCGCCCCATCGCATCGGGTGAAAGCGCACCCGTGCGTGACATCCCTTCACCAAGTCTCACAATTCTGGAAAAAGCATCGATGATCCGAAAATGCCGGCCGCGTGGCGAGGCGATCAAAAGCCGGCAATTGTTGGTGCCCAGATCAAGTGCGGCGAGACGGGTTTGCCGCCGGCGAGCGCCGCGATTTTCTATTCTATTACCTGCCCGCGGCGAATTTTCGCCGTTGCGCGTCCCCTCGCCCACTTTTTTGCGTCCTCGCTGGAAGCCGCGTGTGCAGCCTCCCTTTTTTATTAGAACGCCAATAAATCAAATAGAGGGAGGCCGCGCAAGCAAGGTGCGCATGAAAATTCTCTAGAGTAGCGCCATCAAGCAATTTTCGGCCATGGGCGGCGTTGCCGCGATCGCCGCGCCGCCTTCGGCGCCGCCGAAAAGCATCATCGCGAAGCCGGCGACGAAGACGATTGCTGCGCCTGCGAGTAGTTTCAGGGTGATCGATGTCAGTCTCATCTCTCTCTCCAATCTGCCGCCCGGTCGGGGCGGGCGAAGGACGCAGCTCTCCTGTGCGCTCGCAAACGCGAGCCGCGATGCGCCCTTCTCTCGTCTCAGTTAATCTAGGGTCTTGCCTAAGCGCCGCGCTCCAAATCGCGGAATGCTTTTCGCAGACCATACTCATCGGACGTTACCGCCCGCTCCATGTCGCTTACGCGCGCATCAAGGGCGCGAAAGCGGTGTTTTAATTCGGAGAATGTGGCCTTCGGTTTAACCGAAAATGTTCTCCAAAACCTTTCTTCTTCCGGCGTATACGAATTAACAGGCGATGCGCCGCTTGGTTTCATGATGATCGCCGCCAGAAAGTAGAGGAAGATCGGCATCGGGAAGAAGAAGACAGCCGAGAGCACCGACGCGGCGCGCACAATGCCGAGATCCCAACCGAAGTAGTTCGCGATCCCTGCGCATACGCCCGCGATCTTTTTCCGGCGCATGTCGCGGCGCAGCCGGTGGAAATTCGGGCCAGGCCCCGGCTCGCCGGCATGATAGGCGTACCCGTCGCGATCGCGCTCCCGCCAGTGATGGTGGTGATGGTGGTGCGTTTCACGATCAGGCATGGGGACGCTCCCGGTAATCATCGCGCCAGTTCGGCGCTTCCTTATCGAGAATCGTCTCCAGCGCATCGACGCGGTGCTCAAGCCGCTGCGCAGTGCGCCAAAGGTCATCGACTAATCTTTCGTCATCAGTCGATAACGCCTTGGTCTTTCGCCACTCGGTCATGTAATGCATGACAGTGGCTGGCAACGCGACAAAAATAATCGCGACAATCGCCACTACGAACGGAAATACTTCCATTTATCTCGCCCCTTTCCAGAATTAGGATGTTGATCCAACGCGTTCAGCGACACGCTTCTTGAGCGCTTCGAATTCCGCATTCACTTCGTCTTCGGATTCCAGTTCGCGGAATTCCTGCTCCAGCGATTTCGGCCGGCCCATGGCGTAGCTTTCCGCTTCCGCCTCAAGCTCGTCGACTTTGCGCTCATAACGCTCGTAGCGCTCCATCGCGTCGTCGATACGGCCGTCATAGACTTGCGCGTTGATTTTCACGCTGTCGCTCGCCGTTGCGCGACGGATTTCCAAAGAGCGTTGCTTGGCTTTCGCTTCTTTCAGTTTGCTCTGAAGTTTCTCCAAATCGTCATTGGCCTTCACAAGGCTTTTGTCGATCGCGGCATATTCTTTTTCAAAAAGCACAGCCATTTCTTCCGCTTTGCGCTTCGCGGCGATGGCGCCTTTTGCAAGGTCGTCGCGCCCCTTTGCAATAGCCAGTTCAGCTTTCGCCTCCCACTCGCTGGCGCGGGTCTCAAATTCCGCTTTCTTGCGCTCGACTTCTTTTTTGTCGGCGATCGCCCTAGCCGCGCGCGAGCGCACCTCAACAAGCGTGTCTTCCATTTCCTGGATAATCAGCCGAACGATCTTTTCCGGATCTTCAGCGCGGTCGAGCATCGCATTCAGGTTTGAATTCACGATGTCGCTTAATCTTGAAAATACACCCATGTCAGGAACCTCCCTTAAAAGATAATGCCGCCGAGGATGAAACCAATGAAGAAGGCGCCCCAGGCGAACCCTTCTTTGCCCCGGACCGCGTTGCGCAAGCGCCGCTCCCAATAAACGTCCGGATCGTCGTAACGTGAGTATCTCATTCAATCATCTCCTCAGCTTTGTTAGGCCCTCGTCTCGTTCGGCCTTTGCGGCCGCCCCGCTCTCGGCGCGATTAACCTTTCTTTTGCGAAAGCCGTGCCAGTTTTGAATTTTTCCTTTAATTCATTGATTTCATTGACGAAATATTTTTTCTGCAGATTTTGCATCTTGAAAATATAGGATTTTTTACCAATTTAACGGTATAAATAACCGCATAAATTAGGTATTTTTCACCAATGGAAGCCGCGCGCCAGCCCCCTGATCTTGTCGGAGAAGCCCCTGTCTTTCTGGACACGCTTGCTCACGCGTCCGCAGCGGCGCAGCTCAACCGGCCGCTTCTGATCAACGGCGAGCGCGGCTCTGGAAAGGAGTTGATCGCCGGCCGGATTCACTTCCTTTCGCCCCGCTGGGAAGGCCCGTTTGTGACGGTCAATTGCGCCGCTCTCTCAGATGATCTCCTGGAAAGCGAACTCTTCGGCCATGAAGCGGGCGCGTTCACGGGCGCGCAAAAACGCCACCATGGACGATTTGAGCGCGCGGAAGGCGGCACGCTTTTCCTGGATGAGATCGCGTCCGCCTCTTTGCGCGTTCAGGAGAAATTGCTGCGGGTCATTGAATATGGGGAATATGAACGCGTCGGCGGTGAGACGACGCTCGTCGCCGATGTGCGCGTTATTGCGGCGGCCAACGTCAATCTGGTGGCGCTCGCCGAAAAAGGGAAATTCCGGGCCGACTTGCTCGACCGGCTCGCCTTCGACGTAATCTTCTCTCCGCCGCTCAGGGATCGGCGCGAAGACATCCCGCTTCTGGCGGCGCATTTCGCAAGCGCGATGGCGCGCGAGATCGGCGAGCCTTTCCAAGGGTTTACCAGCGAAGCGATGGCGGCGCTTCTCGATCATTCATGGCCGGGCAATGTGCGCGAGTTGAAGAACGCGGCGGAACGTTCGGTTTATCGATGGGCGATGCAGGGGCGGACCGGGCCCATTGAAGCTGTGAGCATTGATCCGTTCGGGGCGGCGTCCGCGCTGCCGAGCGACCTCACGGGCGCTCCGACTTCAGTTGGGACAATGTCAGCGGAGCGCGCGGACGCATCCGATGAACCGCCGCCCGAAGAAGGTCCTGACGAGGGTTATGCGTTCGATGCCTACATGACGCGATTAGAGCGCGCGGCTGTGGAAAAAGCGCTCATTCAGAACCAATGGAACCAACGGCGAACAGCGCGGTATCTATCGCTGACCTATGATCAGTTGCGCGGACTCGTACGCAAACACCGCTTACAGAAGCGTAAAGTTGCGTAACCCATTTGTTAGCAGCCTGACCGAGTTTTGCATTTTCGTCAAAATGTAATTTTTGCAAAATTCTTGGGAGACGAATTATCCGCGTGCGCCAAATGTCTCCATTTTGTAATTTGCGACTCGCAATGATTAGGGACTCAATTAAACTTCTCTTAATCTGAGGGCAGTCCACTTCGGACGACGACTTACCATCTAGCTCACAACCATAATGGAGTTTTAATGCGTATCAGAGGGCTTAAAAGCGGCTTGCTGGCGTTCGCCAGCGTGTCCGCAATCAGCGCGTTTTCAGCAGCGCACGCGCAACAATCAACGCTGCTCAGCCAACAAAAAGCGACCGTCACAACCGAATTCAATACGACGACGCTTCGCGGCGCCACACAGGGCGCAGACGTCACGGGCGCACTGCGTCTTCAGGGCCTCGACACCGCGACAGTAGGAACGCTCGCTGAGACCGCGAATTTTACGGCGCCGGACGGCAAGCGCTTTATTCGTTATGAGCAGCGCATCAATGGCTTGCGCGTTCATGGCGGCCTGACGAAAGCCGCATTCAACGAAAACGGCCAACTCATTCACCTGATCCAGCGCCTTGCGCCGGCCGGACAAATTGTTTCGCGCCCGCAGCTTGACGACACCGAAGCGCTGCGCGTCGCCATCGACCGCAATTTTTCAGGCGCCAACGTTCCCTCGCTCACCGATATCAAGGGCGCCGTTCGTCAGTTCGCCGATGATCAATTCTTTTATCAGGCGCCGACCGTTGAGCGCGTTATCCTTGCGAACGGTCCCCGGCTGCAGGAAGGCTTTCTCGTCGTCACCTGGAGCGCCGCGGATAACCTTCTTTATCACACGGTTGTCGACGGCCTCGGCCGCATCGTCGAAAACGAGTTGCGCACCAACAGCGATCAATACCGCGTCTTTACGAACCATCCGGGCGTAACCCCGCAACAGATCGTGCAAGGGCCCGGCTCGGGCAATGCTCAGTCGCCTGACGGATGGCTTTCGGGCTCGCAGCGGTCGATTGAGATCCGCGGCAACAATGTGCGCGCCTATCTTGATCGCAACAACAACAACGCCCCGGACAGCGGCGGCGTCTCGATCACGGACGGGAACTTCCTGACAAGCGCGAACCTGTCGCAACAGCCGACAACCACGCAAAACCAGGCGGTCGCCGTTCAAAACCTTTTCTACTTTAACAATGTCATCCACGACGAGCTTTATCGTCACGGCTTTGTTGAAGGGACGCGCAACTTCCAGGAAAACAATTTCGGACGCGGCGGCGCCGGTTCCGACAGCGTCAACGCGGAAGCGCAAGATGGCGGTTCTTCAAATAACGCAAACTTTGCAACGCCGAGCGACGGCTTCAATCCACGCATGCAGATGTATATCTGGACCCTGAGCAACCCTCAGCGCGACGGCGACGTGGACTCAGATATCGTCTGGCATGAATATGGACACGGCGTCACCTGGCGCATGATCGGCTCCATGAGCGGCAGCGTTTCCGGCGCGATCGGCGAAGGCATGTCCGACGCGCTCGCCGTTATCTACAATAATGACGACGCAGTCGCAGAATACTCCGTTAACCGCAGCCGCGGCATCCGGTCTTCCGGCTACGCCAGTCATGTCGACACGATCGGCGATTTCAATTCGGGCCGCGGCGTTCACCGGAACGGTGAAATCATCGGCGCGACCATGTGGGAATTGTCCCAAAACTATCGCGCAGCAGGCCTGTCGCGCGACGTCATCTTCACCGACGTCATCGGCGGCATGAACTTTATCCCGCCGGGCCCGGACTATTTCGAGATGCGTGACGGGTTCCTCGCTCAAGCGCCGGACAGCCGCGACTGTCTGATCTGGGAAGCGTTCGCGCAAAAAGGCATGGGCGTCGGCGGCTCCATGAACTCGACCGGTTCGTCGATTACCGAATCGTTTGACGTGCCGTCGACCTGTTCGGGCAATCCTCCGCCCCCACCGCCGCCTCCACCACCTCCTCCGCCGCCACCGCCTCCGCCGCCTGCGAACAATCCGCCGAATGCGGTGATTTCGACGAACACCACGAGCGGCGACGCGCCGTTGACGGTCAACTTCAACGGCAGCGGCTCAAGCGACAGTGATGGGCAAATCGCATCATACGCCTGGGACTTTGACGGCAACGGCTCGACGGACGCCACCGCCACAAACCCGACCTTCACCTACCAGAATGCGGGCAGCTTCACCGCCACGCTGACGGTGACGGACGATGACGGCGCAACGGATACAGCGAGCGTGCAGATCACGGCTAATCAGCCGACCAGCCCGCCGCCCCCACCGCCTCCGCCGCCGCCGCCAAGCGGCGGGTTTGAAATCGGCGCCGAGGTGGAAGTCACCGTACGCCGGGTCAAGCCACGCACATCGCCGAACGGCCCGCGCGTGAAGCGCAACCACCGCCGCGGCGACATCGGCACCATCGTGGAAGGACCGGGGCTCGATAGCACCGGCGTCGTCTGGTGGAATGTCGACTTCAACACCGGCTCTGACGGCTGGATCCGCGAGAGCCAACTCGACGTGCGGTAACGCAGCGAAGAGTTTAGAAAACAAAAAACCGGGCGGCGGAAGCGTCGCCCGGTTTTTTTATGCCCAAACGATTATGGACGCCACGTTACCCGTGAAAGTTTGAAGCCAATCAATCAGTATTGTCTGGAACCCATTTCGCCATTGAATTACTGTTTCGCGATGAGCAAAACAGAACGTGAAGAGCTAACAGAGGCTGTCCAAGACCTTTACAGCGTTTTTCGGTGCGCCCCGCCGACCACGATTGACGGCTGCCCGTGCTGTATTGAGAAAAAACAAATCAACAAATTACTCCGTACACCGCTCTACGAATTAAAGTCCAGTCATCTCGGCGCCTACGCAAGTTGTCTCTTCCTGACCGTCGGCGACGTGTCTGATTTTCGCTATTTCCTCCCCCGAATATTCGAGATCGCCAGCCTGGAAGATGAATATCCATCCCCGGAAATCGTTCTAGGAAAATTAAATCTCGCCAAATGGAATAAGTGGCGGCCAAAGGAGATGGAAGCCACGCATCAATTCATGAATTCTTGGCTGAAATTCCGGATCGCGCGAGAGGCGCTTGATACTTATTTTTATGCCAATGACATTGACGAATTAGTCTGCGGGATTGCACTCACAGGCGCCGATTTGGGTAAATATTTTTAGCTTTTATCTTCGCACGATTCCGTCATCTGCGCGCTCTGTTCCTTAAACACTGACGACAAAACCGGAACACTTGAACTAGGAAATCGGTTCTGGGAGTACAATCCAGAGCAAGCGGATCGATATCTACAGTTTCTTGAAAGTAGCCGCCAATGATCCTGCCGCGCCTGCAAATTCAAATCGACCCAACCCAATCCGCGCCTAAAACGTTCCCCGATTAATCACCCGGTCGCCGGGGCGGATTTCATGGGCTTCAATCGCCACGTCCGGATCAAAGGTCTTGTAGTAGGGCGTAAAGTCCTGCTGCGAGATACGGAAGAGATCGTCGAAACTGTCTATTACAAAATAGGTCTTCTGAAAATCGTCGACCATATATTTTGTGTTCAACACGCGCTCCAGATCGAACCCGATCCGGTTGGGCTTCGGACTCTCCACTGAATAGAGCGTTTCATCTTTCGACGAGAGCATGCCGGCGCCGAAAGCGCGCAAGCCCTTGGGCGTGTTGATAAGGCCGAACTCCACAATATACCAATAGAGCCGGGCCAGCATTTTCTGAGCGTTATATTCAAGCGCCTTTGGTCCGCCCTCCCCATATTGGCGCATATAGTCCGCGAAGACAGGGTTTGAGAGCAACGGCACATGGCCGAAGAAATCGTGGAAAATGTCGGGCTCGACGAGATAATCAAGCTCGTCCGCGCCGCGCATCCACCAACTCACCGGAAAGCGCTTGTTAGCAAGATGCTCGAAAAAGACGTCATCCGGAATTAGTCCGGGTACGGCCACAAGCTTCCAGCCGGTCGCGGCGCCGAGCACTTTGTTTGCGTCTTCCAGCCGCGGGATCGCCTCGCTGGCGTTCAGGTCTTCCAGACCGTCGATAAATTCTTGGGCCGCGTAGCCGGGCAACAGCGCTTTCTGGCGATTATACAAAAAGCGCCACCGCGCCTGCTCTTCCTCGGTGTAACGCTCATAAGGCTGCTCGATCGTGTAATCAGTCCGCATGTTTTCGTAGTCGCCGCGCAAGGCGTGCGTCGTGTTTGCGGCGAAGGGATTGGCGGGCGGGGTCTGATTGGGTGTTTCCATGGCGACAGCTTAGGCGGCATTGAAATGAATTTCTTGTCATTTTTTGTATATTTTGGAGTGTATTCAGGAAATTATTGCGCCAATTAGAAAATTTATGGAAAATTATACACATGCTTGATGTTACAGACCGGAAACTTGTGGGCCTTCTCCAACAGGACGGACGCCTCACCAACGCGGAACTCGCTGAACAGGTTGGCCTGTCGCAGTCAGCCTGCCATCGCCGCGTGAAGCGTCTGGAAGATACGGGCGTCATTTCCGGCTATGGCGCCTTCGTCGATCGCAAACGCGTCGGCCTCAATGTACTTGGCTACGTCTCGGTCAAAATGGAAAGCCACTCAGAAGATCTGCTGGACAAGTTCACACGCGGCGTTGAAGCGATTGATGAAATCGTCGCCTGTTACGCGATCTCCGGCGGCGGCGATTATCTGTTGAAAGTGGTTGCGGCGGATATGGACGCTTATGCGGACGTGGCGCTGAAGAAGTTGATGCGCCTGCCGGGCGTCAAGGATTCAACGACGAACTTTGTTCTGTCTACTGTGAAACTTGATCCAGCCTGGCCGATCTAATCCATCATCGGCGGTCGCAACCGCTCACCCCGGTTTCGATAGGCTTTAATCTCGATGAAATAACCGTCGGGATCGCGCAGATACATTTTCGCCTCACCCCGGGCTTCGTTGATCGCCGGCGCTGAAATGAATTCTGCGTCAAGCGCGATCAGTCGGTCACGCTGTTGTTCCCACCCCGCCCAGGGCAATGCGGCGCCGAAATGAAAGTCGCGGCGCGCCTGCGTGTCTGCGATCGCCGTCCCTTGATGCAACGTCAACTGCATTCCATAGAGCCAGATATCGATCCAGTCGTCCGTTACGCGACCTGTTTCAGCGCCAAGAACAAACTCGTAAAATCGCCGTGATCTTTCCAGGTTCGAAACTGGCAACGACAGATGAGATATAAAGTCCACGCCTTATCCTCCGCTCGCACAACGCACGCAGAGCTCCGCTGCAGGATCGATCTCAAGGCGCTTTTGCGCAATCGCCTCGCCGCAATCGGCGCACCACCCGAATTCGCCCTCATCAATCCGCGCCAAGGCGGCGGCGAGACGTTTTAACTCCGCTGTGCGGCGCGCCTCTTGCGCCTTCGCCATCGCCTGTTGCTGCAAGGCGTCCTGACGCGACAAGCGGCCCATAACCTGCTGATCAAGTTCGACAGCCTTGCGCGCGTCGGCTGCGCCGTCGGAGAGATTTTGCAACTCGTCCTTACGGGCATTCAAAAGCGCGCGAAATTGCTCGACATTATCTGCATCTAGGGGCAATAGCGTCGCCTCAGATAATCACAAATCTTCGCTGACCCCGTTTCGGTCTCGCCCGTATTCGGATCAAACAGCACAGGCTCGGCCAACTCTTCTTTAGTGCGCGAGAACCAGAGATACTCGATTTCCATGACGCATAAGAGTTCCTTGGCAAGGCGCGCGCCCGGATTGCGCTCGGCGGCGTAGAATTCAAGCGGCTGTTCGGGCGGCGATGACTTGCGCATAAACGTCCCGCTCATGAACCGCACCAGCACTGCAAATTGCGACGTAATCAAATTGATCGGCCCCAGCAAATGAATCAAAGGCCGGCCCTTGCCGCCGTAAGTGCGGTGCAAATATTTGGCGATGTCGGCGCTCTCATAAAGACGCAGATCATTGTTTGGATCGATCATGTAGGGGAACTGCGCTTTGCCGCCCTCTTCTTTCACGCTTGGGCGGAAACGGGCCCCGCCTTTGGGGCAAGGCCGCACCAGCGCGGGCGTCCCGGTCTCGGAAACCGCTTCGCGCGCGATCCGGCAAAAAGGGCAGCCCTCAAATTCATAGAGGATGATCGGCTCGCGAACGTCAGCAGCTTGCGCGCCCGCCCCTGCGCCGAAGCGCAAAACCGACGCCAGACTTGAGAGCATCAAATTCAGCGCATTGATCACCATAGAAACTCCACGTCATTCAGCATGCGCCCTACCTCACTGACAGGCTTCGCTCACGCCTGCTTTTCCCATCGCCCGCTTTCGGATTGCTTCCAATAGGTTACATCATGGCCTGCGTCCTTGGCGGCGGTCCAGAAGGTACGCGCGTCAGCGACAGCGGCGTCATCCTGACCGTCGAAAATCGTCACGCAACGGACAAATCGCTCAAGGCCTTCAGTTGATTGCGCGGCGCCGTCCACCAGGAAAACGATATCGGCGTCGTTAGGCGTCGCATCGCCTTCGGTAAGCCAGATCGGCTGGCGCGCGCTCATGGCGTCGTCCGTGGCGCCTGCGCCATGCGGCAGGAACGTCTCATCGCGATAGGTCCATAGGTGCGTATCGAGCGCCTCCACCCGGTCGCGCGATCCTGCCCGGACCACCGCTTTCCAACCTTTGAGGAGCGTCTTTTCCAAGAGATCGGGAAGCACGGTTTCAAGGCGAGCCCGCTCCAGATGATAGAAGAGAATCTCGGTCATTGAGGCGACCGGCAATACGATCGCGCCGTCACGCCGCCTCCTTCAGATAGCGATAAGCGATCCCAGACGCCGCAACCCAAATCGCCGTCGACACGATCGTCATCACATAGGTCGCCGCCGCATAGAGCCACCCGGCCGGTTTGGAGAGGTCATAAAGCGCGATCTGGGCGTCAATCATGCGTTTTTCGATCTCCGCCGCGGCGCCAGGATCGTCGACAGTCTGGATCAACTGATACATGTCCGCGAAATAGCCGGGCATAGATACGCCCACGAATAACAGAAGGAAAAGCGCCATCACCACCATGATGACGATCCAGAAAAAGAACAGGCCGAAAAACGATCCTTTCGTCATCGCCCACGATTGAGCGATCCCAAGCGTTTTTCCATCAACGCCCGCGGCATACACCAAGGACATGCGCACGAGGAACCAAACCATTCCGCCGAAGAAAACGAGCATCGCGACGCCCGAAAGCACGCCGGCGATCGTCCCGCCCGCAAGACTGCTGACGGCTGTGATCGCGAAGACCGCGACGGCGCCCACCAGATAGATGATCATTACCAGGATTATCAATAAGATAAACGCAACGAGTACGCGCAGCTCGTCGCCGCCATAGCGCAGATAAAACGGCAAGGACGGCGTTTCGCCGCGCACGATTGAGCGCAACAGGCCGGCGATCATCATCGGAAAGGCGATCGCCATCACAAGATAGAGCGCGCCGATGCTCGGGAGCATGTCGGAAAATTGCGCCAGGATCAGCGACGGGTCGGCGCCCTCCGCTTCGAGGTCAATCATGGCGCGCTGCGCCTCGACCATCTTCGGCGTAAAGTAAAGCTGCGCGGCCATCATCAGCGCCGCCGGCGCCCACAGAATTTTTACGATCGTCGGGGCCCGTGAGATAAAATAGCCGAAGCTTGACCCGATCGCTTTAAATGCTGGAAACATGAACCGCCCCACTCTTCACTTTTCTCGGTTTTAACAGAGATTTGCCAATGCGAACAGGGAGTGCGAACAGGGAGCGCGAACGAAGAGCGCGAAACCAACGCCCTCGCAGATTGCATCCATGAGCCGGATCAGGCGATGAACGCGCTATGGAAACGATTGTAACCTCACAAACAATCAGCGAAGTCATTCAACTCGCCGTTGCGCCGGTTTTTCTTCTTGTCGCCGTTGGGTCGTTTCTTAATGTTATGACGCAGCGCCTCGCCCGCGTCGTCGACCGGGCCCGGGCGCTTGAGGCGATTATTATTGCGGACACGGAAGACGCGGAACATGCCATGCGCCGCGAGGAACTTTCAGCGCTCGATAAAAGAATGACCTATGCGCAGCGCGCGATCACCTTTAGCGCGATCGCGGCGCTCTTGATCGCGTTCCTGGTAGCGCTCATTTTCCTGAGCGACCTCGCCGGGTTTAACACCGCACAACTCATCGCGGTGCTCTTCATTCTCTCCATGAGCGCCGTGACCACGAGCCTGTGCTTTTTCCTGGCGGAGGTGGCGGTGGCGACACGCACGTTGCGGGTGCGCGCTGAATTGCTGGCTCAAAAATAATCGAGGGGCGGCGTTATGCACTATTCCGCAAGGGCGGCGCGCAACGCCTCGATGCGCTTTCGGTTGGCGCCGAGATCGCTGCGCCCCACGCGCGAGGCCGAGCGCACATGCGCGGCCTCGGCGCCTTTGCGAAATTCCACATCATCGACGAAACCAAACACGGACGATGTGAACGTCGCCGCGATATAGTCGTCGGTTTCCGCAACGATTTCTCCGCCGAGGCTCGATACGGCGCCCGGCAAGCGATCCCAAGCCGCCAGCGGCAAGGGCGCAATGGCGTGATCGTCGCCCGTTCCGCTTTCGCTGCGCACGCAATTCGGCTTGTCAGGACAGGGTGCGAGCGCGCCGCCGACAATCCCGCTCGCGTCGCCGGCCTTTGATTTCTGACCGAGACAAAAAAATCCGCCAACGATGAGCGCCACCGCTGCGGCGACGATCAGCAGAATGATTCTCATTGATCCTTACCCCTCGTAATTATCTTTCACAAACCGGTCGAGGACGCGCACGCCGAAGCCGGTGCCCCCCTTCGGATTTGTCGGTTTCTCTTTCGTGGTCCACGCCATGCCGGCGATATCAAGATGCGCCCAAGCCTGGTCCTCTTTCACGAAATTGCCGATGAACGCCGCCGCTGTCGACGACCCGCCTTCGCGCCCGCCGATATTTTTCATGTCGGCGATATCTGACTTGATCATATCGTAGTGGGCTTTGGTGAGCGGCATGCGCCATAGCTTGTCGCCGGTGGTCTCGCCTGCGGCGGACAGTTGCGCTGCAAGATCGTCGTCTGTGGTGAACATGCCGCCGAACTCGTGCGCGAGCGAGATAATGATCGCGCCGGTGAGCGTCGCCAGGTCCACCACCACCTTCGGCTTGTAGGTCTCCTGCGTCCACCAGATAGCGTCCGCCAGAACCAGCCGGCCTTCCGCGTCGGTGTTCAGAATTTCAATCGTCTTGCCCGACATGGCGGTGACAACATCGCCGGGACGCTGCGCGTTTCCGTCAGGCATGTTTTCAACAAGCCCGATAATCCCGACAACATTCGCTTTCGCCTTTCGCCCAGCGAGTGCGGCCATGGCGCCGGTGACAGCGCCGGCGCCGCCCATATCCCACTTCATGTCTTCCATGCCGGGGCCGGGCTTCAGCGAAATGCCGCCCGTATCGAACGTGACGCCTTTGCCCACAAACGCTACTGGCTTGTCGGTTTTCTTGCCACCCATCCATTCCATGGCGACAAGCTTCGATTCACGGATCGAGCCTTGCCCGACGCCAAGAAGCGAGCCCATGCCAAGCTTCTTCATTTCTTTCTCGCCGAGCACTTTCACTTTCACGCCGAGGCTTTCGAGCTCCTGGCATCGCTTGGCGAAACTCTCCGGATAAAGAATATTCGCCGGCTCCGAAACAAGATCGCGCGTTAGGAATATGCCGTCCGCTACTTTTTCAAGATCGGCGAAGATCGATTTCGCTGAAGAAGACGGCGTGTGAACGCTGAGCTTGGCGAGCACCGGTTTTTGATCTTTTTCGAGCGTCGTGCGGTAGACGTCGAAGCGATAGGTCCGCAGAAGCGCGCCGAGCGCCATATGTGCGGCGAGGTGACCGACGCTGTCGCTCGGCGTTGAGAATTCTTCCAGCGCAATCGCCGCCGATTTCTCACGCGTCTTTAAGAGCCGGCCAATGGCGCCGCCGCCGAGCGCTTCCGCGTCGAGCAAAGTGAACTTGTCCGCTTTGCCGGCGCCCGCAAGCACGACACGTGAGGCGGACAGGCCTTCAGGCGCGATAATCTCCAGGAATTGGTCCTTGCGGCCCGAAAAACCACCGGTCTTGGCGGCTTTCGCAAGCGCGCCCTTGCTCGCCTCATCCAACGCATCAAAAGCGTCGCCGAAACTGTCGCCGTCGAAACACGGAACAATAATAGCGCCTGATTTCGGCAATGCGGCTTTGGAAAAAGTGACCTTCATGGAAACCCCTTATCTGATGGCGGCGAAGAGATGCGGCGGCGGCCCTGACCGGGCGCGGCGCAATGTTGCGGAAAAAAACGTCGTACGGCGATCGACCACAGGGCGCAAGCGCCTGATTTTCCAATTCGCGCCCTTGTGTGCTAGGGAATATTGGGGCCATCGTAGTGTTGGGGGCGCGCCAATGACAAATGAAACAATAAAAGAGACGGCCGATATCGATCCGTATCGTATCGCGGCGTCGAATTTACCGCCGGAACGCCCGGCGATCGACGAAACGAGCCGTCTGAAAGAAGTCGTCGTGATCGTCCGCGAGGATGAGGACGAAGAGGAAGACGCAACGGACGGGCCCATTGGTGATGCGATAAAGCCGATCGCCGGCGCCGCCGCCGACAAACTCAAGAGCGAGGCCACGGGCCTGGTCAACAGAACGCTCATTTTGTTATTTGCCGCCGCGGCGTTCCTCGTTATTCTGTTTGCGTTATTGTTAGCGAGCGGGTCCGGCGGCGACAGCGTCGTTTATTGCCGCGATTTGCCGGACTGGAATCAAACGGCGGACTGCCTCTGAACCCTCCGCGTTCGGACGCCGAAACTTTCGGCCGGCGGCGCGCTTTTTTCGGCGGGTCGCGCCGCCATGTGAGGGACACAGACGCTTAAATTGCGCAGCCTCGATCTTTACATATTTCGTCAATGTCTGGCGCCGCTCGTCTTTTCCGTGCTCGTGATCACAGTGATCGTGTGGATGACGCAAAGCCTTCAGCGGCTTGACATTCTTGTGGAGCACGGGTCCGGGTTCGCGGCCTTTGCATGGCTGAGCATCCTGATCGTGCCGAGCCTGCTTTCGGTCATCATTCCTTTCGCACTGTTCGGCGCAGCGCTTTACGCGCTTCAGCGTCTGCATGCGGACAGTGAAATCGCGGTCATTCATGCGGCGGGCGTCAGCCGCTGGCGCATCGCCGGGCCGCTCCTCTTTATCGCGGCCGGCGCGAGCCTCGTCACCTTATGGGTCAATCTCGATCTGATGCCGCGCAGCTATCGCATCCTTAAACAAACGGTGGCCGATATCCGGTCGGATTTCGCAACAAGCGTCCTGCGCAGCGGCGAATTCACCACCGTAATCGACGGGCTCACCATCTATGTGGAAGAAGCCCGCCCAGGCGGCCAATTCGAAGGCCTTCTCGTGAGCGACTATCGCAACGGCGAGAACCCCGAGACCTACATGGCGCAAAAAGGGCTCCTGCAGGAGACCGTCAACGGCCCGGTCCTTTATCTCCTGAACGGCAATGTGCAAACCGTGGACGACGCCACCGGCGAAATCGAATTCGTCAATTTCCGAGACACGGCGGTCAACATTTCCGACTTCAGCAAAGGCGGCGGCGAGCTACAGCTCGAATTGACAGAACGCTATCTGTCAGAACTTTTTAACCCCGACATGACCAACGCCTGGGACCGGGAAAACGCCTCCAAGTTGATCGCGGAGGGGCACAACCGGCTCGCTTCCCCGCTCTACGCTATCGCTTATGCGCTTCTGGCCACCTACACGCTGATCGGCGGCGCCTATAACCGACAAGGGTATGGGCTGCGGATCGCCATCGCCGCCGCCGCTGCCGGCGCGATCAGGATCGCTGGATTTGTTATTCAGGGTCTGACGGCGGAGAACCATTTTTTCTGGATGCAATACGCCGTGCCGCTCGGCGCAATCTTCGCCTTTGCGATTTTAATTTCGAACACCGCACGCGCCAGACCGGCCGCGGCCCCCTTGAAAGCGAAGGCCGCCTAATGCCGCCTGCAACGCTGTTTAACTATATCGCCGCCCGCACGCTCGTCGCCGTCGCCGCCTTGTTCGCAATCTTCGCGAGCCTGATTTTGCTTGTGGACCTGATCGAAAACATGCGTTTCGCCGGCAAGTTCGACGGCGATTTCGCTTTTGCGGCGAGACTGACCCTGTTGCGGACGCCCGGCCTCGCGCAGGCGCTGTCGCCCTTTGTCTTTCTGTTCGGATCAATCTGGATGTTCACCCAGTTGAACCGCCGCTCGGAGGTCGCCGTGATGCGGTCGGCGGGATTATCCGTATGGCGACTGATCGCCCCGGCGGCGTTCGTGGCGACGATCGCCGGCTTTCTCATCATCACGGTCATCGATCCGCTTTCGTCACGTATGCTGGCGGTCGGCGAACAGATGAAAAACGACATTCGCGGCAAACAATCGAGCTTCGTGCGCGTGCTCGGCGACGGCATCTGGCTGCGCCAGAAAGCGACGAACAGCGTTCTCATTATCAACGCCAGCGGGTTTGATGAAATGCGGTCCGCGCTCACCGACGTTATTGTCTGGCGCCTTGGAAACGATCTCGCCTTTCGCGAGCGCATTGATGCGCCGGAAGCCATCCTGGCTGAACAAACCATCGAGCTGCGTAATGCGCGCCTCAAAACAACCGCCGAACGCCTCGACCATACGAGCCCGATCTACGCCATCCGAACCACGTTAACCGCCGATGATTTGCGCCAGCGTGTAACGCCGCCTGAAACGATGTCCATCTGGCAATTGCCGAAATTCATTCTGCTCGCTGAAGCGGCGGGCTTGCCGACCGTGCGCTACGAAATCAGGTTTCACGATCTGTGTTCGACGCCGCTCAAGCTGCTCGCGATGGTTCTGATCGCCGCCATTTTTTCCTTGCGTCCGTTCCGATCTGGCGGCGCGAGCAAGCTCTTGTTCCTCTCCATCGGAGCGGGCTTCCTACTCTATATCCTGTCGGAGATGTCAGCGGCGCTCGGCGTTTCAGGCACAGTCCCGGTGGCGCTCGCCGCGTGGACCCCGGCGCTGGTGGCGGCGCTCGTCGCGATCACGAGCCTTCTCCAATTCGAAGATGGGTAATGCGTGAGCGGGCGGCGCCCAGAGACGGGTCAAAGGGATTTTTTATTAGCCCTGAACACCCAATCACGGCTATGGTTTTTGGCGGTTAACCAAGGATGGCGGCGGCGCGCTTCACGGCGCGGCGTGAGGAGGCCTATTGCCCCTACAGCGGCGTAGTATTGTCGGGCGGAGTGTTCGGTTGTTGGGCGGCACGTTTCTCAGCGGCGTCGCCAGCGCCGCTGCGGACGTGCGCGCGCAAACCGTCACCTCTGAGCCGACGTCCGTTCTAGCGCTCGCTCAATTCGACCAAGCCGCACAGCCCACAGTCACAGCGGAAAAAACGCCGCCCGCCACCGCAGAAGCTGAAGATCAGGTCTTGTTCGAGGCCGATCTCGTCACCCGGGAAACCGAGACCAGCCCGATCGTCGCGGAAGGCGATGTGCGCGCTTATTTCGGCCGCCGATATTTACGGGCGGACAGGCTGGAATACGACCCTGAGACGGACATTGTCGTCGCCGTCGGCAACGTCTCGATCACCGACGAAAATCTCGATACGGCCTTCGCCGGCCGCGTCGAGCTTACGGGCGATCTTCGCGACGGGATCGCGGAAAACTTCACCGCCCTCCTCGCCGACAATGCGCGCCTCGCCGCGGAAAGCGCCATCCAGGAGCAAGGCGCGCGCACACGTCTTTCGAAAGCCGTCTACACCGCCTGCAATGTCTGCAATGATGAAGGCGAAGGAAAAACGCCCACTTGGCGCATGAAGGCGCTGCGCGTGACGCGCGACAAAGAGCGCCGCGTTGTCCGCTTCCGGCACGCCTTCCTTGAACTCAAGGGCGTCCCCGTTCTGTACACCCCCTATATTCAGGGACCCGACCCCGGCGTTGAGCGCCAATCCGGGTTTCTGACGCCCTTGATCGGCGCCTCAAGCCGGCTCGGCTTTAATTTTGAGCTGCCCTACTATTTGGCGTTCTCAAATAGCACGGATGCGACGTTCTTTCCCAAATATACGAGCAATGACGGCGTCTTGTGGCAGGGCGAAGTGCGCCGGCGCGGCAAGAAGAGTTATCATGTTCTCTCCGGCGGCGTCATAGACTTCAATAATCTTGAGCCGGACGAAAACGGATCAATCCCGGCTGACTCAGGCATCCCGTCCACGCGCTGGAATATTTTCGGTCGCGGCCATCGCGATTTTGGCGAAAACTGGCGGCTCGGCTACGATATCGAGCGGGTTTCCGACGACACATTCCTGCGCCGCTACGATATCCGCCGGCGCGGCGATTTGCGCAAAGAGCTTGATACGTCAAATACGAACCGCTTACGGACGAACGGATACGCGAACTGGCGCCGGGGCGGATCGGAACTAACGGTTAACTCCTACCTTTTTCAGGGCCTGCGCTCCACGGACAACGAAGAACAGACGCCTTATGTATTGCCGCTGATCAACTTCCGCCATGACTTTCGAAACAATATTGGCGGCGGGCGGGCGAACGTGGCTGCAAATCTCGCGTCGCTCCAGCGCAAGAACGGCGTCGATACGCGCCGCTTCACCGCCAGCGCCTTCTGGCAACGCGAACACATTACCCGCGGCGGTCATCGCTTCAACGCGTTCGCAGAAGTGCGCGGCGACGCTTACTACTTCCAGGATCTCGACGAGGGCACTGAGCTCTTTCCAGACGGCGTTCCCTCAAATGAGCCCACGCGCTTCGAAGCGCGCTTTGCGCCCACAGCCGGCGCGGAATGGTCTTATCCGTTGACGAAACGCGCCCATGGCGCGCGCCTCTTCATTGAACCGCGCGTTCAGCTATTGGCGAGCCCGGCGAACCGCAACCCGGACGATATTCTGAACGAGGACTCCCAGAGCATCGAATTCGATTACGCCGGGCTGTTCGACTACAACAAATCAACAGGCTTCGATCGCTTTGAGGATGGCCAACGTATGAACGCGGGGCTCGCCGCAAAAGCGATTTTCGATAACGGCATTGTTATTGAAGGCTCCGCAGGCGGACAATTCCGATTGCAGGACACGAACGCATTCGCCGCATCCAGCGGCTTGGGTGATCGGCGCTCGGATATCGTCGGCAGTCTCAATGTGCGATACAAGAATCGCATCGGCATCGAAAACAGGTTCCAGGTTTCCGATGACACTGGCGCATTGCAGCGCGCTGAGTCGCGCGCCTTTCTCAATTATTGGCGCTTCAGAGCGAACCTGAATTATGTAAGGCTCGATCAGGATTTGTTCCCTGACTCTGCGCTCGACCCCGCCGTGTTTGAGGATTTCCAGAATGACCGCGAAGAGCTAACAGGCACGGTCCGGTTCAAACTGACCGACCATTGGACCGCCGGCCTCGCCTGGCGCGAAAATCTCAATCCGCTCCCCGAGACGGAATTGTTCACCGATCCCGTCACCGGCGTGACAAGCCGGCGCATTGTGCGCAACGCCGCCGGTGAGATCGTTAACGAAGAATCGACGATCAGACAGGACTTTATCCTCGGCTATCGCGACGAATGCTCTTCGCTCGAACTCACCTATCGGCGCGACCAAACCCGCGATGAGGGCCTCGGCACCGACAACGCCTTCCTCATCCGCTTCACCCTGAGGTCGCTGGTGGATTAAAAAGCGCGGCGCGGGGCGGCGCGTGATTTTCGCCTAAATGTTGCGTCGCCATTATTTTGGACTATTTTTGCGCAATCGTGCCATAGCAGGCCAAGCGGCGTTGCGTATCGACAAGCCTGGAGACAAAGATCAGCATGACGGACAATCGGATTATTCGTGGAATTACAGCGGCCTGCGCGGCGTTCGCGGGAATTTGCGCCGCCGCGTCGGCGCAGGTTGATCCCTCGTCGGTGCAAGCGCCGAGAGCCTCCGGCCCTACCGCGAACATCCCGCAGACCTATGCCGGGCCCTCTAGCTCCGTCGCCGCCGTCGTCAATGACACCGTCGTTACGACCTATGACGTCCAGCAACGCATGAAGCTCATGATCATTTCGTCCGGCGGACAGGTGACGCCGCAGATGCTCGGACAGCTTCAGACGCAGGCGCTGCGCGACCTTGTTCAGGAGAAATTGAAACTCCTGGAGGCTGAAGAATGGGAAATGAAGGTCGAAGACCGCGAGGTGGAGGGCGAGTTGCAGCAGATCGCCGCGCAAAGCGGCACGACCGTCTCTCAATTGGAAGAAACGCTGATCCAACAGGGCGTCTCGCCGACGACGCTGCGTGAACAGATTAAATCCGGCCTTGTCTGGCCGCGGCTCGTTCAGGCGCGCTTCCGCAACCGTGTGCGCGTCAGCGAGGATGAAGTAGAGCAAACTCTGACGCGCATGCGTGAGGACGCCAGCAAAGAGCAGTTTCTGGTCTCCGAAATCTGCATCCCCGTCGCCGACAGCAATCAGATCGACGCCTATTATCAGGGCGCGTTGCAATTGATTGAACAAATGCGCCGCGGGGTGCCGTTCGCTGTCGTCGCGCAACAGTTCTCCGCCTGCACGTCCGCCGCCGCGGGCGGCGATATGGGCTGGGTGCGCGCCGGCGAATTGCCCGCTGAACTTGACGCAGCGGTGCGCGAATTGCCGCCTGGCGCCGTGACGAACCCGCTCCTCAATGACGGCGCTTTCATGATCCTCGCCTTGCGCGACAAACGCGAAGCGGCCGTTAAAGGCGAAGAAACATTCACCTTCGCTTACGCCGGCGCGCCGCTCGAAATCGGCCGCAACGCCGCGCGTCAGGCGCTTGAAAAACTGCCGACCGCAGACGCCTGTGGCGGACGCGCCCAGCGTCAGGATCTCGGACAGGGCGTCGGCGTCGCGCTTCTTGAAAGTGTGACGCTCGACGGCGTCGATGAACGCTTCCAATCGGCGGTCGAGGATTTAGGCCGCCACGAGTTGAGCCCGATCATCGAGGCGGACGGCGCGCTTCACGCTGTTTATGTATGTGAGAAAGACGAAGGCCTTGGCCTCCCCTCGCGCGACGCGCTTGAAGATCGCATCTTCGGCCGTCAGCTCACGCGGATCGCCCAACAATATCTGCGCGACATTGAGCGGGATTCGCTGGTTGACGTTCGCCTGAAAGCCCTTGGCGGCCCCATCACTGGCCCGCGTCCGCCTGCGCCGCCCGCCGGCTCGCGCGGTTAACGCGCATGG
>CAWUIM010000005.1:0-96738 GCA_963922595.1 uncultured Parvularculaceae bacterium
CAGCGCTTTCAGAAGTTTGGGAGACGTTTTTACCACACGGCCTGGCGGTGCCCCTGGCGCAGATGGTCGGCCCACGCCTTGTAGGCGCCCCCCTGCCCGATCCCGCTTCTGACATTGCCACGCGCCTGTTGTTGCTCTCGACCGTGTCCGACGGGACGACGCTCGACCTGCCGCAAGACTGGCAAACCACGGATCCGGTCTTGGCCTTCGCCCTGCGCCTGGCACGCGACATGCCGGGCGCGCCGCCCTCGCCCGCGCGGCGCTGGAGTCGGTCGCCTATCAAACCGTCGATCTCATGTCGGCGATCAAGGCAGATGGGCTGGAGCCCGCATCCTTGCGCGTCGACGGCGGCATGGTCGCCAATAACTGGATGACGCAGTTTCTCGCCGACACGCTCAATATCAGCGTCGAACGCCCGACAATCATGGAAACGACAGCCCTCGGCGCAGCCTATCTCGCGGGGCTTCAGGTTGGGCTTTATCAAGATACGGATGAAATCGCGGGCCTGTGGCGGCGCGAGGCGCGGTTCGATCCGAAGATGGCCGCATCGGAGCGTGATGCGTTGCTCGCCGGTTGGCGCAAAGCGGTGGAGCGCACGCTCCTTTAGACCCCGGCGGCGCCTTTAGATCTTGCTACGCAAATAATGAGTGCGATTATGGCTGATCCTTTCTCCAACTTTTTTCTGCACGGCGCTGCGGCGTCAGTGCTCATCCATGCGCCGACGGGCGAACCGCCTCTCATCGCCTATTGGGGCGCGCGTATCGACGATAAAACCGATCCGGACGCCCTCATGCGCTTGCGCGCGCGCCAGGGGGCGCAGGGCGGCGCATTTGTAGAAGTGCCGGCTTCTCTCTCGTGCGAAGCCGGGACCGGGTATCTGGGTCCCTCCGGCCTTCAGCTTCATCGCGACGGCAAGAATTGGGCGCCGACGCTAAAGGTCGTGAGCGCCGATCAGAATGGCGATCAACTCGCCATTGTTTGCGCCGATCCCGCCCATGGGGTCCGCGCCACTTATCAGTTTTCAATCGATGCCGCGTCCGACGTGGTGCGCATACAAACCGCCTTTGAAAACACCGGCGACACGCGATTAACCGTGAACTGGGCGTCCGTCGTCTGTCTCCGCACGCCGCCTGACTTATCGGAAATCCTGACCTTTTCCGGGCGCTGGTCCGGTGAATTCCAAACGGATCGGGGCCCGTTGCGTCAGGGCGGATACTTCTCAGAGAACTTGCGCGGTCGTACGTCCCATGATCGATCGCCGAGCTTTATTCTGTGCGCGCCGCATACGACTGAATGCGGCGGGCCATGCTTCGGCGCGCATCTCGGCTGGAGCGGCAATCACCGTATGCGTGTTGATACGCTGGCCGACGGGCGACGCATCATGCAGGCGGGCGAATGTTTTGTTCCCGGGGAAATGCGCCTTGAGCCTGGCGACGTTTACGAGACGCCGACGCTCTATTGCCAATATTCCGCAAACGGCCTTTCCGATCTGTCGCAAGGATTCCACAACTTTTACAACACGCATCTGAAAGACAAACGCGTCGGATCGCGCCCTCGCCCTGTGCATTACAACACGTGGGAAGGCATCTATTTCGACCATAAGCCAGCCGAACTGATGAAGCTGGCGGACGCCGCCGCCGACATCGGCGCCGAGCGGTTTGTGCTTGACGATGGCTGGTTCAAGGCGCGTCGTCATGATCAGGCCGGGCTCGGCGATTGGGTTGTCGACCGGACCGTTTATCCCGACGGGCTGCAACCGCTCATCGATTATGTGCGCGGCAAAGGCATGGAATTCGGCTTGTGGGTCGAGCCGGAGATGGTCAATGAAGACAGCGACCTCTTCCGCGCGCATCCCGATTGGGTGCTGGGCGCGCCCCCGGCGCCGCCGATCCCCTTCCGGCACCAGCTTGTCCTTGACCTGACGCGCCCGGAGGCGGCGGCGCATATTTTCGACCAGCTCGACGCCATCCTCAGAGAACATGACGGCATCGCCTACCTGAAATGGGATATGAACCGCGATGTCAGCCATCCGGGCGGGGCCGACGGAAGCCCTGCGATCCATCGCCAGACACGGTCCGTCTATGCGCTGATTGATCGGCTACGTGCGGCGCACCCTTCCGTCGAGATCGAAAGCTGTTCGTCCGGCGGGGCGCGCGCTGATTACGGCGTGCTTGAACGGACGGACAGAATATGGACGTCTGATTCCAACGATGCGCTCGACCGACAAATGATCCAGCGCGGCGCGTCCTTCTTCTTTCCCCTGAGCGTACTCGGCGCCCATGTGGGCCCGCGCGAGTGTCACATCACTGGCCGGACGCTCTCAATGGCGCTACGGGCGGCGACGGCTTTCTTCGGGCATATGGGTGTTGAGGCGAACCTCTTGACGATGGATGACGCCGACCGCGACGTTCTCAAAAAAGCGATCGCTCTTTACAAGGAACACCGCGCGCTTCTTCACAGCGGCGATTTTGTCCGGCTCGACGGCCCGAAACATCAAAATGCGGTGGGAGTCGTCGCACAAGATAAACGCGCGGCGCTTTATTCAGTGGCGATGACGGGTTCTATCCCGGAGATCTTACCGGGGGTTCTTCACTTCCCGGCGCTCGACCCGACGCTTGAGTATCAACTGCGGGTCGTCTGGCCCACGGAGATCAAGACGCCGCCGCCCCATCGCCTCGAGGAAAGCGGGCTCATGGGCGATGGCTACCGCGCGCGGGGCGACCTGCTCATGAATGTGGGACTGCAACTGCCGCTGCTTAACCCCGAGACCTGCCTGATCTTTGAAGCGACAGCGCTCTGACGCGGTCGCTTCTTTATTCAGCAGGCGCCGGCGCGCCGCCGCTGATCGCCAGTTCTGCTTTTCGCCCAAAGACGATCAGGTTCACCAAAAGCGACAGGCTCACCGCGAATATCAGTGTGATGAACATCGCATGGATGAAGTGAAGCGGGAACGGCAACGTCTCGGTCATCCAATCGGAGCGCAGCGTCGCGTATAGCGCGACGCCGCCAATCACCCCGCTCATAGCGGCGCGCGCGTCGATATTTCGAAACGCCAGACCGACGATGAACGCCGACAGGATCGGCATCGAGAGATATCCATACCACTCCTGAACCGTGTTGATGATGCTTTCTTTAGACGCGAAAACCGGAACAAGAGCGATCGCCATCAATGTCATGGCGATCGAGACAATGCCGCTGAGGCGCGGCACGCTTTTCGGCTTCCCCACATAGGCTTCATGCAAGTCGCAAACATAAAGCGCAGCGGACGCGTTCAGGATACTGTTGAATGTCGTGAGCACGGCCGCGGCGATCGCCGCCGCGAAAACCCCTGAAAGCGCCGGCGGGAGGATATCGCCCACAATCATGCCATAGGCTGCATCGTCAACATCCCCATAGAGCTTGAAAGCCACAATGCCAGGGACGGTCACGATTATCGGCACGATCAGAAGGCGTATCCCGGCGGCGGCCATAACGCCTTTTTGGGCCTCTTTGATATTCGGCGCCGCCATGGCGCGCTGGGTGATCGTCTGGTTCGTGCTCCAGTAAAAGGTCTGAATAAAGATCATCCCTGTAAGCAATGTGTGCCAGGGTATGGGAGACTCAGTCGATCCGATCAGCGTCAAACGCTCTGCGGGGATGCCGCTCAGATCAAAGTTAATCGCTTTCAGCGCCAGAAACACAACGAGCAGCGCCAGGGACAGGATCAACACCCCGCTATAGGTGTCCGACACCGCAACGGCGCGTAAGCCCCCGAGGATCGCGTAGGCCGCGCCCACAATCGCAAAGGTGATGGCGATCGCCATAATTGGTACGTCCACATTGGCCATGGACTTCAGGAACAAAGAGCCGCCATAGAGGATCGCCGGGAGGAAGATGAAGATATTGCCGAGGAGAAACAGAACCGAAATCAATGCGCGAATATGTTTGTCGCCATATTTCTTCTGCAATAGCTCAGTCGTCGTCGTGCAATCGTTCCGGTAATAGATGGGCAGAAAAATGAAGGCTAGAATGAACAATCCGCAAACAGCCGCAAGCTCCCACCACGCCAGCAACAGCATCTGATTGCCGTTCATACCGATCAATTGATCCGTAGAAAGATTTGTAAGCGTGATCGATCCGGCGACGAAATACCAACTGAGGCCCCCGTTCGCGAGGAAATAGTCGTGTCCGGAACTGCGATCCCCCGCCACAGCGCGCCGACACTGCAGATATGTCAAGAAACCAATAAGGGCTGTAATCGCCACGAAGACGCCAGCCTGAACGGGATTGACCATTTATGTTCCCTCGCCTCGACTCATTCTTTTTCCGGCGACGCTAAAGCACTGCGCGATGTTCGTAAACGAAAACTTCTAGCGGTGCGGCGTCAGCCGATAAAACGCGTATTGGGAAACTCGCTGGTCATCGTGTCGACCCAGCCTTGCAGCGCCGCCGCCGGAACGCAGGCGACGATGCAGCCGCCGAAACCGCCGCCGGTAAGCCGCGCTCCGAGAGCTCCAGCATGGAGCGCATAATCAGCGATCCGGTCGATCTCCGGCGTCGACATTTCGAAGTCATCGCGCATGGACGCATGGCTTTCTGTCATGAGCGCGCCAAAGGTTTCCATATCGCCAGAGGTTAACGCATCGATCGCCTTCAAGACACGGTGGTGTTCCGTATAGACATGGCGCGCACGCCGGTCGCCCGGCGGCGGCGCATCACCGATCTTTGCTGCCTGCCCGGCGCTCATCAAACACAAAGCCGGAGCGTCCAGAAATTTTGCAGCCGCCTCACTCTCGCGCCGCCTTTCCGCATATCGCCCGTCCTCAAGCTTACGCGTGACGCCTGAATGCAAAACCGCGAAATGGTGCGATGACGGAAGGTTGATCACGGAATAGGCGAGCGTATGGGTGTCGAGCGCAAGGGCCTGGCCCTGCGCGGTCATGGCGACCGCCATCTGGTCCATAATACCGCACGGCATGCCGATGAATTCATGCTCCACCTGCTGAGCCCATCGCGCCACCTGCACATTATCGATCGCCGCGCCATGTGCGGCCAAACACGCTTTGATCGTCGCAACGATCACGGCGGCGGAGGACGACAAGCCGGCGCCATGGGGAATATCGCTTTCCACAGCGACGCGCATGGGTCCCTCAGCAAGGCCGAGCCGCCGCAAAAGCTGGAGCGCGCCCGCCACATAGTCTGACCAATGACCATCCGACGGTGCGTCGAGCGCCCGCTTCACGGTTTCATCAAACCGTTCCGCATGGATTTCGTCCACATCGCCGCGCGCCGCCCCAACAGCGACCGCAGCTTCGCGCGCAATCGCCGTGGGGAGCACCATTCCACCTTGATAATCAAGATGTTCGCCAATGAGGTTCATACGGCCGTTCGCGCGTCCAATGGCCGCCGGCGGCGCCTTAAACTCCGTCTCAAATCGCTCTTCGATCATGACAGTTCCCGAAAACGCCGCGCGGTCTCCTCCGGCGCCACATCGACCGTAAAGAGCCCGGTCGCCTGTTCCACAGACGCCAGATATTTGATTTTGTCAGGCGCGCGCAACAACGGATAAAATTGCGCGGTAAAATGCCAGTTCGGATGGTCCCCGGCCGGCGCCGCATGCAGGCTCAGCATGTACGGCGTGTCGCGTCCAAAGAAAGAATCGTATCGCCGCGTCACGTCGCTGAGGAGGTGCGCGAAGCCGGAAAGCTCCGCATCACTCATATCTTCCAGGCGCTGGCGGCGCTGTAAAGGCGCAATCCAGATTTCGTAGGGAAACCGGGCGAATGGCGGCGCGAACGCGATAACGCCGTTTTCATCGGCGACGCCGAAATCATGGCGCCACTCAGCGAGGTTCTTCGACAGATCGAAGCCTTCCGCAAAACTCTTCGCCGCATTCATTTGCGCGGCAGGTACAACGGGAAACGCATAAATCTGTCCATGCGGGTGGAGCAGCGTCACGCCAACCTCTTCGCCGCGGTTTTCAAAGGGCAACACGAACGCCGCGCCATTTTTGTAGAGCGCCGCGTACCGATCAATCCACGCATGGGTGAGCAACTCGCGTCTCGTCTGCGAGAGCGTCGCGAGATTGCCCGTCGGCTCGCTGGTGTAAACAACCACATCGCAACGCCCTCGCGCCGCTTGCGTCTGAACCCCCTCGAGCGCCCCGGAAACGGCGCCGCTGCCGGCGCTAAAACTCGGAAACCGGTTTTCAAAGATCGCAATGTCGAAAGCAGTGAATGGTATTTCCGTCGCCGGCCCTCCAGCGAGCGTCGGCGCCAGCGGATCGTCCGCCGCCGACGGTTTGAAGGTGCGGTTTTGGCGGCCTGACGCATAGACCGCCCACTCTCGGCGTAGCGGATGCCAGCGCATATGCGCCTGTTTCGGCCCGCCATCGAGCATCTCGGAAGCTGGCGATTCCTTATGTTTTTCAAAGCCGTAAAGCATCACGTCCCGCCCGTCAGGCTTGGTGAAGATACGGCGATGAACGCTGCGCCCGGCGCACTTTCGTTTTAGAATATCGTGGCGATTCTCCATGCGCGAAATAGAACGGCGCTGGTCGGGTTTTTCAACCAAAATGTTTGGGCCGGCAGTGAATTTTGTGACTGGTTCGCGCCTGCGTAAATGCGTGCGCGAACTGCCGAAGAATGTTCATAAACAAGACCGGGCGCCCTAGTCTTTCGCCAAACTGACAAGCCGCCGTCCGCGCATCGAGAGTTTTATTTATGCCCACATCAGCCTCGCCTGCAAAACCTCTGCGGATCGGCGGCGCGAGCGGTTATTGGGGCGAAAGCGCGATGGCGACGCCGCAATTGCTGGCGGCGAGCGGTCTCGATTATATCGTCTACGATTATCTCGCCGAGATCACGATGTCGATCATGGCGCGCGCACGCCAAAAAGATCCCAAGGCCGGTTACGCCACGGATTTCATCACCGGCGTTTTGAAACCAAATCTTCCGGAGATCGCAAAACAAGGCGTCAAGCTCATCGCCAACGCGGGCGGCGTGAACCCGGAAGCGTGCGCCGCCGCAGCTGAAGCGGCGATCAAGGAGGCGGGTCTCTCGCTGAAAGTCGCCGTCGTCATCGGCGACGATTTAATCGCACGCAAAGAAGACATCGCCGAGAGCGCGCCGAGCGAAATGTTCTCTGGCGACTCACTGCCGCCAGCGGAAAAAATTGCAAGCATTAACGCCTATCTCGGCGCCTTTCCAATCGCCGCGGCGCTCGGCGCCGGCGCCGACATCGTCATTACAGGGCGCTGTGTCGACAGCGCCGTCACGCTTGGCGCCTGTATTCATCATTTCGGCTGGCGCGCCGACCAATGGGACCTCCTCGCAAGCGGGTCGCTGGCGGGTCATATTCTGGAGTGCGGGCCCCAGGCGACGGGCGGCAACTTCACTGACTGGGAGGACGCAGGCGATATCGCGGCAATCGGTTACCCCATCGCCGATATCGCTGCGGACGGATCGTTCACCGTCTCGAAGCCGGAAGGCACAGGCGGCGTCGTCAATGTGGGAACCGTGTCGGAGCAAATGCTCTACGAGATCGGCGACCCTCAGGCCTATATTCTGCCCGACGTTGTTTGTGATTTTTCAGGCGTCACGATTACGCAAGAAGGTCAGGATCGCGTTTCTGTATCGCCCGCACGCGGATATCCGGCGCCGTCCACATATAAGACGTGCCTGACCTATGAGGACGGGTATCGCGCGGGCCTCGTTCTACCTTTCTACGGATTCGACGCTGACAAGAAAGCGCGAAAATTCGGTGAGGCCGCGTTCGCGCGCACGCGCGCCATCATGAGACGCTTTAACGCCGGCGATTTTTCCGAGACCAGCATGGAAGTGCTCGGCGCTGAAAGTCAGTATGGGGACTTCGCAGAGATTTTCGGGGCCCGCGAAGTGGTCTTGAAAATTGCGGCGCGCCACCACAGCGCCATGGGCGTCGGTCTCCTTCTAAAGGAAATGGCTGGGCTTGGCCTTGCAACGCCGCCGGGCCTTTCCGGCTTTTCTTTTGGTCGTCCGAAACCGTCGCCCGTCGTCCGGCTATTTTCCTATTTGACGCCGAAAGAAGATGTTTTTGTTTCCGTAAAAAGCGGCGGTGCGACGATCGATATTCCGCCGGCGCCGCCCGCCGACCCCGTTGCGCCCGTGCGCGCAGCGCCGCCGCCAGCGCCCGATGCCGGCGAGATGGTGGACGTCCCGCTTATCAAGCTCGCCTGGGCGCGCTCTGGCGACAAGGGCGACAAGGCCAACATCGGCGTGATCGCACGCCATGCGGACTATTATCCTTATCTGTGGGCGGCGCTTGATGAAGCCAGCGTCGCTAAACGCTTCGCCCATTTCATCGAGGGCGGCGCCGACAGCGCGAAGGTTCACCGCTTTCCCCTGCCCGGCGCAAACGCCATCAACTTTCTCATTGACGATGTGCTCGGCGGCGGCGGCGTCGCCTCTATTCGCAGCGATCCGCAGGGCAAAGGTTATGCGCAGCTTCTTCTTGCGCACCCCATTCCCGTTCCAGTTTCCATGGCCAAGGCGATTTCATGACGGTTTTTGAAACGAAAATAAATCCGCATAGCGACAGCTTCAAACAGAATTATGCGGAGATGTCGGCGCTTGTTGAAAAGCTTCAGGGATTGAATGCGCGCGCGCCCGCGATTTCGGCCAAGCGCAAAACGCGGTTTGAAGAGCGCGGGCAATTGTTGCCGCGCGAGCGCCTGGCGCGTCTCATCGATCCCGGCATGCCCTATTTCGAAATCGGAAATATCGCCGGGTATTTGCTCGACACGCAGGAAGAAGAAAAGTCGATCCCAGGCTCCACGATCATGTCCGGGATCGGTTTTATCAATGGCGTGCGGTGCGTGATCGTAACGGACGACAGCGGAATCAAGGCGGGCGCCATGACGGTCGCAGGCGGCTATCGTCTCCAGCGCGCGCAGGAAATCGCGTTGAAGCAAAAACTGCCTTTCGTGCATCTCGTAGAGAGCGCAGGCGGCGATCTCATCAACTACACCGTCGAAGGGTTTCTAAAAGGCGGCGGGTTGTTTGCAAACCTCGCGCGCCTGAGCAAAGCCGGCCTGCCGGTGATCGCCATTCTCCACGGCTCGTCAACGGCGGGCGGCGCCTACATGCCCGGCCTTTCAGACTATGTAGTCGCGGTGAAAGATCGCGGGCGCGCGTTTCTCGCAGGACCGCCGCTATTGAAGGCTGCGACGGGCGAAATCGCCACTGAAGAAGAGCTTGGCGGCGCGCAGATGCATGCGACCGTTTCTGGCCTCGCCGAATATCTCGCCGATGATGACGGGGAAGCGGTTCTGATCACCCGCGAACTGGTCGCGCGCCTCGGCTGGAACGAACGTTGCCCGCCCCTTGCGCACGCCACGCATGCGGAACCGAAATATGATGCAGACGAATTACTTGGCGTCGTCTCGCCCGACTATCGCAAACCCTATGACGTGCGTGAGGTCGTCGCCCGTATTGTGGATGCGTCGGACTTCACTGACTTCAAACCACGCTACGGCGTTTCAACGGTTTGCCTTCAGGCCAATGTCTACGGTATGCCGTGCGGCATTATCGGCAATAACGGCCCGATCGATCCCGCCGGGGCCACGAAAGCCGCGCAATTCATCCAACTCTGTGAACAGGCCGACACGCCGCTTGTCTTCTTGCAGAACACCACCGGCTATCTCGTCGGTAAGGAATATGAACAAGGCGGGATGATCAAACACGGCTCAAAGATGATCCAGGCCGTTACAAATGTGAGCGTACCGCGCATCACCTTCATGATCGGCGCAAGTTTCGGCGCAGGCAATTACGGCATGTGCGGGCGCGGCTATGATCCGGATTTCTGCGTCACCTGGCCGAACGCAGCGACGGGCGTTATGGGCGGCGAGCAGGCCGCGCAGGTGATGACGATTGTCGCCGAAGGCCAGGCCGCCAAAAAAGGCGTTGAGGTCAACCGCGAACAATTAGCGATGCAGGAGAAAATGCTCGCCCACCTTTTCAATTCACAATCCGGCGCTTTTTACACATCGGGGCATTGTCAGGATGACGGGATGATTGACCCGCGCCACACCCGCCAGACGCTCGGCTTCCTGCTCGCCACCGTTTGGGAAGCGCGCCACCGATCCGTTACGCCGAACAGTTTCGGCGTTGCGCGGATGTAGCGGAGGGAACCATGACGAAGCTACCGCAAACCTCTGCGCTGCTGCTTGCCCTGAAGGATGGTTGGCTGACGATCACATTTAACACCCCGGAAAATCGCAACGCCTTGTCCGATACGCTCGCCGGTGAATTGCGTGAAACACTGGAAGCGGTGCGCGATGACCGGTCCGTACGCGGCATTTTCCTGCGTGGTAATGGCGGTATTTTTTGCGCGGGCGGCGATTTGAAGGCCTTCAGCGCAGGCCTGCAGGAGGGCGCGAACCACGACGCGGTCGCAGAGATGAACAAAAGCGGCGGCGCGCTCTTCGCGATGATCAACACAATGCCGCAAGTGGTGGTTGCGCTCGTCGAAGGCGCAGCGATCGCCGGCGGGCTCGGCATGGCCTGTTGCGCTGACATTGTCGCCGTCACGGCCGATGCGAAATTCTCCCTGACCGAGACGCAACTCGGCATCGTCCCGGCGCAGATCGCGCCTTACGTCATCCAACGGATCGGCCTGATGCGCGCCCGCAGGCTGATGCTGACGGGCGCGCGGTTCACCGGCGCCGATGCAAAGGCGATGGGTCTGGCTGATTATGTGGTAGCGGGCGCTGACGAATTCGCCGGGCTGGAGGCCGACATCATCGCGTCTGTGCGCCGCTGCGCTCCAGGCGCTAACGCTGCCACGAAAGAGATAGCGCTCGCAAGCCAACATCTTAACGCGTCGCAAATGACCGATCTCGCGGCGACGAAATTCGCCGACTGTCTTCTCAGCGATGAAGGACGCGAAGGTGTCACCGCTTTTGTCCAGAAACGTAAACCTTCATGGGACGCCACATGAACGATACGCCATCAACTTCTATCAACAGTATTCTCATCGCTAACCGCGGCGAGATCGCGTGCAGGATCATCCGCACGGTAAAGGCCCTTGGCCTGCGTGCTGTCGCTGTCTATTCCGAGGCTGACGCCGAGGCGCCGCATGTGCGCTTGGCGGACGACGCCGTTCTGATCGGCCCGCCCCCCGTCGCAGAGTCTTATCTGCGCGTCGACAAAATTCTGGCCGCCGCGAAAAGCGCCGGCGCTGACGCGATCCATCCAGGCTACGGGTTCTTATCCGAGAACGCCGCCTTCGCCGCCGCGTGCGCGGAAGCCGGTCTCATCTTTATCGGCCCGACGCCTGACGCCATCGACCTGATGGGCGACAAAGCAAAAGCCAAAAGGCGCATGATCGACGCAGGCGTGCCCTGCATTCCGGGCTATCAGGGCGTCGAACAGGATGATGCGACGCTCATTAACGAGGCTGCAGCGATCGGCTTTCCCCTCATGGTCAAGGCCGCTGCGGGCGGCGGCGGGCGCGGCATGCGGCTCGTCCATGAGGAAAGCGCCCTCGCCGACGCCCTGACCATGGCGCGCTCCGAAGCGGAGAATGCTTTCGGGTCCGGCGATCTGATCCTCGAACGCGCCGTAATGGCGCCGCGCCATGTGGAAGTTCAGGTGTTCGCTGATCACCATGGCGCCGTGATCCACCTCGGCGAGCGCGATTGTTCGGTTCAGCGCCGGCACCAGAAAGTGCTCGAAGAAGCGCCCTGCCCGGTCATGACGCCGGCCCTGCGCGAGGCGATGGGGGCCGCTGCGGTGAAGGCCGCACGCGATATTGGCTACCGCGGCGCGGGCACGGTCGAATTTCTGCTTGATGAAGACGGCGCCTTCTATTTCCTCGAAATGAATACGCGCCTTCAGGTGGAGCACCCGGTTACGGAGCTTGTGACCGGGCTCGATCTTGTGGCGATGCAAATTCGCGTGGCGCAGGGTGAGCCGTTGCCGCTGACCCAAGATGATGTCTCCCTCAAGGGTCACGCTATCGAAGCGCGGCTTTACGCAGAAGATGTGAGCCAGAACTTCCTGCCCGCCACGGGACCGGTTCTGCATTGGTCGCCCGCAACCAGCGACGGCGTGCGGATCGACGCAGGCGTTGAAAGCGGTGGCGCGGTCTCGCCTTTTTACGATCCGATGATCGCGAAAATCATCGCCTACGGCCACTCGCGCGGTGAAGCGCGCCGTAAGCTGATTAACGCTCTAAGAGAGACGACGCTCTTTGGCGTGACCACAAACAGAAAGTTTCTGATCGACGCACTTGAAAAGCAAGCGTTCGCCAAGGGCGAAGCGACGACAGGCTTCATTGCAGATGAATTTGATGACGCGTCGTTCGCGGCGCCCACGCTCACTCCGCAGATTGCCGCCACGGCCGCGGCGATCCTTCACGCTCAGGCGACGCAGGCCGCGCAACGCAGCGCGATTTCGGTGACGCCAGCGTTGATCGGGTGGGCGAGCGCCACGCGCCCCGCCACGCCGTACCGCTTTGGAGGCCCCGAAAACGACCTCACCGTCGCAATCACCGATTACGGCGGCCATCGCTATGAGGCGGTTATCGATGAGGAAACAGTTTGTGTCGAGATTTTATCCATGGGCGATGACCGGGCGGCGCTTTCCATAAACGGGGCGCGCCAGGCCGTTCATTTTTTCAATTCACTCCCCGCAAAGCCAGCGGAACAATTATTTCTGGCCGTTGATGGCGCAGATTTCCATCTGACAAATCTCAATTCGATCGCCGTTTCGGAGAGCGAACAAGCTGGCGCGGGCGCAGTAACGGCGCCCATGCATGGCGCCCTGATCGATGTCTTCGTTGAACCAGGCCAAAAAGTCTCGCGCGGCGACCGGCTCGCCGTTCTGGAAGCAATGAAAATGCAGCACGAATTGACCGCCGCCATTGATGGTCATGTGGGCGAAATTCACGTCAAGGCCGGCGATCAGGTCGCCGCCGAAACGCTCTTAATGTCAATCGACGCAGCCGCTAGCGACTGAAGTAAAGAGAAGCCCCATGCAGGAAGCGATCGATTTCAAAGATGAGTGCGACGCGCTCGCGGCGATCCTTGAGAATGCCGATGACGCAGCGTTTGGAACGGTGACGCAATTTAAAGATTGGACGATCGAAGACGTTATCGGCCATCTTTTTATGTGGAACCATGCAGCCGCGATCACGCTGCAATCGCGCGAGGCGTTTCAGGAATTCCTCGGCTTCGTCATGAAACGCATGGGCGCCGGTGAAAATCATATTGAAATGCAGCGCCTCTGGCTTGATGAAACACAAGACGGTGTTCGCGGACGCGCCCTTTATGACGCGTGGCGGCGCCACTACCCCGGCCTCGCCGCCGCCTATCAGGCCGCCGATCCGGAGGCGCGTGTCGCCTGGGCGGGGCCTGACATGACAACACGGTCGAAGATCATCGCGCGCCAAATGGAAACCTGGGCCCACGGTCAGGAAGTTTTCGACATTCTGGGTCTCGAACGCACTGATAAAGACCGCATCCGGAATATCTGCCACCTTGGCGTCACGACCTATAGCTGGACGTTCAAAAACCGCATGCAGCAGCCGCCCGCGCCGAAGCCTTATGTCAATCTGACAGCGCCGTCGGGCGCGCAATGGGAGTGGAATGAGCCGCAGGCCGACAATAGCGTCAGCGGCGACGCCGTCGCCTTTGCGCGGGTGGTCACACAGACACGCAATATTGCGGACACGGACCTTGTGGTGACAGGCGATAACGCCGAGCGCTGGATGGCGATCGCCCAATGTTTCGCGGGCGGCGCCGAAGATCCGCCCGCGAAAGGCGCCCGCCGGAAAGTTTGAAACAAGCGCGACAGAAAAAACGGGTCCCGCTTTCGCGAAACCCGTCCGGCGGATATCTCCCCCATCACAATATCCGCTAACGCTTGATCGACGCAGCAAGCTTGAAGGCTTGCTCGCCTGGGAATTTAAAAACGCCGTGTGAGCCCAAGGCTGATAGTGCGGCCGATGTCGTAGCGGTCGTAGGTGATCTCGCCGCGCGCGTCCGTGAAATCTGTGATCTGGAAGGCGTCGTAGTCGTCGCCGAGAATGTTCCCAATCCGCGCCTTCAACGTGTACTGACCGCCAGCGATTTCAAGATCACGGGTGTATACCCAATCTAGCGTCACCGGCGGGCGCTCGATCACCGTGTTGCTCGGCGCGTCATTCCCGAGCAGTTGAATGCGCTCGCTCGCATAGTTGATCAGAAACGTCATCCGCGATCCGGCGTCGAGATTTTGATACCCAAACTGGACGTTGGCGATGTGATCGGACTGCCCCTCAAGCGAGCGCCCGCTCGGCGTTGAAAACGGGATCGGCGAGGACAACTGACCATTGCCGAGGAACTGCGCGATCGGGAACGGCTGTCCCGTCACGTCCGACTGGGTCCAGGTGTAATTTGTGATAAGGACAAGGTCCTTGCCCTGCGCCCACTGGCCGAGCCATCCCTCTTTGAAAATTTCTTCAGCGATGAAGTTTTTCTGGAATTCAAACTCCAGACCGAAAAGCTCTGCGGACTCCGAATTCACGAACGACGATGCGCCCTGATCGCCGCCCGCGATGCCGGACGCGTTGATTTCCTCGATCGGATTTTTAATGTCCTTGTAAAAACCACCGATGGTCAGGAATTCTCCGCGCGCAAAGTACCACTCCATCCGCGCATCGATATTGTTGATTTCGGAATTTTGGAGGAAGAGGTTGCCGATGGTGCGGATATCCGTGTCCGGGTTGCTGAATTCGACCGGCGCGATCTCACGGAATTGGGGCCGTACGATTGTCTGCGAGAAGCCTGCGCGCAACTGGAAGCTTCCTGTCGGGTTCCACGTAATCGTCGCCGCTGGCAGAAAGTAATCCTCATCGATGACGAATGACTGGGGCGCGTTTTGCAGGATTGACGACTGGATGGTGGATGTTTGCTCGCCGCTCTCATAGCGCACGCCGGCCGCCAGACGCAGATACGGGCCGAGTTCCAGATCGGTGGACGCGTAGCCTGCATGAACCTGAAGCGCGCCCGTGAAGTTATCCGGGTTGCCGAGGCCCGCCGTAATCTGACGAATATCAAGGAGGTTGGTCGGCAGAAGTTGGCCGATGACATCAAATCGGCTTTCGGCGAGCTCCGGGATCGCAGCGTCGAAGAAGAACTGATAGCGCCGATCAAGCGTGTCGCGTTCTTTGTCCGTGTAGGCGTATCCAGCTTTCAGGTCGAACGCATTGTCGCCGAGCGAAAGCGGCAATACGAGATCGATTCCGCCGCCGAGATCCTGGTCGTCCAGTTCGGTGAACGCAAAAGTGGAGATATCGTTCTGTTGGCCGGTGAAGTCGAATTCGAGAACGCCGTCATTGTTGAAGAGATAGCTGAGACGCGTGTCGAACGGCGAGCTGCGCGACGCGCGCCCAAAAGCAAACCGCCAGTCCGCCGAAAGGTCGGCCAGACCCGGGAAGACGTGGTCGCCGGTCGCCTGACCTTGCCAAACCTGCCGTTCGACGAACTCGGTGAAGTCATTCCGGATCAGGTTGCGGTCTGTGTTGAACCCTTCTTCGATGCGGGCTTCTTTTGTCGACGACCGCAAGAGAATGCCGGTGACTGCGATCTGGTGGTTATCAAAGATATCAGCCCCAACAGACAGAAGGGCGTTGATGCCGACATTTTGTTGCGTCGAGCGAACATCAACGTCGATGCCGCTGTCTTCCTGGAACGCGTTCGTGGCGTTATCGCCAGTCGCGCGGCGGCGCTCGCCATTGCGTTGAACGAAGTCGGACTCAAACCCGACCGTCGCCACAAACCCAAGCGAAATCGCATCGCTTGTGTCGAAACGCGACCCGCCGGAAAGGCGAATGTCGTAGTTCGGCGCCGTTGAGCGCTCGAACAGGAGAAAGTTCGTCGCCGGATCGACCGTCGCGTCGAGGGCGTTCTGCTCGTCTTCCGTCAACAGGCCAGGCCCGATTTGCGGACCGTTGGCGAAAAAAGGTTGAATGCCCGCTGGTACGTCGCGCGCGCCGTCGCTGAAGCCCGCCCAATCAGTATCGCCGCCGTCATAGGTGAGGCCATCGCGCGCCGTCGATACAGTGTCGAGACCGATAGACCCGCCAATTTCAAAGAAAGACTCTTCAGGCAGGCTCTTGGTGCGCAGATCGATCGCGCCGCCGCCAAATTCACCGGAATACTCAGGCGAGAAAGTCTTCTGAACGAGCGAGCCGCTCAAAACAGATGTCGGAAAAATATCGAGCGGCGCGACCCGGCGCAGAGGCTCCGGGCTCGGCAGGTTCGATCCGTTGAGCGTTGCGTTTGAATACCGCTCGTTCAGACCACGAACGATGACAAACTTTCCATTGGAAAGCGAAAGACCTGTAACGCGCTTTAACGCGTCGGCGATGTTGCTATCGCCCTGACGTTCAAAAGCGGCTTCGTCGAGAATTGCGGAGATTTCCGATGTGGCTTTCTTTTCATCCGGAATGTTTACGCCGCGGACGACAATCTCATCTACTGGCTCAAAGGCCGGCTGCGTGTCGTCTTGCGCCGAGGCCGTCGCGGCGCCGGCCAACAAGGCCGCGACGGAAACGCTGGTTAATTTCTTTAAAGACCCCACCATCGAATTCGCCCCTTTGGGTTACGGGTTACTCAACATACGAATATTCAAGCCAGACGACGCTACAGACCGAAGGTCCAGCCGACGTACCAGTTGTCCGCATCGTTCTCCACCGCACCCGCATAGCTGCCGCTTTGGAAAAACGGACCGAACGCGGTTGGGTCGGTAGGCGTCACCGCATCGACGTTCCCAGACGGCACAGGTACAAGCGCCGCGGCGATCCCCGTATCATCCGCGCCCACCGCAAGATCAGCGGCGGCGGATCCGCCGTCCACATTGTTTGATCCTGCTTCGTTAAACGCCGTCAGCGCGGCCGTATCGCCGGCGTCGCCGTCACCGCTTTCAATGTTTTCGTTGTTGCCAGTGACAAGAAGCGAGCGGAAGTTCAGCTCATCCGCGCCGACGAGCGCCGCTGTGGCGTCATCGTCAATGTCAATGCCGGCGTCTCCGAAGCCCGTGATTACGCCGTTGGCGTAAAGACCGGCTGTTCCGCGGCGGAGCACCATGCCGGTGTCCTGGGTCCCGATGAGTGTGTAGTTCGAGATTGTCGGGTTCGATCGCGGCAAGTCGTCATTCGTGCCATTGCGGTTATCGCCCTCAATACCACGGTCGCCGCGCGCCGCCGACTGAACAACAATCGCATACTGAATATTTCCAGTCCAACCGTCTGTCCAGTCAAGCGAATCGTCGCCCGAGCCGGTGACCACAACATGCGACGCGTTTGCGGTCCCGCCAAACCATTCCAGACCGTCATCAAGATTATTGTGGACCTGAATGAAGTCGTATGTACCGCCATCGCCGACGCCCTGGAACGCGATGCCGTTCAGTTCGTCTTCGTCGTTCACCCGGAAACCGGCGAACTGCACACGCGTATAGGTGATGTCGCCTGAATCATCGTTCGGATCAGCGCCGCCGAACGGACCGGACTGGCCTTCGCCGAATTTGATGCAGTCGACGCGGCCGCCAGGTTGAACGTCATCGTTACAGTCGTTAATGGGCGCGTTACCCGAAATGATAAGCCCGCCCCATTGACCGTTAGCGTCGGCGTTTGCGCCTGTGTTCTGACCGTTAATGTCCGCAAACGACGTGAACACGACCGGCGCGTTCGGCGTGCCGTTCGAGAAGATCTGCGAGCCGCGCGAGATAACAATGTAGTCGTTACCCGAAATGCCGAAGACGGTGACGCCCGGATCAATCGTCAGGCGGGCGCTGTTTGCGTTGTCCTCACCAATAAAGACGGCGCCTTGAAGCTGGTAGAGATTGCCGCGCGTGAGCGTGATGTCTTCAGTAATGTTCGCGCTGGACGATAGGAGGCAGACGCGTTCTTCCGGTCGGCCCGCGGGCACGGCGGAATTCGTCTCAATGGTGCCGTCCGGGCAAGCGTCGGCCTGATCGAATGGAAGACCCACGGTCCAGTTCGCCGCCCAGTTGCTTGCGCTCGTGGCCGTCGTGCCGGGCGCGAATGCGCCCACATAATCAGCAGGCATCATAAAGGAATCGAAACTTGTGGGATCAGCAGCCGTGACCGCTTCCTCGGTCGGCCCCGGGAATAATCCGTCGAGCGTAACGCCCGCCGCTATTGTGTTGTTCGGATCGGCGTTGAATGCGGTGACCGTCGCCGCATCGCCGGCGTCTCCATCGGTCTCAAGATTTTCCGCGTTGCCGGCGACAAGGAGGGAGTTGAACGTCAACTCGCCTGTTCCAACGAGCGCCGCCGTGGCGTCATCGTCAATGTCGATGCCGGCGTCTTGAAAACCGGTGATCACGCCGTTGATGAAATCGCCGCCAGTTCCGCGGCGCAAAACCATGCCGGTGTCTTGCGTCCCGATGAATGTGTAGTTGGCGAAATTCGGCGCCGAACGCGGCATGTCGTCATTGGTTCCGTTACGGTTGTCCGCTTCAATACCGCGATCACCGCGCGCGTCGCTTTGTTGGACGACGGCGAACTGCACATTGCCTTGCCAACCATCCGTCCAGTCGAAGCTGTCGTCGCCGGCGCCTGTGACAACGGCCCAGCGCACATTCGTATTGCCGCCGAACCATTCGAAACCGTCATCGAGATTGTTGTGCACCTGAACGAATTCGATGGTGGTGCCGGAGCCCGTGCCCTGCAACGCGATGCCGTTTAATTCGTCCTCGTCGTTCACGCGGAAACCGGCGTATTGAACACGCACGTAACGCAACGTACCGGAATTATCTGTGGTGTCGGCGCCGCCGAACGGACCCGACTGGCCCTCGCCAAACTTGATGCAGTCAACGCGGCCGCCGGGCTGCATGTCATCGTTACAATCGTTGATCGGCGCGTTGCCGGAAATGATGAGGCCGCCCCACTCGCCGTTCGCTTCGGGGTTACCGTTCGACGCCGCGTCGCTGACAACTGTTGTGACGGCCGCTTCGTTTGTCGCCTCGGCGACGTCGTTGGCCGATGTGAATACAATCGGCGCTGTCGGCGTCCCTTGCGCGTCGATTTGCGAACCGCGGGAAATAACGATGTAGTCGTTGCCGGAGGCGCCATACAGCACCGATCCCGCGGCGATTTCCAACGTCGCGCTATCGGCGTTGTCGTTCCCGACATAGACGGCGCCGTCGATCGCATAAACGCCGAGCGGCAAGCTCACATCTGTCGTGATCGTACCGGTAACAAGGGCGCACACATCGATGACCGTCGTTCCGATCGTTTGGTTGCGCGATTGGGTCCCGGACGGACAACCGACTGCTGGAATGAAATCCAACGCCGTTGCACCGCCTGGCGCCGGCGCACCGCCCCCACCGCCGCCGACCGTCACCGGACCAGGATTGCCGGCTGAAACGACGTCGGCTTCAGAGCATGCGGAAAGCAACGCCAATGCGCCGCCTGCAAACAGCAGTGAGCGAAAATTCTTGATGAGTGTCATATGAAGCCCCGGCGTCCTTACGCGTTCGACAATTGGACAATGCTGCGAAACGCCGCCGTGCGCGTCGTTCACGATCGCGGGCATTAGAGGCTTCTTGTGACGCTCGAATTACACGTCCGTGTATTTTTTATGACGGTCTGAAATTCGAATCATGACGCGAAAATCACGCTGGATACACGCGAGTATTCGTCCCGCCGGTCCAGTGGATTAGATGGTCAACCGACAAACCCAACGGCGAACACTAACAATTAAAACCAAGCAATGAGGACTTCCTGCAACATGAATTTTCGCCGCTTTTGCAGTCATTTGCGATTCGCTCAACGGTCTGATTCGATCGCCATAGTTATGTCGTCATGAAACTGTCACCGCTTTGGGACATAGGCTCCAGCATTTCGGCGATAATCCGCAACGACGCACGGACCTTTCGATGACCTCTATTCTTGTTCGCTTCACCCTTCCTGTCGCTCTCATCATGGGCGTTTTCGGTTGTGAACGATCTCCGAAAACCATCGAGGCCCGCGCGATTTCCGCGTCCTATGAAGGCGTGGACATGAAGCTCATCGGATCCGTGCTGTCGGCCCGGCATTCAGAGAAAGAGCCTGAAGGCGTTCTCCATTTCCTTTTGGATAAAGGCGTTGACCCGGCGCTCTACGCACCCATGGCTGAGGCGGCGGCGAGTTATGGCTGGGAAATATTCGTCCATGGCGATGGCGAAACGCGGTTGTTGAAAGACAAATACACGCTCGAAAGATGCGTTGTTGTGGGCGGCGTCGGTAAAGCGGGCGCGTCTGTCTTCGCGTACGGTTTTGAAAGGCGCCACAAAGGTATCGACGGCGGGATTATGGTCGCCGGCCTTTTTGACGAGAAAACGGAAGACGAGTTTAAAGGCGAATTTTCCGCTGCGACGATCGTCGCGTCCAACGACGGTCTCGTGCCGCCCGACAGCGTTAAGAACCAGCATCGCATTTATCCGAGCCAGACCTATTTCTTGACGATCAATGGCGGCAACCATGCGGGCTTCTATCCCGGCCTGTCATTCGATAATGACGGTGACGCTGAGTATCCCGCGGAAGAACAGCTCGACACGCTCGGAAAGATCATCCATGGGCGGCTCGACCGGTTCTGCCAAACGCGTCTGAAAAAGATTGCGGAAGCAGAACGCAAGGCGGCGCACAACCCCGCCCAATAAGCGCTTCTGAAGCGCGGATTCGAGCCGTTTTCTACTCTTATTGCTTTGATGATGCGCCGAACCGCGCGCGGTCATAACCGCCTTGCCCCCGAATATTACAATTAAATGACGAATGTGCGCATAACGTGCGCTTTTTCTTGACCTCCTTCACTTTTCATGACATTCTTGTGACAATTCTGTTTCAGAGAAATAACATAACAATAACAGGTGCATGACGATGACATTGATGAAACTGATCGCGACGGGCCTCGCTTGCGCCATTCTCAGCGCGCTTCCCGCCGCCGCCGAAGATTTCGACCTTTCTCCGGCGGCCTGCCAAGACGCCGTCGCCGACTATATCGCCAGCCGGCTCGACAATCCGCGCGGGGCTAAGGTGCACATGACGAGCGATCCCTACAAAGTCATGGTCCGCCAACGCGGCCGCGACGTGGCGGCTTGGGCCGTGGACGTACGCGTAAAAGCCCGCTTGCCCAGCGGATCCTGGTCAGGCCAACAGCGTTACACGGTGATCTTTAAAAACGGCTCCGCCGTCGCCTTGCGCGGCGACCTCGACGGCGTGACACGCGCTTAATCCGCCGACACCCCTCCAAGGAAAATCGCCGCCCCAGCCGGGGCGGCTTTTTTTCGCCAAAATGCGCAATAATTCGCCCTTCCGATTGGCACATGGGAACAAACAAGGCAGACTGGCGCTTGGCTTGGCGTATGAGGGCTTCGTAAATGCCGCAAAATCTTGAGAAGACGAAATCCCCCGCGATCGACAGCAAGGGGATTGAAGCTCTGCGGACCAAGATCGACCAGCGATTAGAAGACCATTTCAATGCCGTCGGCCCAGACAGCCGTCTCGGCTGCGCCATCCGACACGGCCTTCTCTCTCCGGGCAAACGGATACGGCCCTTGATGACGCTGCTGGCGTGCCGCCAATCCGGCGCCGATGAAGATTGCGCCATCGACGCGGCCTGCGCCGTTGAGATGGTCCACGCAGCCTCGCTGATTATGGATGATTTGCCGTCCATGGACGATGCGCGCCTGCGCAGGGGAGCGCTCGCAACCCACGTGGTGTTTGGCGAAGGCGCAGCGATGTTGGCGGCGATCGCATTGTTAAACGAGGCCTTTCGCCTTCTGACCCTTGGCGCGGACATTTCAGCCGAGGCGAAACTGCGCGCCGTCGATCATTTATCGAGATCGATCGGCGTCGAAGGACTGGCCGGCGGGCAGGAACGCGACATCGCCTGCGGAAAGTACGCCCCCGGGAATGTATCGCTGAAAGAGATGGAACAGCGCCATCTTGAGAAAACCGGCGCTCTTTTTGCGGCGGCCGCCGCAATCGGCGGTGAAATCGCGGGAGCCGACCCCAAGACCATCGAGATGTTGTTTGAGTACGGAAAAAATCTCGGCCTTGCCTATCAAGCGTTTGACGATGTCATTGACGTTTCCTGTTCAGAGGAACAGACCGGCAAGGACGTGGATCAGGACTGCGAAAAATCAACCGTCGTCAGCCTTCTCGGGGCGGACGGCGCGAAAGTCCTTGGAGAACGCCGCCTAGCGCGCGCAATTGAATGCGCGAGGAAGGCAAGCAAGACAGACGCGTCCCCTCTCGCCGATCTCGCACTTCTCGTGGGCGCCAAGTTCGGCGCCATGACCACAGCCTGACCGGCCGCGCGATGTCTTCACCCACGAACGCGCTGGACGTGCGTCAGGTGAGCCTCACCTACGGTTCCTTTGAAGCGCTGAACAACATTTCGCTCAATGTGGCGCCTGGTTCCCTCGCCGCCGTCATCGGACCGAACGGCGCCGGTAAGTCTTCTCTGGTGAAAGCGATCTGCGGACGCGCCGATATCGACAGCGGCGTTATCGAAATCAGCGGCGTCGATTCGCGCCGACGCGCAGCGCGTTTACGTCTCGGCGTCGCGCCGCAGCGCTCGGCGCTCTACGCCCATATGACCGCCTCTGAAAACCTCGCCTGTTTCGGACGACAGGCTGGCCTTTCAAAAGTCCGGGCTCATGAGCGCGCCACAGAAGTGCTCTCCATGATCGGCATGGATGACGACGCCGGAACACTTGTGAGCAACATGTCCGGCGGCATGCGCCAGCGCATTAATATCGCAGCGGCGATCGTTCATGAACCGGCGCTGCTCATTCTCGACGAACCCGCCGCAAGCCTCGACCCCGATGGCGTTCAGCAAATTAATGAGTTGATCATTATGCTGAAAGAGAGCGGTTACGGCGTTCTTCTGGTGACGCACGACATGTACCAGGCGCAAGTCACAAGCGATCAGGTTATTGTTCTGCGCCGGGGAGAAATCGTCAGCGCCGGTCCGGCGCAAGCGCTCATCAGCAATGCTTGCGGCGAAAAAGTGAAACTGGTGATCGACCGGGCGTGCGCTGGAGAGCTAACTGCGAACGGTTTTGAACAATGTCCGGCGCAATCGCACCAATGCGTCAAGTTTCTCGATTGTCATAGCCTGATCGCCGACGAAATCGCCTCCTTGCAGAAAAAGGGCGTCGCATTGCATTCGCTGCGCATCGCCATGCCGGACTTGAACGATGTTGTGGCCAGCATGCGAAACGGCCCTGCGCACATTGACGCCGATGCGCGCAAAGAGCGCGTCGCATGAGGCTCGCGGTATTTGAGGCGATGGCGTTGAATCTGTGGCGGGACCGCGCCGCATTCGCGCTGACATTTCTGTTGCCGCCAGCGATATTTGCGGTCTTCGCCATTGTCTTTTCGTCAGCCGCAGGCGGCGATCTCACAATCCGGTTGGGCGCCGTCAGTCCCGAAGGCGATGAAGTATCAGCGACCGTAATCGCCGGTCTTGAGACATCGGAATTTGTGGATGTGCTCGTGCGCTATCCTGACCGGCAAGCCATGGAGACGCAGATTATCGCCGGCGCCATCGACGCCGGCGTCGAAATCACACGGCCGGCGCCCGATGCGCCGCCGGCCTTTCAAATTCTGTTTGATCAAGCGAAAGAAAGCGCCGCTACGATTGCGGAGGCCGCGCTCGCTGATCAGGCGCCGCCTGAATTCGCCGCGGAAAACGTCGTCGCGCCAGCGAAGAAAACGCCTGTCTCGGGCGCGCAGGACGGCGCCGCCATGGCGGCTTATTACGCGGCCGGCGTCGGCATGTTGTTTCTCTTTCTATCCGGATTTCAAAGCGCCTTGACCGTGATCGAAGAACGCGACGCCGGCGTTATGGAGCGGATCGCCGCGGGACCGTATGGCGTGCGCCCGATGATCGACGGGAAGTTTGCGTTCCTCACCGTTCAAGGGCTCGCGCAACTGGCCGTTATTTTCCTCGTCGCCGTTCTTGTGTTCGGCGTCAATGTCAGCCAATCGCCGCTTCTTCTCATGATAACAATGATCATCGTCGCCGTTTGCGCGGCGGGTCTTTGTCTCGCCATTGTGGGCTTTTGCCGAACACGAAGTCAGGCCCATGCGATCGGCGCGGTGTTGGCGCTCGTCATGGGCGCGCTCGGCGGTTCGATGGCGCCGCGCTTTTTGATGGCGCCCGAAATCCGCGCCCTCGGCGCGTTCATGCCGAACGCGTGGGGGATTGAAGCGTTCAGCGCCAGCCTCTGGCGCGGCGGCGATCTCGCCTTGCTATGGGGGCCATGGGCGCTGCTCCTCGGCACGGGGCTCGCGGGGCTCGGCGTCTCGTACGTCGCGATGCAAAAATCCATGCGCGCCGTTTAAGCGCGCAGCCAGAGGCCAAGCGCCGCATTGGGCGCACACCGAATTGTGATAGGGTTAAAGAATGGAAATCATTTTGTTCATCACGGTGCTCATCGGCTTCGTCCTCATCATGGAGGGCGTCGCGTGGGTGACGCACAAATATGTGATGCACGGATGGTTATGGTCGCTTCACAAGTCGCACCATGAACCGCGCGAGGGAGCGTTCGAGAAAAACGACTGGTTCGGCGTCTTTTTCAGCCTGCCGTCCATCGCCCTCATCATGGTCGGCGTTCAGGGCGAACCGCTCGCCCTCGCCGCCGGGCTCGGTATTCTCGGCTACGGCCTCATCTATTTTTTCTATCACGATATTCTTGTGCATCGCCGGATCGATTTCGGCTGGCGTCCGCAAAAAGGCTACTTCGCCCGCATCGTCCAGGCGCATCGATTACATCACGCCGTAGAGTCGAAAGAAGGATGCGTTTCGTTCGGGTTTATCTTCGCTCCCTCCCCGAAGTTGCTCAAGAAGATGCTGGCGAAAACCCAGGAAAAACAAATGCGCGCGCCAACAAAGTCAGCGCGCGCCTGAATTTTAGCAAAATGCCCGGGTTACTTTAGAAGCGGAACCGCAAGCCGCCGGTCACCGTGAATCCGTCGATATCGTCGCTCACATCGCCGTTAAAGAGATCAGCGCCGCCGCCGATAAAGCGCCGCTCAAGCTGCGCACCGTAAATCCGGAAATAGCGGCCTTCAGAGTAGAGCTCTAGCTGTTCGGATAGCGCATAAGACGCCCCGATCGCCGCGTGCGATGCGAACGCCGTGTCGTCGCCGAAGACGCCGAAGACCGGACCCGGCGCTGTGGCCGGGAAATAACCAACGTCCGAGCTCACGAACGCCGCGCCCAGGCCGCCGCCGATGTAAGGCACAAAACGCTGATCATCGGAAAACTTGATGTCCGAATAATTATTCAAATAGACGAACAGGGAATCCTGATTGCCGAGGAATGTCTGGGCGCCGCCGTTAAAAGAACCTGCGTCCACGTCGGCGTCGAGATAGCTCACTTCAATCTCAAACCGCGGGTGGAAAATCCCCCAATATGTGAAAGGCGCCTGGAAACCGACTGCGCCGCCAACCGTGTAGCCGGAGGAAAAATCGAGATCCACGGTGAGCGGAACCCCGGCGACGCCTGTGGGTCCAGGAACGCCCGCGACAGGGTCGCTGACGCCGGTGAAGGTCGGATCATTCAAGAATGCGCCGCCGCCAAAACCGGAGACGTAAAACCCGGAGGGGGCCGGCTCGAAATTGAATAAGCCTTCGGCGTTGGCCGCCGTCGTCATCGCCGTCATGGCGAGACCGAATGATGCTAGAATGCGCTTAGGCATGGTGAACTCCCGTTGAAACAATTGACGCAGCTATCGATGGCGACATTAGGCGAGCCCATGCGCAGGCGCACATGACGATTGATCAAGCAAGGTCACGCTTGTGTGAGCAAAATGAAGGCGCGTTAAAACAACGTCGAGTGCGTGAGCACGGCGCCGAGCCAAGCGACCAGTTCTGAAAATACTTCAGGCCGTTGCAGCTGAGCGTTGCGGCCGTGTCCAAAGCGACGCGCGCGGCGCTGACGGCTTGTTGCGCAACAAGACCGGTTGCGGCGCGCCCTGAACGGCGCCGGCTGTCGCGAGCCATATCTTGCGCGGTTTCGATGTGTAAGCACGTTCGTCCCACGCATGTGATTTGCGCTCGCGGATAAGCCGCCCGATATCGCGGTAGACATTGCGCGCGGCGGCGATAGCGGCCGCAGCGCGCGGCGGCAATTGGCGAATGCCTTCGCTGGCGGAGGCGTAATACCGGTCGGCCTCGTCCAAAAGCACCGTCGCAACGCCGGCCAGCGCATCACGATTTGCATCATCGCATACTGTTTGCGCCGAAGGATCGATCCCATGGCGCTGCAATAACGCCGCAGGCAGATAAACACGCCCCGCCTTTGCGTCATCGATGATATCGCGACAGATATTCGTCAGCTGAAAAGCAAGGCCAAGATCGCAGGCGCGGTCTAAAGTCCGCTCATCCTGCGGCGAGACGCCCATAACGATCGCCATCATGATCCCGACGCATCCCGCAACGCCGTAACAATAGCGAAGCGTATCGTCCATCGTCTCGAACGCGTGATCGCTCACGTCCATGGCGAACCCGTCGAGAAGGTCCATGGGGTATTGATGGGGCATGCGATGGCGCGCAGCCACAAGGGCGAACCCGTCAAAAGCCGCCTCGCCCGTGGCTTCGCCGTTCAGCGCCATTTCAGTCTTGCGTTTCAAGGCGGCGAGCCGGCGCGCTTGTTCATCAGGCGTCAAATGAGCGTCGGGCGCATCGCCGCCTAGGTCCTGTCCGTCGATCACGTCATCGCAATAGCGGCACCAGGCGTACAACATTTGCACATCCGCTTGCGTCTCCCGGCCAAATAACATGGAGGCGATCGCAAAACTCTTGGAGCCCTTGGCGATCGTTTCCTTGCCATGCGCCGCCAATTCGGACGCATTTTTAACGTCAGGACGCGCGCCGTGGACGCTCGCTTGGCTCATTATTCAGCCGCTTGCCGCACCGCCGCCATATCCTCAATCATGAGGCCGGCGGTCGCCTTCGCTGAACCGACAACGCCGGGGATCCCTGCGCCCGGATGCGTGCCGGCGCCGACGAAATAAAGATTGGGAATACGGTCGTCGCGATTGTGAACACGGAAATAGGCCGACTGCGTCAGGATCGGTTCAATGGAGAAGGCCGAGCCCGCATGGGCGTTCAACTCGGTGGTGAAATCGGCAGGCGTGAAGATGCGCGAGGTCACAAGATTTTCGTTGAGACCCGGAATATACCGCTCTTCCAGATAGTTGAAAATTTTGTCGCGGTATTTCGGTCCTTCTACGGACCAATCAATGTCGGCTTTCTCCGTATTGGGAACCGGCGCCAGCACATAATAGGCGTCGCACCCCTCAGGCGCGAGCGCCGGGTCAGTGGCCGTCGGCCGATGCAGATAGAGAGAAAAGTCATCCGGGAGTTTTGGTCCGGAGAAAATTTCGGAAATGAGTTCGCGGTAGCGCGGCCCAAACAAAATGGTGTGATGAGCGAGCTGCTCCTGTTTTCCCTTCAGCCCGAAATAGGCGACGAACAGGGAGTTGGAAAAACGTTTAGACTTTAGCCGCCGCGCCATTTGCGAGCCGCGCGGCGAACGCCCGAGCAGCTTTTCATAAGTATGCACAATATCCGCATTAGAGCCCACGGCGTCGAATTTTTGCCGCCAGCCGTTTTCACAAATCACTTCCGACAGAAGACCGTTTTCTTCGGTAATTTCCTGCACCGGCATGTTGAGCTTGATCTCACCGCCAAGGTCTTCAAACAACTTGACCATGCCGTTGATCAGCGCGCCGGTGCCGCCGCGCGGAAACCATACGCCCCATTTGCGTTCCAACGCATGAATGAGCGCATAAATCGCGGACGTCTTGAAGGGGTCGCCGCCGACAAGCAGCGTGTGGAACGAAAACGCCTGGCGCAGCTGGGGGTCTTTAATGAAATCGCACAGACGCGAATAGACGCTGCGATAACTCTGCAGGCCAACCAATTCCGGCGCCGATCGGATCATCGACCAAAAATTCAGGAAAGGCACTGCGCCGAGTTTCTCGTATCCCTCGCGGTAGAGCACCTCGGAATATTCGTGGAAGCGCAAATAACCGTCCGCGTCGGCCGGATTCTTCTTCCGGATCTGTTCGAGGAGCTTTTCCTCCTCCCAGCAATAATCGAAACTGTAGCCGTCTTCCCAGCACAATCGATAGAAGGGATCGACCTTCATCAACTCCACATAATCGGCTAGCTTACGCCCCGATAACGCCCACAATTCTTCAAGGGCGGTGGGGTCGGTGATGACCGTCGGGCCAGCGTCGAACGTGAAGCCTTCCTGTTCATAAACATAGGCGCGCCCGCCAGGCTTATCGCGCTTTTCCAATATCGTCGTCTTGATCCCGGCTGATTGCAGCCGGATCGCAAGCGCCAAACCGCCGAACCCAGACCCGATTATTGCCGCGGTTTTCGTCATACCACCCTCGAACTTTCTATTTCTCGCTGCTCGCCAGAACCGAAATGGCCCGGCTTATCGGCACCGGCGGCTTCCCTACAAGGATGCGCGCCTTGTCCCTCACAGGTGTTACGCCCGCATAGAACCGTTCGATCAACGGTTGCGGCAATTTGTAAAACCGCTCAAGCACCTTGTAACGCTGAGAGGGCTCTGCGGCGCGAAAGAGCATGCGGCATAAGAGACGGTAGAACGAGCCCGCCTCCCATTGTTCCGTCGAGTAACGCCGCGTCAGGCCGTAAATCGCCTCGCTGGAGAAATCATCCTGCCCCGCGATGAGATCGGCGAGCGCAACCGCGTGCGGCAACGAATATCCCGTCAGAGGATGAAAAAGGACGCCGCGCATGCCAGCGCGCGCGACGCCCGCCCGCCCGTCATTCCAGTAGGCGTTGATGTCGCCGCTAAGCGCGATCGGCAGGACGCCGTCTTCTTCGCGGAGAATCTCCTCAACGGCCCAACCATGATCTGTCACATAATCAGCGATGTCGTTTTTGATTTCTACAGCGTCGAGATGCGCGCCGTCTGCGTAACGCGTATCCTCCACCAGCGCAGTGCGCTCGTCGAACGGCAGGACGTAAACGAATCGATATCCGTCTTTCTGCGAGACGCTGGCGTCCATGATGATCGGCGCCGCGACGCCGTGCGGTTCCTTGAACCGAATTTCCTGGCCCACAAATTTCTGAAAGCCGAGCGTCACATGCTCGCTGCGTTGGTCGCCGCGGCAATCGATCACCGCGCCAGCGGAAAGCTTGTCGCCGTTCTCAAACATCACGTGATCCGCCTGCACGTCCGCCACATCAGCGTGCGTGCGAATCATCGCCCCCAGTTTCGTCTCGATCACGGTGGCGAGCCGGTCAGACGTGATCGAACAATAGCCAGTGGTGAAGCGGCGCTCGTATGACGGGAACACGACCGATTGCGCGTCCCAGCGATGCACGATGAAGGGTTGCAACCAGGCGAGCGCGTCCGCCGAAACGTCCGGCGTATGGAAGGACCATGTGTGCTCGCCGCCGATTTTGCCGTCGCGCTCCAGAATCGCCAGCGACAGATCCGGTCGGCGCTGATGGAGCCGATAAGCAATCAACGCCCCGGACAAGCCGCCGCCTACAATCGCGACATCCACTCTGTTCGGCTTCGATGCGTCCATTAGGCCCGGTCCTCAAAGAATGACAAACTAGGCCAATCCGCCTACAAAATCATCAGGTAGTTTTAGTGGGGGCATCCCGTACATGACGCCAGCTGATTTCGCCAGCACCTACGGGGAGCTGACGGCCATCATATGGCTGCGATATTTTCTCGTGGCGGGCCTCTTCTACTACCTTTTGTGGGGGCGCCCCGCGGAAAAGGTGCGTGCCCGCCGCCTCGCGGACCGGCGTCCGCAAAAAGAAGTTGTGCGCCACGAAATCAAAATGTCGCTTATTTCATCCGCGATTTACGCGGTCCCCGGCGCGATCATTATTGAAGCCTATAAGCTCGGCGGTACGGCCATCTACACAGAGATCGGCGGACCGGTGGGTTGGCTTTATTTGCCGCTCAGCGTTCTGATCTACCTTTTTATCCACGATACTTATTTTTATTGGACGCACCGGGCGATGCACCTGCCCGCCTTGTTTAAGGCGACGCATCTGACACACCATCGCTCGCGCCAGCCAACGCCATGGGCGGCGTTCTCCTTCCATCCGTGGGAGGCGTTGATTTCGGCCTGGATCCTGCCGCTCGCCGCATTCATTATTCCGATCCATCTCGGTGCCGTCGTCTTTCTGCTTGTGTTCATGACGGTTTATAGCGTGATCAATCATGCGGGCTGGGAAGTCTTCCCGCGCTTTATGACCAACGGCCTTTTCGGAAAAATTTTCATCTCCGCCAGCCATCACAATGTCCACCACAAAGACTATCACGCCAATTACGGCCTGTACTTCCGGTTCTGGGACTATTGGATGGGTACGGACAAAGGGATGGCGAAGCCGATTGCAGCGCTGGCGGAATAAAATCGCGATCGCGGCGACAGCATCTTAAAAGTAAAAAAGGGGCGAAGCCGGCAAGTTGGCTTCGCCCCTTCTTATTGAGCGCTCGGGAGGGAGACGCTCATAGCGGTGCGGGGGCGGGCCCGCTCTTTATCCGCCCCCGAACGCTACCTAGAATTTCGCGCGGACGCCGAGCATGTAGCGCGAACCGGTATCGGAGTAGGTCAGGAACCGATTAGCGAAGCGCGAGAAGTCGCGCGTGTCGGACCCTGTGATGTTGATGCCTTCGGCGAAGACCTGAAAGTTATCGTTGACGTCAAACGATGCGGCGAAGTCCACCTGCCCGAAAGCTTCGCGTTGACGCGGCTCGCTAAAGTTCGAGAAGCACTGGAACAGGAACTCGTCGCGATAGTTATACGCAACCCGCGCTGACAAAGGCCCTTTTTCATAAAAGCCTGTCGCGTTGATCGTGTGCGGCGAAAGCCCGTTATAGTCGCAATCCGCGACCGGCGTTCCTTCCTGGCGATCGATTTCGCTGGTCACATAGGTGTAGTTCAAGTCAACACCGAAACCGTCGAGCGACGGGGCGACCAAATCGAGCGTCGTCAGGAACCGAAGCTCAACGCCGGTGATTGAGCCGGTCTCGCCGTTACGGTCCCGCGTGTCCTGGAACACGACATCAACCGGCAGATCGGTCGTCCCCGGATTACCGACATTGCCCGGCGGAATGATGACCGTTCCCGGCACCGGCAGGGTTTGGGATTCGATGAAGTTGTCGAATTCCTTATGGAAACCGGCGATGCTGATCGTGCCCGTTTCACCGAAATAATATTCGAACGAGACGTCATAGTTCGTCGATTCAAAGGCTTCGAGGAATGGATTACCGCCGGTGCTGGTCGGCGCATTTGACCGGCCGCCAAATGAGTTGGCGACACCCAGCTCCGTCAGCGTCGGACGCGTAACCGTTTCCGAGTAAGCGATGCGGACCACCGTATTGTCCGTCGGCTCCAACTTGAGGTTGAAGGACGGCAGGAAGTTCACATACCGGTTTTCGATCGTGACATCCGTGGCTGGACCGAAGATCGGCGACAATTGCGTATCGCCGACCGACTCGCGAAACTCGATGACCGGCTGATCAACGCCCGAAGACGCCGTCTCGGTAATCGCCACGCGGAAACCAGCGTTCGCCGACCATGGCAAGGAGCCGCCAAAGTCGCCGCCCCACGCCGTGCTGAAATAAGCCGCGTAGACCGTCTCATCGACCGCGAAACTCGCTGCCGGATTAAAGTCAGGTTCATAGAAACCGAAGATGGAGTCGCCGGCCGCCGCTTGGCGCGCGAGCAGATCCGCATCAGAGATTGTGGAGCGGCCTGTCCGGTCCGGGTTCGCGATATTCGCTGGATCGTTCAGCACCCGGAAGGCGTCAACAAACGACGCCGTCAGGATCGCCGGCGGCACCGTTTCCGCGCCGGGCACGCCGTCAAGGAATCCGTCAAACGAGAACTCTGACAGAATGCTCGTGTCGAACGGCACGGTGTAGCCGCAAAATGCGCAGAAAATTCCCGCCCCTTGCGTCGGCGAGAAGTTGTCGAACTGATCCTGCACTTTTTCGCGATCGGAGAACAATGCGCCTACCGTGATATCGCGCAGCGGCCCGCGATCAAGGGCCCATGTGCCGTCAAACCGCGCCTGGAAGACTTCGTCTTCCACTTCCTGTCTTGTGACGTTCACAAAGTGGAGACGTTGGATTGACGGATCCGTGGCGCCGACAATGTTCGTGATCGTTGAAATGCCGTCATCGTTCGGCAATTGGATCAACGGCGAGGCCGGCGCAAGAGCGCCGAGCACCACAAACGGATTAACGCTCTCGCGCGTCGCCCGGGAATAGGAGACGTCGATCGCAGCGTTGAATGTTTCCGTCACGTCCCAATCCGCGTTTCCGCCGATTGAGTATGTTTCCGCATCGCGGTCGTTCGGCGCGTTGATCACATTATCGTTTTGCGACAGGCCGACAGACGCGGCGATATCAGGATTTCTGTCCTGGAAATCCACGCCGGGACGACTGAACGAAACGACCGTGCCGTTCCCGTCAATCACCGGATCGATAAACGGCGGTGAAAAGAAGCCGGAGAACTCAGTGGCGAACGAGTCGATGTCAAAGCTCGTATAGAGACCGTCGAGCGTAAAGGTGAACGAATCATTCGGCTTGAATTGGCCCGTCGCGTTAATCGTCAGACGTTCCCGGTCCTGCACGTCGCGTCGATGAACGACCTGTTGCTGGACGCGGGCGCCGTCAGGCAGCGCGCCGAGATCGCTCGCCTGAAGGCCGGACGATGTTTCCGGTGCGGCGACCGTCAAGTCACCGGGGCGCAAAGCGAAGCCGTTCGTGAATGAGCTGTCTTCTTGCGCTCTGCGGTTGCTATAAGACGCGCCGACGAGAAGCCCGAACGTGTCGGACGGGTCGACCCAGGAGCCGACCGCAGAAAATTGCGGACTGAACTCTTCGCGCAACGTGTCATAGAGACCCGCCGCTGACGCTGTAAACGACGTACCTGTCTCAAGCGGCCGCGCCGTTACGATATTAACAAGCGATCCGATGCCGCCTGATTGCAGATTTGCTGTTGATGTCTTGAACACCTCCGCCCGCTGCAATATGTCCGAAGACAACACGTCGAACGAAAATTCGCGGCCCGGATTATCTGTTGCGAGAACACGGCCGTTCAATGTCACCACATTGAATTCCGGCCCGAGACCGCGGACAGTGATAAACTGACCCTCACCGCCAGACCGGTCGATGGCGACGCCGGTGATGCGTTGAAGCGCTTCGGCGAGGTTCGTATCCGGAAATTTACCAACGTCTTCAGCCGAAATCGCATCGACAACCTGGTCTGCTTCCCGTTTTACATCCAGCGATTGCTGCAGGCTTCCTCTGATGCCTGTGACGACGATCAGATCGCCCTCGTCATCCTGCGCTGTTGCGGCGCTAAACGGCGCAAGCGCTGCTGCTGTTCCCAGCAACATGCCCCTCACGTTCCTCATAGTTTCCTCCTGTTACAACTATTTTTTTCCAGTTTTGATACGCAACTAGGTAGTCTTCATTGGACGATCCCCATACTGAGGGGCTCTATTCCCGGCGTCGCGCTCTCACCTCGCCCATCACTCGGTGCGAGCACTTCCCCGGAAAATTCTTCTTGAAACCATTCGCGGAATGCGCGCCGTTCGCCGGAAGTCATATGGAGACCCAGCTTCGAGCGGCGCCACAAAATATCATCGGCGTCGCGCGCAAATTCCTGATCGACAAGATACCGCGCCTCCGCCTCAAAGAGCGTCGCGCCAAAACGCACGCCCAGTTCTTCGAGACGGGTTTTCTGATCCATGATGCGGGTGATCCGTGTCCCATAGGCGCGCGCAAGGCGCCGCAATAACGCCTTCGGCGCCCACGAATAACGCTCTTGCACGTCAGCGAAAAATCCCTCGAAATCAGCATCGGGAATATCGCCGCCCGGCAATGGCGCGGCGCGCGTCCAGGCGCCTGACGACGCACCGGGCAAGAGCGTCGCCAGTTTGTCGACGGCCTGCTCCGACAGCTTGCGGAAGGTTGTAATCTTGCCGCCGAAAATCGAGAGAAGCGGCGCTTGCCCCTCCGGCGCGTCCACGTCGAAGACGTAGTCGCGCGTGACCACCGAAGCATTGTCCTCGCGATCATCAAAGAGCGGGCGCACCCCGGAATAGGACCAGGCAATATCGTCTCCGGTCACCGGCGTCTTGAAATACTCGCTCACTAGCGTGCAGAGGTATTCAACTTCCTCAACGGAAATTTTTACGTCTCCTGCGTCATTCTCGTAAGCGACATCCGTGGTGCCGATAAGCGTATAATCGCACTCATATGGGATTGCGAAAACGATACGGTCATCTGCATGCTGCAGAATATAGGCGCCCTCGCCTTCAAAGAGCTTGCGCGTCACAATGTGACTGCCCTTGATCAACCGTACTTTCTTGTCGGCGTCGGCGGGCTTTGCGCCGGCGAGGATTGCGTCAACCCAGGGGCCCGCCGCGTTCACCACCGTTCGCGCTGTAACCCACTCTTTCGCGCCGCCTGGCCCCTCAAGCAGCACACGCCAGAGATCGCCCTGCCGTTCCAGCGCCACGCATTTCGTCCGGGTGCGAATGTCGGCGCCATGTTCTTTCGCATCGAGCGCGCTCAAGACCACGAGGCGCGCATCTTCCACCCAGCAATCGGAATATTCGAAGCCGAACGAAAATTCGTCCGACAATGTCGCCGCATGGTCAGTGTTCTGGAATTTCACCGTTTTCGTCGGCGGCAACAGTTTGCGTCCGCCGAGATGGTCATAAAGAAATAACCCGAGACGCAGGAGCCATGCGGGCCGCAGTCCCTTGTGATGGGGCAGCGTAAACCGCATTGGCCAGATGATATGAGGCGCAGCGCGCAGCAAGACTTCGCGCTCAATCAGCGAGTCGCGCACCAGTTTGAATTCATAATGTTCGAGATAGCGCAGGCCGCCATGGATCAGCTTCGTGCTCGCCGACGAGGTGTGCTGCGCGAGATCGTCCTTTTCGCAAAGGAGCACCCGAAGGCCGCGGCCCGCCGCATCGCGCGCGATGCCTGCGCCATTCACGCCGCCCCCGATCACCAGTAGATCGACCGGCTCCGATTGATTCGCTCTCTCCAAGCCCTGTGTCCCAATTGCCCGTCATCTTCATATTGGAGTTCGAAACGCTCGTAAACGAAAATTTTTGAGATTTTCTGGATGAATGCGAACATACATGCCCTACCACCCCAATGGGGCGCATATTCAACGATATTGTTGTAATTTTAAGCCTTTCGCCGCGCATATCCGCATTGAGACCTGATTCCAGCCGCGTTCGCATTGCAACATGAGGGTCGCGCCTACGGCCGCCGACCTTAGGCTACCCACACAAATTACTTGGATCCTCAAAATCAGCGAATTAACCGATCACACGACTCTGGCGTGCGGCCAAAAACCGGCGCGCCTTAGCGATTATTGACCGCGTCTACCTTCGCCACACCGTCCATAGTTCCATCCTCATCGCTCGACCGATTCACCAGAACGGAATTCACTGGGCTTGGACAACGCCGCTGAAGGTCACTTAGATTTTTCCGGGGGCTAAATCGAAAGAAAATTGACTTAACCGGCGACCGAAGCGCACGCGCGTTCTCAATACAGAGCCTTTTCTCATTAAGCGCCATTACGGGCTCAACCGCATCATCAATATTTTTCATATTGATGTTTCCAATTATCTCCAAGAGCGCCGCTTCCCTCCGCTCCGCTTTGTCCATCGCCTCGGTATATGAAATCGTTAGATTTTTTATCTCCCCACGTGCATCCGCTAATTCGCGAACGAAATTAGGATCAGGCCATTCGTTAACACGACGTATGGCGGCCTCATTCACAATTCGGAACTGTTCGCGGATGATATAGCGTTCTGTGCCTCTCAACCGTTCATCAAGCACGCCATTCAAGGCCGCAAGCGCCGAATCCGGTAACTTTGTCCGAATGAAATTACCTTGACTATCCTCAACTAAAGCCCCTTCCATCTTTTCAGAAATTGAGTTCAACACTTGCACATTTAAACCAATTTTTGATTCTTCGATATCACTGATACGTCTATTCAATTCTACAAACTGTTGCCCAACAGTGTTTTCCGAGTTAGCCGAACTGTGGTCTTCGGAAAAGAGGGAAGCCGGAAAAGCCACTCCAGCAAGAATCATGAGCTGCTTGGTAAGCGACGCCCGGGTTAATAAATCTTCGAGGAGCGCCTTATCTGTAAGCACACGAATTAACGAGAAAAGATTTACAAACAGAAATACTGCCATCACCAAGTTTCCGTCTATACATGCACTATTTTGCAGAGGCAATGCACGGGTCGCTCCATCAAAGACCGCCGCAACGGGCTCGGCGATAAATTCCCTTAACCACAAATTCAACGGCGTTTCGCTAATTGATGCCGCTTCGCCATCTGCGCAGATTAAACTGGGCGGCGCTTGCTCAATTGAAAAGTGAAAGATAACGAACAGAAGTGAAGTAGATGCGAATACAAGCAGAGGATCAGAGAAATAGGCTACGATTGCGCGCCAGACGCCTCTCACCGCAGCGACCAAATAACGCCAAAAAACGCTAGCACATTGACTTAATAATCGACTGACTCTCTTCATAATTCTCTTTACAGTCATATCAATGCTCCATCGCACGCCGAAATTTTTAATTACGGCAGCAAATTGAACCCTGCACCCACGAACACGCCGAAGGTGAGCTCATTATCACGTCCTTCTTGCCAGTTAATTCGTATACCGCCATTTAGATTATTTTTTGCGTCCGAGAACAGGTAAATCGGGACGTCCACCTCCAGCTCGTCGTCCCTCAAATCGTACGAAAGACGAACGGTTACGCCTTGGTTTCCAGAGAGAGGTTTGACCTTGAAACTTCGCCGCCCTTCGATGTAAATAACATTTGCAACATCTTTTACGGGCGCACCGACCGGACTTGTAACACAATCCTGCAAGCCCAACGCATCAGGCGATGAGCATAATTGACGGCTCCCGGCGTCACGAAATCGCGTTTGTCGCCTAAATCCCGCGAGATACAGCGCCTTTCTCGATTTCGGCACAATACCCACGTAGCCAGCGACGCTCCATGGCGTCTCACGTGAGTCTTCTCTTGCGAGCGTATCGTCGTTAAGAAAGCTAAATTCGTCATTGCCGATGGACCCAGAAACGCCCCACACATAATGCGGAGCGGGGAGTTCGAAGTAATCTCCAAAGGACTGGTTGAATTGGGGCGCGTAAGTGCGTTGGCAATATGTGGAGAGCTTCACCCGATCAGCGCTCACAGGATCGCAATGGCCGCGCACCGTGCATCCCGCGTAGATCTCAGCGCGAACAGCATCCAGAAATGCGCTATCGTCGACCAAGTTAAGGCGCCTGTGATAATTTGTGATCGAAAAGGACAGCGATACGCCGTCCGTCAACTGATCAAGGCGGGCGAATTCGTTAAACCGATTTCCCTGAGTTACCGGCGCGGCGAGGACACCCTTGAAAGCGGTCGAAGATCCAGCCCCGAATAGTTTCGTCGCCGTTTGAGTGAGCGATAGCGACACCATGCTCGACGTTTGAGCTGTTTGGATTTCGATCCGTTGACCCGCTCCACCAACGGGGTTGCTCGATTCCGTTGTCAAAGTTGCAATCCCCTGACGCGCAATCGCAACCTCCTCTGACTCTGTTTTGACTTCTGGTATTGACGATGTCCTACCGCCAAGGTTCTCCCAGTCTTTTGCCGAGTAAACGCACTTTATGTCATCCTGCGCAAGGGCGGCGCTCGCCAGCCCCGACGCGAATATAAGCACTGAACCTGTAATCACCAATGATTTTTTCTTACCGATCATATGACCATCTCCCCCGTCCAGCCGCCGTCGGTGAATCCGTCAACGATCCGGTCTGTAATCTTGAATGAATTGAAGCCATCCCGCTGGATAGTGAGCGTTCCAAGTGATCCGGCGACGCCCAGGAACGAGAACTTGATGCGCACCAACTCGCCAGTTCGCATTTCCGCCGTATGCTTATTATTACGTAAGGGCAGTTCTTCGCCATCGACGACAAGAGCCGGTGCTCGTGCGCCGTCCTCAAGTTTTACTTTAAAGTGAACGGATTTCTCCATAATTGTCCCCCTGTCCGCTTCGTAATTGTGCGGACAGGATATTCCAATTATTCGAGCCGTATGCGTGACGGCCGTCACATGCGGCGATGATTTAATTTTGACAAGGAATGAGTCGCTGGCTAACCAAATTCAATCTGACAGGAAAATGCTATGAAGATTACTGATCTCATGTCCGACATAGCGAAAGCCGGACCGCCTGCGCTCGACCAGGAAATGGTGGTGGAACTAATCTACGATGCGGCGCCAGATTTGAAATTCATCAGAGACGAACTGCAGCGAATATGCGGAAAAGAGACACGCATTTCGATAGACGATCCGTTTTCAAGTTGCGGATTATTTTTTGTCTTCGTCCAGTTCGTTGATTTTAGTAGTACGCAACAGGAACATCTCGGATTTGAGCTCGCGCGCGCCCTGAAATCGCCCTTGCGCGCGAAGGAAACAAACTTTGTTGGTACGGATAGTTTCTACGGATCGCTCGCCGCTGTGGAGGCCGGCGATGACCTAATGCAAAGATCGTTGCGGCTGTGCGAGACAGCATCAAAGGAAATTTCGCCAATAGCGTGGGCGCATGAGGCCGTCGGCGCAACGCCGTCTATTATTGAAGCGGCGAAGAGAGGCGCCGGCGCCAAAATTGGGCTGATCGATACCGGCACGTCAATCCATAATGATGTTTTAAAGTTGTTCGCGAGCGATTCACCCGACCTCAATCTGCTGGAAAGAAATCAGCCGCCTGTCGATACGTTCCACGATGGAGGGGTCGTCCCGAGCCCCGGACATGGAACGCTTGTCGCCAGCGTCGCTGCAAGCCGCGGCCGTTTAACGGATGCGTATGAACCAACAGAACCCGGCAAGATCACGGGGCTCGCCCCTGAAGCTTCAGTTTTGCCTATTAGAGCAATCCGGTCCGTCGTCGCTATTCGTCAGAACCGCATCGCTCTCGCCATACAAAAGGCGGTCGAAAAGGAAGCGGACATTATTGTTCTGTGCCTCGGCGGACCTTTTCGAGTTGGAGCGGTAGAGGCTGCATTGCGGGACGCCCGCGCCGCAGGAGTTATCACGCTCGCGGCCGCCGGCAATTGTTATCCATGGGTCGTGTTCCCCGCCTGGCTCGCCAAGTACCAACTTTGCGCGGCGATCGCCGCTGTCGCAAAAGACAAAAAACCCTGGAAGAAGTCGTCGCGCGGCAAAGCTGTGACCGTCAGCGCGCCCGGTGAGAATGTGTGGGGCGCATCAATGAAGGAAAGCGACGGTGACGTTGCGAAGATCTCGCCCTCGCAGGGAACGTCGCTCGCTACCGCTGTCGCCGCCGGATGCGCCGCCCTTTTTGTTTCGCACCATGGAAAAAACCGCTTGAAGACGATAGCGAAAACAAGAGACACGACCATTCAGGCGTTGTTCCTTTCCGCAATTATTGACGGGCTAACGCCACCAGCCGAATGGAACGGATCAAAGCGTCTTGGGGCCGGGATCATCGATGTAAAAAAGCTTATTGCGTTCGATATTGAACAAGCACCCATCAAAGCGCCGCGCGACACTAAAACTGTCGAGCAGATCGCTTCCACACAACAGGTTTTCGCTGACTATCTGGAAGATCACACTGAGGCGATCGCTTTCACTTCGGAACAAGTCGGCGATCTCGCCGGCGAACTGCTCTGGGCCGCGCAAATTCACCAGGCCCAAAGAAGGGCGATGGATGATGAAGAGTGGGCGACTCTTGGCGGCGCTGTTGCGTTACGCGCCGTAATTTTGTCGCCTCAAGCGGAACGCGTAATCAATATGCACAGTGAATTGCAATCGCTCTTTAAAAGGTGACCCCGACATTCTTTTCAAAATTTCGACCTCAGTAGTTCACAAATTTTCCACCTGACTTGACCTTTTGGCGCCGCCGTCACTTAATAACAACGAACGTCACAGATCGGCATGGGGATGATTGAGGAGAGTGGCTGTTTTCAAGTACTTGTAATCGCAGGCGGCTGCGAATTAGTACGTAACGTTTCACCAGCGCTTATCTTCAATCGCGCGTAGTTACATCGTAACCCGTGACGACCGTCACGTTCATTCAAAGTAGAGCCCTGTACACTTTTGCGAATACGTAAAAGCGCATTTTGAACCGGAGGATAGTTACGTGAAATCAAACCCGCTTGGATGGTCCCAGTCCAAATTCATTGGCGGCGTAACGGAATTATCCGTATTTGCACCAATAAAGAAAGGGCGCGTTCCCGGAGAGCGTCGTACGTATGAAGAAAGACTACGGTTCGTCATCTCTACGATCCAAAGCCGTGTGGATAAGGGGTTACCGAACCATTTGAGTCTGATTCCTACGATACACTTCGGCCAACTAACGATTATTCGTCCGGAACACTATTTGCGATTTTCTAATTCGGAGTGTGTGGAGTACGCGAACACCAATATTCCTAAGCCTTTTGAAGACTACAAGGCGTGCGAAGTTAGTCATCGTAAAAAAACCAACAATTCTATAGATAACGATGATATCAAGAATCATGAAAATGGATGCACCACTGACGCTAAATCCGCGCCAGTGGTTCAACGCGAGAAGAACGACTTTCATTCCTGGCTTTTGACGACTGTTTATTTTGACGGCGACTTGAAAGTCTACATCCGAGATATCGCTGAATTTATCCGCACAGATTTTGATCGGGTTTACGAAAATTGCCTCGAATATCCCTCTGCGGATAATTTCGAAAAGTTCTGGTTATGGGTTCGAAAATATCAGATTTCGCCAGACTTATTTCATAATGCTTGTACCGACCTATCGGTGGCGCGAATAAAACAGCTTGAAGACTTCCGTCGCTTATTCAATCAATTTGTCGCCAAAGTTCGGTCTCCCAACGGATACAACGTTGAGTCAATCCATGAGCTTTTTGATGAATTTCTACGGGAAAACCAACAATATGCGTCTGGCTTCCCGACAGCCGGCGGCGTTTATGAAACAAAAAGTCGATAGGGGGAAGATTGATGGCGGTGAATTCAAACAGCGCGGCCGGAGCGACGACACAGTCCGGCGATTCGATCAAGGACCTCGTTCAAGCACACTTTGGCAAGGCGGGAAAAAATAAAAAGGGCGAGACGCGCGATTGGTCATTATTCTTTTTTTTCCGTGTCATGAAACACCGGGAAGTGGCGCAGTCCCTTCATAATACGCTAGAGCTCGCGATGCCCCCGGAAAGCGTTGCTGCGAAAAATAAGAGCCTCCAAAAAACCAACCAGATTGCCGGTGATCTTGGCAATTCAGCCATCATCGGCGCCCAGCTTGATTCAGTGGGCGGCCACCCGGGTTTGGTCGTCGAAAGCGAAAAGGATGGATCGCCGATTGTAGGTGCAATACCGAAAGATCCCCCAGCGGCTCTTTTTTTTAATTGGATAAAGTTGATCGTCGACGGCACCGCCGACAAGTTTATTCAATCGTTGGATGAAACTCTTCAATCAGCGACTGAACGATCTGACGGCGCCGATCCTACCTCAGGTACGGAGGAAATGGCGGACGATAATTCGCCTGAAAGTCGGATCACTCACCTGATCGGGCTCATCGATACTTATCTGACGAGGTCAGAATTGTCGGGCCAGGAAGAGGAAGAGTTTCGCGCTATTAGGAAGAATCTCGAACCTGTTTTCAACACTGAGAGCGATCAGAAAATTATCGACGCCACTCTGAAGATCGCCAGATTAATGATCGACGAACTCGATGAAGTATTCCTCTCGGCCGATAAATCATCCGACGCTCAGACCAGCATCGATTTGGAAAGTAAGGCGCACGACGCCGGCTTGGCCGGCTTCTGTATAGGCGAAATCATCAGACACTTCGCGCCGCCGCTACAGAGACGACTTTACGAGCGAAAGCATAACAAATCGCGAACGGACGATTTCAACAACTATATCGGAAGTGGCGCCACGATCGTCGGGCCCACGATCCGCAGCGAGAAGGCTCAGGAGGAACATTACGAGAAGAATCGTTCACATATTGAAAGCGGCAGTCCGCTCCCTCCAATCGATACGACGCCGAGCAATATCGCCTTCACTTTTTCCGGGCTTGAGGCGCTTCAATTAAATGAGCACGTTCTTGCATCATTTCCCGAAGCCTTCAGAGAAGGCATGGCGGCGCGCGCCGAACGTCTTGGCGACACAGGACCCAGCGCCCCCGAACATTGGGATGGCGAATTGGGCCTGAAGAGCATCCACGGCTACTTCACAAGCAGCTTCAACTTTGAAGATGTGGGCATACAGCGCACAGAATCCTACTGGAAGCAATTACGCAAGGACATCAAAAGTTTTAACAATCGAATCGGCGAACGAGGCGAAGCGCTTCGCAGAATTCTTGGAATTCTGTTCCGCCCGTTCGGCTTGGAGGTGCTGCACCTCGAACTCGGACAAGACCCCTACGAAATCGTTCCCCCAGATGGAAACATCGATGATCGCAAAATAAAACCGCTTCCAAAACGCGTCGAACATTTTGGATTCCGTGACGGCATCAGTCAGCCATTCGTTGATATGGGGCTTGCCGACTCGCCATCAGGCGGCGGAACGCCATCACGAAATGGAACTTGGTCGCCGGTCGCGCCGGGTGAGATTTATCTGGGCGCTGAAGATCAAGACGGTCAGACCCACCTGCAACCGGCGAACGCCGATCTACGCGACGGCGGCACATTCCTTGTCTTCCGGAAACTTGAACAAGATGTTGTCGGTTTCCGTTCATTCATTGAGCGGCTCCGCACGACGAAATCCGAACAGGAAAAATTGGCGGCGGAATTTATGGGGCGCTGGCGAAATGGCGCGCCTCTCGTTCTGGCGCCCAACGCTCCCCTCAATTTCGGAGATGACCGCGAAAATATCATCAATGATTTTCTTTATGAAAACGATGATCCGTACGGCGAAAAATGTCCCCTTAGCGCCCATATTCGCCGCTCAAACCCTCGGGATATCGGCGATGCGAACGATGTCAAGCGCCATCGTATCCTACGCCGGTCAATCGCGTATGGCGGCCCTATCCTTCCCGAGGGCTCGCTCGGGGATGACGAAGAGCGGGGCATGCTCTTTATCGCAGCAAATTCACGAATTGACCTGCAGTTTGAAGTCATTCAATCGCTTTGGCTAAACCGCGGTGAATTCCAGGGACAAGCGGGACTTGGCCGCTGCCCGGTAACCGGCGCCAATAACGGCGCGTCCGATGATTTCTTCTTGGAAGCCGGTTGCGGCGCGCCTGTCGCGAACATTCCACGGTTCGTAACGACAAAAGGCGGCGACTACTTTTTCGTTCCCAGTATTCGTGCGCTTAGGATGATTGCCAAGCGCGTTTCGTTTCCGATAGAAGACGCGGCGCTAGACAACTTATTGAAGCCAGGTCTCGGTTCAGTCAAGACGCCTGAATTATTCAGTAAAGATACGATCTCGGAAATCGTCAAAATTCTTACGTTTACAGAAAAGCGAGCCGTTTGCCGAGAAATTCCATCGTCACATCACAATGACCTTGGATCGAAATCTCGTGATATGAGCTTGGCGCATACCAAGTATTCTCATGAGTCTGCGGACATTATTGCTGAAAGCATTGTTTTCGTGGGCAAGCACGAGGATGTGACGACCGTTCTGAAAGGACGGAGTGGAGACGATCGAGTCTCTTTCTCCGTGAAACACTACTACGACACCACAAAACGCATCACGCGCGGCAAACCATTCCTGATCGGCACAGAACTCGGCGGCGAGACAGAGGATCAACGCAAACGTCTCACTTGCTTGCTGGAGAAGGCGTGGAAACTTTTGAATGATAATATTGATCCTCACCAAGTTTTGCACCGCTCATTGAATACGCCGCTTGACCTCGCAATACAGCGAACGGGAAAAAAGAAACAAATTGATCTCGTAAGAGATCTTGCATCGGAAGCGGTATATAGTGTCCTGAACGACCTTTACGGCACGCCTGGTCCGTCCTGGTTGACGGAGCTTGCTGTCGCGCTTCCATTCGCGCGTCAGCATATAGGCGAATTGCATCCGAGCTGGTTGTCCGCCTTGCGCGGCGAAACACCAGACAATCCAGGCCTCACCACCATGCAGATTTGGTGCATTTTAATGTTCGCCGACATTGTGGGCAACGCGAAACAACAGAGCGAACTTAAGGCGCTCTCTCTGCAAGCCGGCTCTGAGATGATGACGCATCTCGATCTGCTCCTTGCAAATGCACGCGCACACAGAACACCAAAGCCAAAGAAGTTAATCGACGCTTTCATCATGCTCGATCGTGATCCGGAAATCTGCGAGCGCTATAGAGGCGATCTGCATGCCTACTATGCCGATGTGCGCATATTGCTGATCGAACTTATTGGCGCGCCCATGAGCGTCGTTCCATCCGCATTCGGTTCGTTCATGTCTGCGTTACTCGAAGCGCGACTGGACCTACCGACCTTGCTGACGCTACTTCAGTCAGCTACGTCGGGGAAAGAAGAATTCAACGAAGCAATTCAAAAACTCATATATGAAGTACTGAGATTCCGGCCAGTTCCGGCATTCTTCCTGCGAAGATGTGAAGTCGATACGCCGCTTCCCGACAACGGACCGGTTATCAAAAAGGGACAATGGGTTGCGGCGCTGCCTACAGCGGCGCACTTGGATTATACAATGTTTCCCGAACCATTTACGTTTTCGCTCTATCCTCATTTGCCGGGGCCCAAAAGAGACATAAAGAACTCCCTGCTGTTCGGAAATAAAGGCGGCAAACGCGAATGTTGGGGCGGACGCGAGCATGTGGCGATGGCGATGTTGACAGAATTCGTTAAGGCCGCCGGGCGGTTAACAGGACTTCGGCCGGTCGCAGGCGCTTATGGGGAACCAAAAGATCTCGCGGGCGTCACCATCGGCTTGTGGTCCAGATTTGGGGATGTAAATCCGAAATTCTAAATCTACATCCAGGGATGAATGCCGTATCGGGCGGTGAGCTGCGTCATATCCTCCTTGTCTCGCGCCACAATGTCGATTTCCCTTGTTTCACTGAGCGCGCTACACCGGCTGCGGACACTCAACCCCTGCATGAGCAGCGTTGGACTTTCCATATCTCGGGCCTGATCAACCGCCCGGTCAATCATAATGCGCCCTGCTCCGTCGTCCCCTGCGGAGACTAACGCTTCACCATATCCCGCCTGAAAATAGAAAAGCTCGAGTTTACCGGTTCGGTTTCGCAACGGGCTCGCCAACCACTCTTCGGCGAGTTCGACCGCCTGTTCAGGCCGTCCAAGTCTCGACAATATGCTCGCCAAATGGCCAATGAGATGCGGATGAATTGTGTCGTAGGAATTCTTCTTCGCGATATGCAGCGCTTGCATCATACAGTCTTCAGCTTTTTCGAGATTCCCAAAAGCGATGTTCAGGACGCCGCTACTATTCAGCGCGAACACTTCGCCATAGGGATCGGAATACGCGCGGGCCATTTCCAGCGCCTCGTTCGCGTAATCGAGGCCCGCTGAGTATTCGGCGACTTCCAGAAGAAACCAACCGCGAAAGCTCCGCACCATAACGCTCGGCACCGCCGCGCCGCCCAATTGAGCTTGCGCCAAGTCGCCGTCAAGAATCTCGGAGAGTTCAGAAATTAGGTCAAGCGCACGATCAAATTCCGCGACCGCGTAGAGCATCAGCGCGTGCATAATTTGAGACGCTATGCGGAGCGGAAGACTGCCAAGCGCCAAACTCTTGTCGTGGGCGTCACGCATAAGCGGCACGCCTTCACGATAATTTCCGTTGAACCAATACAAAGACCCAAGCTGGCACATAACATTGCAAGCCTTGTCCTGACGATCAATTCTTTGGGCCAGCTCGATCGCTTTTGGCAAATGATCGTTCATCAACGCGAGTTCGCCCCGATGAAGCAGCGGCGTACAAAGCAAGAGCACAAAATCAATATACTGCTCATCGGCCGTTGCGCCGATCTCTTCAATATATCCAAGCGCCCTTTCAAAAAGCAGCAAAAGCGACCCACTTGCCGATGACCGTCTGGCAACCAATGCGGCCCGCCAGAGATAAGCCAGCGCACCTTCGATTTTTCCGGCTCCCTCGGCATGAAATGCGAGGCGTTCATATTGTTGATCAAGATTTCTGGCTTCTTCTTCAATCGCGATAATCGCGTCTTGATGCAGCTGCCGCTTGACCTTTCTCGGCACCGTCGTTTCGCAGGCTTCAGCGATCATCGCATGATTGAAGCGGATTATTCCGTCGCGAACCTGTTTCAGAAACGCTTCCTCTGTGAGTTGGTGCAGCGACCGTTGAAACTCAACGAGAGGTTCTCCGAGTATTCTCATCGCTACATCTTCGCTAACGCCCTCGCCAAGAATACTGAGGCCCTGGACAATCACCTTCGTGTGATCTGGTAACCGATTAATGCGCGCATGAATAAGGGATTCAACGCCATATGGAAGGCGATGCAAAGCATCATGATCCGTAATATCAAGGTTGCGTATAATTTGCTCAAGTACAAATGGCGAGCCTTCCGCACGTTGGACAATCGTATCGAGGGCACCTTTGTTGAGTATTGAATCACGCGATAATTCTGTCGCCATCGCCTTGATTGACTCGCCGCTTAGTCGATTCAGGTATAATGGCTCGACCGACTTCCGGCTAAGAGCCTCCAGACGTTCTGGACGAGATGTAAGCAAAATCAGAACCGACTTTTCACGGGCGGTATCCGTAAGGTCAAAAAGGCATTGCCGACTCTCTTCATCAATCAGATGAAATTCTTCAACGACAATCAACGTCGGGTTTCCTCCAATCAGCGATACGCACGCCTCTACCAACGCACTCATAATTTGCCGATCTGTATACTGATCTACTCCGAGGCCATTCGCTTCGATATCACTTAAAACGCGCTCGACAATATAACGCGATCGCTGATCTAATCCCTCTAATCGAGGTGACTTTTCAGATGGGAATTCGCTTTCCGATTGACGCGTCATGATGCGAAGTAGAGATCGAATTGTCGCGAACGCCGTGGTCCGTTCTTGGGCGCTTGCATAAACCATAAAAGTTTGAATGCCGAGCTTTTCCGCCGAGTCGATCGCTGCAACAGCTAATCGCGATTTTCCGATTCCGGGCTCACCGATTAGCGCCAAACCACCATACGCATATTCTCTAATATTAGTGAGCGCACCATGAATCTTCTTTTGTTCATCCTTTCGTCCAAATATCTTACCCGATACTGATTTTACCGCTACTTCATTTTTACTTGGTTTCGGCTCAGAAAGAATCCGAAATGCAGTGGCTTCTATCGCCTCAAGTACAGGTAGCGGCTTCACCCTTTCCACATCCAACGTCGCGCGGCAAAGGGCGCGCGTTATCGAGCTAATCAGGATGCCGCCTTGGGGAGCGTCTTTTTCAAGCGCGGCGGAAATATGAACCGTTCCACCAACGGTATCTAATTTTGACCCGCCCTCAAGTCGAAACCGCCGCATACCAACCAGGCCGGAATGGACGCCAACCCTGAATCGTACCCCTTTATTGTCCGGTCCACGAATATATTTTTCGGATCTGGCTTGAATATTCCAAGCCGCGACGCAGGCCTGGTCCGCATGATTTTCCATCGATTGCGGCCACCCAAACACGGCAATGCCGCCGTCTCCGTTATAGTTGGCGAGAAAACCACCGGCCTGCTCAATTACGGTCTTCAGATAAAGGTAACATTCATCCAGGAACTCCTGCGCGTCGTCCGGATCCAGCTTGGCGATATGTTGCGTTGAACCCACCACATCAAAAGCAAGCACTGAAACAAAAATTCGCTCCGGCGACTTCGCCAGTTCGTTGCTCTTCTTTTCGCCGTTTGTATCCATACTCCCCCATCTACCAGCCGTTATACGGACGTCTAAGTCGCGGGCAATCCAAAATTAAAAGGGCTGGAGACATCCTTATCGCCGAAGAAAAATTCCTTCCCTGCAATCATGGCGATACGAAAGAAATTATCTCCGGCGACACGACGGCGGTTCTCCCTTTGGCGCGTGAAATCAAGCCGCGTTGTTCGAGGTCGTTAATTGTTCTCGAAACCGTCTCACGGGTGGAGTTTACACGCCGTGCAAGCTCCGCCATGGCGGGCATAGAAGAGATAACAAGTTCGTCGGAGTTTTTGACGTCGTCCGGCTCGGCGATCCGTAATAACTCAGCATAAATTCGCCCGGGCGCGGAAAGCGCTGAAAGCTCGAACATTCTGTCGCTTGTGGAGCGAAACCTTTTGACAATCTGCGCCGTGACGAACAGCGCCAGGCGGCCGGACTCTTTCATGAGCTCCACAAAGGTCTCGGCGGAGAAACGCGCTGCAATCAAATCCGACGATGCAAAAATATCAGCTGACCGGTCGGCCGGAACAATGGCCGCCATTTCTCCAAAAAAGTCGCCAGGACCGAAGTCGTTAAACCAGACTTCGTTCCCATGTTCGGAATAGAGCAACGCACGCGCGCCGCCCTTCAGAATCAAAAATACGTCGCAATGCGATTCATGTTTACTGATTACCTGCTGCTTATTACGGTAGGTGACAATCTTCGCCGCAGATAGTAGGCGCCGCTCAAAAGTCGGGTCGGCGATCTCCATGGTCGCCACCAGGTCTTCGAATAGGATAGTATCCATAAAGACGCCCCAAGGCGGATTTCCCGCCTCTCCCCAAAGCAATCTCGAAATTTTAGGGGCGTCTGAATTTAACGGTCAAGGGAAAAATCAACCCTGACCGGAGGGCCTTTGCGTATGGGCGTATTCGGGGCTTTTCAACGGACGCTAAGGGGTACTTCGATAATGCGCGCACCGAGCGCCGCCGTCAGACCCACTGACCGGAATTCCGGCGAATAGCCGTCCTTCAAAATGAAGCATCTTATGGCCCCCCGACCAACTGGCCTCTTCGACCACGCTTTCACAGGAACCGTCGCAATTCCCATCCTATCGGTCTTCCGACGCATTTTCCCGGCGCCGCTGTGGCATTCGACACTTGCGCGCCTCACTCCAGTCCCGGAGCGCTTATCCTTAACCGAAAAGACGATCATAATCGGCTCCTTGCCGCCAGCGGCGCCTGGCCGTTGCGAGGGCTCGGGGCTGGCGAAAACGGACGGCGGAAAGATCAGCGGAACAACAGCTGCCAGTATGAGTGATCGGTTTTTCATAACGCCCTCCTCATCCGCAACAATCGGTGAATATATTGTTGATCGTATCGCAACATGGGCGCGTTTCATAATGGTGACGCCGATGCTTTCTTTTCTTGTGCGCTTTCAGGCGGAATATTTCGACGTCTGCTTCAATCTCGGACAAAATAATCGAGAGATTGGCGAACCTGTTCTGTGATTTATTCCAGAGCCCCTCGGTGCGCTTGCAAAGTCTCTCGTCATGTTTGTTTCGCTCAAGGCACCGCATATAGGCGCCGCAGCTTTGCGTAACGAAACGATAACTCGCTTCCACTTCGGCGTCATATTTAAATAATTTCTGCATAAGGATGGTGCTTGTTTCTTCGTCGTATGTACCATGCTTATTCTGATATGGCGCTAAGGAATATTTCAGGTCATTTGATGTCGTCAGCGTCGTCTGTTTTTCTTCCGCGAGCGCATCGACATTGCAAACCTGTTGTGAGACTTCCAATTCAAATCGGTTCAGTTCGGACGGTGTCACGCAGCCGCTTAATGTCAGCGCCGCCGCAGCCGCAAGTAAAAGTGTCTTCTTCATGGTGTTCCCCTTTCCTGTGAGATTAATTGTTCGGATTGCAACCGCGACCGACGCGGTCCAACGCTTCCGGACGATTCAAATCGCCGCTCAATTTGCGCCAGCGCTGCTCGGGTTTGTCGCCGCTGTACTTGCGCGCAGCTCTCTTTGCCGCCGGGTGGCCGCCAAGCGCCGCCTCTTTCAAATAGCTGTCTGCGCGCTCCGCATTCTGGACGGCGTCGCAAATCTGCACGCTGGAAAGCACTGTTTGCGTTCCATAAAGAAGCGCCAAATTCCACGAGGCGTCCGCGTCGCCCCGCCCGGCCGCCATCTCGAGCCAGTTCAGCGCATAGTCTGTGTTTTGTCGGACGCCGAGCCCTCCGGCGTACATTACCCCGAGCACATTCTGCGAAGCGATGTCCTTTGCGATTTGCGCGCCTGCGCAAATGAGCAGCACCGTTTGTTCTGCTGTAAGGACACCCGTTTGATCAAACCATAGGTCCGCTTGAAACTCGCGCACCGCACGGCGGGTGTCCGCTCCGTGTTTGTTATCTACATTGCCCGAGTAATAAGCCATCGCCTTCAGCGCCTGTTGCTTTTGTTTCATTTCGATCAATCCGCCGAGCGGGTTTTTGTCGAAGTCCCGCGCGATGCGCGAGAGCGTTTCATCCGTGTAGTCACAGGTCATCGTCTGAAATTGGATGCGTTTTGCCGCGTAGATCGCTGCCTGCCCGCCAACGCCGCTACCAAGCGTGATTGAATGACGATAAAATTCTCGGGCGCTATCCCAGCTTTTCAACGCGCTGTCCGCGTCGCCGCGCCGAAGATAATACCGCGACCATTGTATGGCTGATCGCGTGTCTTCGGCCTCCATGCAATAACCGTTCGACCATCGCCGACAGGGGCCGCCTTCAGCCACTGTTGGCGCAACGAGGACAGGTGGCTGGCCATCGGTTGTTTCCGCCGCCTCAAGGTAGCCGTCGCTCCACCCGTCCTGCCAGGCGAAGTAAATCGCCGCAGCAATGATCGCTATCACCGCCAAAATAATCAGCAACTTTACAATGTAATAGAAGATTGATTTTGGCTGTTTCCGGCCGCGCCCTTCGCCGCACGTGCACCGCCTGCCGTCGCCACATGTGCAAGGCCCCCGCTGACAATAAACAATGGTGCTGTTTTTTTGATCAGAACTGCAATTCGAGTCCGGCGGGCATAATTCACGGCGGCGAATAGGTGCGTCGCGGTGATCCACGCATTCCGCTCTTGCAAGGTCGTAACCGCCGGAGCGTTGATCGATTATCATTGCCTAACCCCCTCGTCGTTGCTGCAATGGGGGCATGATTGGTGAATTGGAGGGCGTCGTCAGTGACGACCGTCACGCTTCCAAAAAAAATCATTGCTAAGAAGAAAATGCAGGTTTTTGTTGGGATTTCGGAAGCCGTGCGCGAGTAGGCGACTCAGAAATCTCATGTGAGATGTGCTCAGCAGCTTCAACACCTTTTCTGGTCGGTACGGCTATTTAAATTTCGCGCAGAACGTTTCCAGAAAGTTCATCTTAGGGCGTTTGGGACGCTATTGATAGGAATACCCATAATAGGTTGTGGGCGTGAACGGCTCCAGTTCGTATTGTTCTTGAAGGAACGCCACGATATCCGTCATTTCAGAAACCGTCATCACGTCATTATACTTCCGCATCACGGACTCATCCCCGACAGCGACGCCCTCAACGATGTATTTCTGAGAAATTTTGTGGGACGGATTGATCACGGATGTGACGAGCTGACCATATGTCTGGATACGCGTTGTTCGGCCGCCGAGCGTTACTGTCATCACTGGATCGACGCCTTCGCGAAGGTCATCACGTCCCGCAACCGCATGACAGTCCGTACAATGAAATTGAACAAAGGCGGCTTCGCCGGCGGCGATATCGCCCTCTGGAAGCGTGAAGCCGCGGCCTGATTTTGGTCCGCCGTCGCATGCGGCGAGCGCTACGCCAGCGGACAGCCACACGGCCCAATATATCTTCCCGGTCATTAATCAGCCTCCCTGAATTCCCCCTAACTCATTCCGTCATCAACTTTTCAGTCTAAGTCGAAATTAACGGCCCACATTGATTGAAATCAATCAGAAATTTCTACTCTATTTAAGATAAAAGATGAGCGGCGTCGCCGCTTTCGTCAAATCCGCGGCATCATGCGTAACAAGAGTGCGTCCCGTTTGACGAACTGATGGTAAAGTGCCGCCGCCACATGCAGAACCAATAGAGCGAGAATAATGTCTGCAGCGAATCCGTGTGCGGAATTCACCATCCCGGCGACCATGGGGCTGTTTTCCGGCCATTGAAAAATCGGCCCCAAGCCGAACGGGCGCACAGGATACGAGACAAGCGTCGCCAGGAAAAACCCGATGGCGGGGGTTATAAGAAACAGGGCGTAAAAAATTTGGTGGATCGCGCGCGCAAGCATTTTTTGCCACGGCTGATCCAATGCAATGTCGTGAGGGCGCGGGCGAACAAATCGCCACAGCCAGCGCACGACGCCGAGCGCCGCAATTGTGAGACCCAGACCCGCATGGAGCCGGATGCGTTCTTCCATAACGCTGTCCGGCACCTCCTCAAATGAGCTCGTGAAAATGAGATAGACGAGAATGAGCGCCATTATCCAATGCAGGCACTGTGCAACAACATCGTAGCGTTCTGCTGGCGGTGATTGCTGCGAGGATAATTCTTCAGGCATTCTGCTCACAAACAAAGTGTTAAAAACCATCAAATTCATCGTAGATCGACCGGGCTGACCTCGTATTTTCCAGCGCAGAACGATCGTCAGTGGACAGCCAAATTAAGAGCGAAAACCAGAAGAATCCGGCGATGAGCGCAATTATTGAGAAGAGGGCCATATCGCTATTCTATTTTTCGTGGGTAGGCTGCGTGAGTGGACGATGTCTGCTGGGCGCTCCTCCCCTTGCAAAGGGGAGGCTTGAGCGGCGATTGTGGTCTCCTCTCTGGCTTTTGCATATGTTAATCTGTCTGCGATTCATTCTCCATTGGCGAAAGCCTCCCCTTTGCAAGGGGAGGCGACGCGCACTCCGCTTCGCAGATGACACCGTACGGCGCCTCATCGTGGGTGAATTGACGAAAATCAACGCCGATTATTTTAGAGCCAGCTCTCTGTTAGAGCGTATCGATAACCGCTTTCAGTTTGCTCCGCACTTCAGTCGCAATCTCACCGAGAGCGTCATTTTTAACCGCCGCCATGGAGGCGATCGGGTCGACAGCCGCCACCTCGACGCCGCCCTCCTCCAACGCCTGAACGATTACGTTGCAAGGAAGCATGGCGCCGATCTTGTCTTCGGCCTGTAAGGCTTTGTGCGCAAATCCGGGATTGCAGGCGCCGAGAATCGTATAGGGCCGAAAATCCTCATCGATTTTTTTCTTCAGAGTCGCTTTCACGTCGATTTCCGTGAGGACGCCGAAGCCTTCTTCCGCGAGCGCGGCGCTCACGCGCTCGATCGCATCATTGAACGGCATATCAAGACGTTTCGCAAAATAGTATGACATTTGATCATGGTCCTCTGGGTTATGCGCCCGGTCACGTTGAAAATAGCTGAGAAGGTCGCTCAGCTTCATTGCCATTGGTTCAGTCACTTAGCGCTTCCAATTAGTCCAAACGTGAAAGAAACTTGTCAATCCGCTGCGGCGTCAATTCCGGACCGGTGACAGTCAATCCGTTTTCCAACTCAAAGAGCATTGAAAGACCGCTGCGGCGCGCGCCTTCAAGCCACTCCCGCTCCATGGCGATTTCATAAACGGTGATAAACCCGCAGATCTCATCCATGCGCCGAAACTTGACGCCGCAGGTGCATTCATTGCTGATCTGGCGGGGACGAAGGCGTTCGCCGTTTGAAAGAACAACGGCGGTAATCCGTTGCGGGCTCGTCTCGCCCGGGTGAAACCCCTGAATGCCGAGCGTGATATTGTCGCGCGCGTTAACGCCAAGCTCGGCGAGATACTCCGTTGTCTCCCCTTGCCCCTCATAAACCGAGCACTGGGCAATGGGCGTGTAGGAGGCGTCGCCTACACTATTTTGCGTGGCGCACGCCGAGGCGAAGCAAGCAATCAGAATAATGGTCGCAATGCGCGATGTGAGAAGAATATCCATCCGCCGCTTTCAGCGACTTTCGCCCAGACTCGCATTGACCGGAATCAAATCCCAGCAAGACATTCGGCGATCGTTGTACGCGCCCGTGCTCTGTCGCGGTGATATTGTTACAACGCGTCGCGCATTGCGCCGAGATTAACTTGAGCGTCACCGCGCCTTGCAATACAAATCGGCTTCAACTATCGGGCCGGAATGCAACACGTTGATTTGGCAGGCATTGGCGAAGCGTTCGTCGATGAAATTCTCGATACGGTGGAAACGCCGATCGCGCTCTTGGGCGGGAATGGAGCCATTCTTCGCTTTAATCACGCTTGCGAACGACTGACGGAATATTCCGAGGCCGAAGCGATCGGCAAAAAAGTCTGGGAATTCCTCATCATTGATGAGGAAATGGAGGCCGTAAAGAAAGTCTTTGAAAGGACTTGCGCGGAAGACCTTGCAACGCATTACGTCAACTACTGGAAAACGAAGAGCGGTCACCGGCGACTTCTCAAATGGTCTAATAAGACTCTGCGAAAGCCGGACGGCTCCGTCGCCTTGATCCTCGCAACTGCAATCGACATCACCGATCTGAAATCAATCGAACATGATTTAACGGCGAACCAGGCTTTCCTGCGGTCGATTATCGACGCGTCGCCCATTGCGGTTATCACGATTGATGAAAGTGCGCGGATTCTGACGTTCAGCCGGCAAGCCGAACTTACGTTCGGGTGCAAAGAGGCGGATGTCTTGGGGAAAAACATCCATATAATGATGCCTGATCCCGACCGGTCCCGCCATGACGGTTACATGGATCACTATATGGAAACAGGCGAGAATAGGATTATTGGCCGAGCCAGGAAAGTGACTGCACAGCGCCTCAACGGCGAGAAATTTCCCGCGATCCTTCACGTGAGCGAGTTCAAGAATGGTCGGCGCGTTTTCGTTGGGTTTGTGGAGGACATCTCTGAAAAAGAAGAAACCGAGCGACGGCTTTCTGACACGCAGTTTCAGCTTCACCATGCAGGCCGCGTCGGCGCCATGGGGGAAATAGCAACATCCATCGCACACGAATTGAACCAACCGCTAACAGCCGCCGCGAGCCTCGCGGGCGCTGTGTCGCTCACGCTGAAAAAGGCGAATGACGAAACCTCTGGCGAAGCAATCGCCTTACTCGACGATGTTGTTAGCGAAATCCGGCGCGCCAGCGATATTATTTTTCAGATGCGGGAATTTATTCGGAAACGGAAAACGGCCAAGAGCCTCCACGACGTGAATAAAATTGTGGAAGACGCGGCGGCGTTAGCCATCATCGGCGCAGAGGCTGACGGAATCGAAGTGAAGTGGGATCTTTCTCCTGAGACGGGCTCGATGTCGCTCGACCGCATCCAAATTCAACAAGTTGTCACCAACCTTATCCGAAACGCAATCGACGCCATGCGCGGCGCTCCAAAAAAAGTCTTAACCATCTCAACAAGTAGGACAGAAGAAGACGTCGCGGTAAGCGTCGCCGACACGGGGCCCGGCCTGGCGGATGACCTTAAGGACAAGCTTTTCGAACCCTTTGTTTCAGGAAAAGATGACGGCATGGGCGTCGGCCTGTCGATTTCAAAATCAATAATTGACTCACATCAAGGCGAGATCGGCGCAACCACACTAGAGAGCGGCGGTTGTGTATTTTCGTTCTTACTGCCGGCGGGGGCCCGGGAAGATGTTGACGATCTTGCCTAAGGGCTCGGTGTTTCTGGTTGATGACGACGTTGCGGTGCGACGCGGCGTCGCCGCCCTATTGAGGGCCGCTGATTACGACACGCAGACATTCAAATCCGGCGATGAATTCCTGGAACGCTTGCCGGAACTCGATTGTAACCATGCCGTCGTGCTCGTCGATGTCTGCATGCCGGGTATCCAGGGCCTAGAGTTACATGAAGAGTTGAAAAAGAGAAACGTTGGACTGCCTGTTGTCGTCATGACGGCGCACGGCGATATTCCGATGGCGGTGCGCGCCATGCGCAACGGCGTCATCGACTTTTTGCAAAAACCATTCACTGTAGATGAAGTGACAAGCGCGCTGGATCGAGCGCTAACGCAACCCTCGCCGCCTTCCCCTCCTTCGCCCGACAGCGCGCCAAAAGACCTTGTTGTACTGTACGAGACTTTGACTCCGCGCGAACATGATGTCTTTCAGGAACTTGTGGGCGGCGCCACCAATAAAGAGATCGCACGCAGCCTTAATATAAGCCCTCGGACGGTTGAGGTGCATCGTCAGAAGGTCATGACAAAGATGAACGCCGGCAATCTTGCGGCGCTGGTGCGGATGGCGGTCTCCCTCGGCGTTGACGGGACGCCCTGACCGCCAAAGACGTTGAAAAGGTGTTTTGTGAACACGCTTGAGCATGATCATACGCCCGGCGCCATCGCCGAACGGCTCGCCGATCCGCCAGACCCAAGCTACTTGCGCGACTGGGTGCTCGGCGGCATCGACGGCGCGGTGACCACATTCGCAATTGTCGCTGGCGTCGCCGGCGCCGGACTTTCCTATTCAATCGTGATTATCCTCGGCGTCGCGAATTTGATCGCTGACGGTATCTCCATGGCGGCCGGCAACTACAGCGGCGTAAAGGCGGAGAACGACGACTATCAAAGACTGCGCGAGATGGAGCGCCGGCATATCGCCCGCACGCCCGACGGCGAACGCGAAGAAGTGCGTCAGATATTCGCCGGTAAAGGCTTTGCGGGCGACGACCTTGAGCGCGCCGTCGACGTCATCACCGCTGATGAAGAGCGCTGGATCGACTTTATGCTCACAGAAGAATTCGGCTTACCGAAGGGCGCGCGCCCGCCCCTGCCTGCAGCTGCGGCGACATTCTCGGCTTTTGTAATCTGCGGCGCCGTGCCGCTCATCCCCTATTTTTTCGGCGCTTCTCGGAGTTTCCTTTTCGCAACCGTCGGCGCAGGCCTCGTGTTCTTCGTCATCGGCGCCCTTAAATCGAGATGGTCGACGGCGCCTTGGTGGGCGTCAGGAGCAGAAACGTTCGCAATCGGGGCCGTCGCCGCGAGCGCCGCCTACTACATTGGCGATTTTTTAGAAAAATTTGGCGCGTAGACGCTTTCCCTAAGTACTTCTACGTATGGACCTCTACGTAGAGGCCCAATCGCCCGGTTAACGCGGATATCGGCCAAAATCCCGGCGTTTACGGGCGCTTCCTGATCATGCGGCGCAAAAACACCGCGCAAGGTGCGCCGGTTCCGTAGGTACTCAACCGAACTGTGAACGGGCCTCAGTCATGCTTTTATCCGTATGGGTAGCGTAACGGGTAATCTTGGACACAGGGAGATTTTTTATGACGGCTCTCGTCAAGACTGAAGCGTTCGAAATCGGATCGTCCCCTCTTCAATCCGACATTGCAATTGACGTCGCCGGCCTCGCGGCCGCCGCCTCGGTTAAACGATTTAAGGCTGGCGAGACGCTCTATGTGGAAGGCGATCAGGCCCCCTATTGTTATCAGATCATCGACGGCGTTGCGAAGGAATATAACACGCTTGAGGATGGCCGCAGGCAAGTCGCTGATTTCTACGCCGTCGGCGAGTTGTTCGGAATTTCCGAAATAAACGAACATCTCCACACTGCCGAGGCGATTACCGATTGCGTCGTCCGGTGTTATCCGCGCGACGCCTACCTGCGCGCCGTCGCGGCCTCTCCAGAACTCTCGCAACAGTTTGTGGACACGTTAATGACGCGGCTCCATCGCGCCCGTGAGCGCATTGTGATGCTCGGGCGGATGAGCGCTGCACAGCGCGTCGCCGCATTCATGCTGCGGTTATCCTCAGAACAGGAGACGACCGATGATGTCCAATTTGTCATGAGCCGCCAGGATATCGCCGACCATCTTGGCCTGACGATCGAAACAGTTTGCCGCGTGCTTTCCGCCTTTAAGAAGAGCCACATCATCGAGATGAAGACTGCGCGATTATTCGACGTGCCAGACATCAACGCGCTCGACAACGCGGCGCACGGTGCAAACTATCTGCACTAGCGCCGCGATAAATTATGAAAGCAAAAAAGCCCCCTGTCGCGAAACAGGGGGCTTTTTCTACGCTAGGCTACTGACGCGACTTCCTCTCACCCCGCTTGGATTGCTATCTTACGTTCATGGTCCTTCGCCTCTTGTGACTTCGGCATGTGGACAGTCAGAACGCCCTTCTTGAATTTCGCCTTAACACCGTCTTCCTCAACCTCGTACGGCAACGGTATCGTCCGCGTGAATGCGCCGTATGCGCGTTCAGTACGGTAATAATTCTTTTTCTTCTCTTCGCTTTCATGCTTGCGCTCTCCGCGAATGGCGAGCGCGCCGTCCCGTAGCGTGATGTCGATATCTTTTTCTTCCATGCCCGGAAGATCAACAGTTACTTCCAGCGCGTCATCGGTCTCGCTGAGGTCGACCGACGCAAGTAAGCCGACACGGCGGTCAAATTCACGCCCGCTGCCGATCTGCGGCAGAAAATCATCGAAAATCCGGTCCATTTCTTCATGCATGCGCTCAAAGGGGCTGAGAGCGCTCGCCCGCGCCGCCTCACGGCGGCGATGTTTGAAGGGAACAAGATCATTTAGTTCCATGGCTGTCTCCTTGATCCATACAGTGGCGCTGCAAACGCCGATGGCCGGATCATAGGCGCGGCGAATTCCGCGCAATTGACAGGCGTCAACCGGGCGCAAATTTTGTGGGCGTTGGCTTCAGTGATCGAGATCGCTGACGGTCAGGGCCTCTCGCAAAGTGTCAGCCTCCGTCCGATCCGCATTCACCGCATGCCAGTTCCCGTAATCCACATTTCGCTGGAGTTGCTTTTCGAGAACGCTTGCTGTCGCATCGGAAGCGCCGTTGAGGCGGGCGGAAATCCGCTCCATCAACACGTCACGGGGCGCAGTGAGCCAGAGCCCCGTAAAGGGAACGCCCGCATGCCGCGCCACGTCTTCAGCCTCTTTGCGAAACGCCGGCGTCAGGAAGGTCGCGTCGAGAACGACCGACTGACCAGCGCGCAGCGCGCGCCGGGCGTCTTTGAAAAGGCGACCGTAAACGGCCGCTGAATGTGTATCGCTATACCCCTCAACGGCGAGCGGTTCTTCCGGCTCCTGATCGAGAAGACGCTTACGGACAACGTCGCTGCGCAACATCACGGCGCCGCACCGGCCGTTCATGCGCATGGCGAGCGCACCTGCGAGCGTCGATTTACCGGTGGCGGAATAGCCGCCGACCGCCACCAATCGCGGCTCGTGCTCTCCAATCAGGAATTCAAGCGCAAGGTCAAGATAGCGCTCGGCCATGCGTTTGTTCATGTCCGACTGCGTCGGCAGGCTGAGGACCATGGCCCGCACGCCGGCGCGCATCGACTGAAAGAGCGGCAACAACCGTAGCCCCGCATAGTCGCGCGTTATGCTGAGATATCGGTTCAAAAGGAAATTCGCAAGTTCGCATTGATGGTGATGGGCCAGATCCATGAGTGTGAACGCGAGATCGTAGAGAACATCGATGTTCGCCAGATCATCATTGAATTCGATGGCGTCGAAGGGCGTCGGTTCACCCTTGAATAGGCAAATATTGGCGAGATGCAGATCTCCGTGGCAATGGCGCACCCACCCGTGGCGGCGGCGTGATTCAAGGAAACGCGCCTGTTCCTCGAAGGCCTCGAAAGCAAGTGTAGTCCAGCGGGCGATATCGCGTTCGCGGCGGCCGCCGATGGCGTGTTCGTGGAGTGATGTTGAAATCTGGTCGAGCAGCGCCGGAACGCCAGCTCCCGGCTTGAAGTCATTAACGACCTCCGCGGCCTGATGAAACGACGCAATAACGTCCGCCAGCGCTTTGACCGCGTTGGTCTCTAGTTTGTTGCGCGAGACGAGTTCGTCAAATTGCGTATCCGTGTCGAAACGCGCCATTTCGACAGCCCAATCGACAGGGGCGCCGTCGCCGCGCCAGGCCATAACCCCGTCATTGCAGTAAATCGGGACAACGCCGAGGTAGATTTCCGGGGCTGTGCGCCGGTTGATCGCCACTTCTTTTTCACACGCCGCCTTGCGCAATTCCGGCCGCGAGAAGTCGACAAAATCAAAACGCACTGCGCGCTTGATCTTGTACGCGCGATCACGCGTCAGGAAAATGTGCGACAGATGCGTGTCGATCTGCTGAACAACGGAGCCTTCATAGCTTTTCGGCGATGATAGAAAATCGACGAGAGATTTTTGCGAGTCGCAAATCAAATTCCGCTCCCGCTCTCTAGTGTGCCAGTAACATCGGTATCTCAGACTCGCGCAGCAGATATCGCGTAAAACCGCCCCAGATAACTTCCCTCAAGCGGCTATGCGAATATGCGCCCATTACAATGAGATCGGCGTCTTTGTTGTTTGCAAGCGTCAGAAAAGCCTCCTCCGGATCCTCGCCTTTGCCAAGCTTGGCGGAAAGGCTCGTGGCGTGAACGCCGTGCAGCTTCAGATGCGACGCCGCATGCCCCGGCGGCTCGCAGCCGTAACGGGTCTCACCGACCGAGGCGACGATCACATGGCGCGCTTCTTTCAGGATCGGCAGCGCGGCGGCGATTGCGCGCGCAGCCTCCCGCCCGCCGTCCCAGGCTACGATCACTGTTTCAGGAAACTCGAAATCCGATGCAGCGCTCGGCGCGATCAACACCGGTCGGCCGGACTGAAAAACCAACTCCTCTATCAGCTCGACCTCGTCTTGCGGCGCCTCGCCGGCAGACTTGCCGAGCACGGTCAGATCGGCGATCCGCCCGCGTTTTGAAAAATCATAGGATGTCGCCGGATCGACATCGCTCCAGGCCGCCGTCGCGCCCTTGTCTTCGGTGTGTTCGGCTTCATCGTAAAAGCCGACCTCATGCTTTTCGCAATAATCCTCATAGAGGACTTTCAACTTCGCCGCCTCTTCATTGGCGCGCTCATTCAGCGTCTCAATGGTGGAGCGCACATAATTGACAGCGATAGGATAATATCCGCCGCCTAATTGCTGCACCGTGATCGGCGGGCGCATATAAATTACGTCGAGATGCGACTTGAACCGATCAGCGAGCGTGACAGCGGCGCTGAGCGCAAGCGGTCCTGTTTCATCTTTCAGGAACGGGACCATAATTTTCTGAATTGCCATGGGCGGACATCTCCATTGTTCCGCGCCACGGTAATAACAGCGCAAGCCTCAATCATTGACGCGGATCAAGGGGTTGCAGACTGCGCCGCGACTTGATCGAAATCAGTTTCCCCCTCCTCGCCGCCGCGTACTCTCACACGCATAACGCGTTTTATCGAGGAGAATTCTCTAATGGCGAAGAACAATTCTGGGAAATCGGAACAAAAAGAAGTCGGCCAAATGCCGATGTTCGATCCGGCCGAATTCACGAAATTCGGAACCCGTAATCTCGAAGTGGCGACCCGTGCTGCGCGCGCCTATTATAACGGTATGTCGAAACTTAACCGGGAAATGATGAACTTCGTCAATGCGCGCGTCAAAAAAGATATGGAAACCGCCCGCTCCTTCATGACGTCGAAAAACACCGAGTCTGCTTTTCATACGCAGGCGGAGTTTCTCGAAGGCGCTATCCGCGATTACGCCGACGAAACATCGAAAATCATGCATATGGCGGCGGATATGGCGCATGCCACGCTGGCGCCCGTCGAAGAGCGCGCCGAAGAAATGTTGCATGATTTCGATGATCGCGCTGAAGTCATCAAACAAAAACCTGCAGCCGAGTAAACGCCAAACACTTCATCGGTCGCGCAGCTTCAAGCATTTTGGATTAACCGAAACGTGTGCCGCGCAATCATTAATTCCTCATTGGTGGGAATGACCCAGGCGGACGGCGCGCTTTCCGCCGTCGTCAAACGCGGGCCGCCCGCATGATTGGCGTCTTCATCAAGCGAAAAGCCGAGCCACGCACAGCCTCTTAACACCTGATCGCGAATATAGGCGGCGTTTTCCCCGACCCCCGCTGTAAAGACAATCGCGTCGACGCCGCCCATCGCAGCGGCGAGCGAGCCCATTTCTCGAACGATGCGGCGGACAAAGTGGGCGATCGCTTCATCGGCTTCCGTCTCGGTGCTGGCGAGAAGCGCGCGAATATCGCCGCTGAGGCCGGAAAGACCGAGAAGGCCGGACTCGTTGTAAAGACAATCCTCAATATCCTCCGCACGCATCTTTTTTTCCTGAAGGAGGTGTAAGACGACGCCCGGATCGAGCGCGCCGCAGCGGGTCGCCATGGGCAAACCGTCGAGCGCCGTAAACCCCATCGTCGTCGCGACGCTCTTGCCATCGGCGAGGGCGCACATGCTCGCCCCTGCCCCAAGGTGCGCGACGATCACCCGATCTTTTGGATAATTGCCCAGCGCATCGGCGAGCGCGTCAGCGATATACTCGTAGGACAGCCCATGGAAGCCGTATCGGATAACGCCTCCATCCATGAATTTACGGGGGATGGCGAATATTTGTTCGATAAGCGGCTGCGTCCGGTGAAACGCCGTATCGAAGCACGCCGCTTGTTTTGACAACGGGCAAAGAACAGTCATCGCCGCAACACCGGCCAGATTGTGCGGTTGGTGACCCGGCGCCAGCGGCGTCAACGCACCGAGACGGCGCATCGTCTCATTGTCGAGCAACACAGGCGCGGCGTAATCAGCGCCGCCATGAACGACGCGGTGACCGGCGCCGATGACCTCAGCGCCGTTCAGCGCTTCATCGAGCCATCCGAGGAGGAACGTCCACGCTGTTTCGTGATCGCGCACCACTTCCGGCTGTAAGGTGACGCCGCCGTCAGGGACCGCCGATCCGCTTACTGAGAATGTAGCATTGCCGTCAAGATCGGATAGGCTTCCGCGCACGCTTGGCTCTTCAATGAGCCGTCCACGTTCAGTATCAAAAATGGCGAACTTGATGCTGGAGGAGCCCGCGTTCAGGGTCAGGAGCTTACTCATGAAGACGCCGCCGATTGTTTGAGATGAAAGAGCTTTGCGATCGCGCTCGCCGCGGCGCGCGGTAACGCGCCTTCGGCCCGGCTTGTGAGAATGATCGGAACCCGCGCGCCAAGCACGATGCCGGCGGCCACAGCGCCCGCGAGATAATCGAGCTCTTTGGCCAGCATATTGCCGGCTTCCAGATCGGGCACGATCAGAATATCCGCGTCGCCGGCCACGGGCGAATGCAGCCCCTTCGCCGACGCGGCCGCTTTCGAAATCGCGTTATCGAAGGCGAGCGGGCCGTCGATGACGCCGCCGGAAATTTGTCCGCGATCGGCCATCTTGCAGAGCGCCGCCGCATCAAGCGTCGACCGAAGTTTCGGATAAACCGATTCAACCGCGGAAAGGATCGCGACCTTGGGCGCTGCAACGCCAAGCGCGCGCGCCAGGTCGATCGCGTTCTGAACAATATCGCGCTTGTCTTCGAGGTCAGGAGCGATATTGATCGCCGCATCGCTTATGAACAAAAGCTTCTCATATGCGGGCGTGTCCATCACATAAATATGGCTGATCCGGCGTTCGGTGCGGATACCGCGTGTCTTCGAGACCACCTCGCCCATCAGCTCGTCCGTGTGGAGCGCGCCTTTCATCAACGCTTCAAGCGCGCCCTCCCGCGCCAACGCCACCGCCTTGGCGGCCGCCGCGTGACTGTGCGGCGTATCCACAAGCTCTACTCGCGACAAATCGAAGGCGGCTTCGTCAGCCGCAGCTTCAATCTTCTTTTTCGGTCCGATCAGAACAGGCGCAATGAGGTCCGCGTCCATGGCGGCGGCGACGCCTTCAATGGCGATTTTATTGACGGGATGGACGACGCCCGTGCGGATCGGCTCGCCGCGGCGCGCCTCTTTAATAACGGCGTTAAGCAACGCGCCATATTCATGGAGAAACGCCTTCGGCAAATCTGTCAGCGGCCGTTTTATTTTCGTATCAGGGGCCAGAACGACGGCTTCCCCGGTAATGACGATATCGCCCTTCTGGTTACGACCTTCGCACGCAAATACAATTTCGTTTCCGTCCCGCTTCTCTTGAACAACGACGCTAATCGCAATTTCGTCGCCGATCCGCACCGGCTTCAGAAATTTCAGTCCTTGGGACAGATAAATCGCGCCCGGACCCGGCAATTGCGTGCCCAAGAGCGCTGAAATAATCGACGCGCCCCACATTCCGTGCCCGATAACATCCTGGAACATCGACGTTTGCGCATAGTCGGCGTCGATGTGCGCCGGATTAAAATCGCCTGAGATCGCCGCGAACAGCTTGATGTCTTTTTCCGTCAGGACGCGCTTGAGGGACGCGCTATCCCCCACCTTGATCTCTGCATATGTCCGGTTTTCCAACTCAGGCATCGCCCCGCTCCGGTTACGATGTTAGCGCCGTCGCACTCATCAACTATTTCATCATCACGTAGGCGCCCGGCGCCGCTGTCATCTCTCCGCCAAGGGGCGCAGGATGCGGCGACGACGGATCATCGATCCATCGTTGCTCAGGGGGCGTGATCTGCTCCGACGAATGAGCGACAAGCCAATTGCGCCAGAGCGGCCACCAGGACCCTTCCTCTTCCTGCGTCTCCGCGTACCACATATCAGGGTCCGGAATGCCGCCGTCGCGCGGCGATGTGCGCAAGCGATAATGCCTGTTTTTATGGCCTGGCTCACTGACAATGCCCGCATTGTGCCCGCCATTAGTGAGCAGAAACGTGACCTCCGTTTCGGCTAATCCATGAACTTTATAAGCCGATCGCCACGGCGCCACATGGTCGTAGGTTGTAGCGACCGAAAAGATCGGCGCCGTTATATCGGAAATCGCCGTGATGCGTCCGTCCGCACGGTGACGTCCCTCAGCCAGGTCGTTGTTCAGGAATAAATGCCGCAAATACTCCGAATGCATTTTGAACGGCATGCGCGTCGCGTCGGCGTTCCAGGCGATAAGATCGAAAACCGGTCGGCGTTCCCCCAGCATATATTCATGGACCAGACGCGACCAGATCAGATCAATCGATCGCAAGACCTGAAAAGCGCCGGCCATCTGTTTGGAATCGAGATACCCCTGCTCCCACATGATATCTTCAAGGAACGTCACCTGACTTTCATTGATGAAAAGCGTCAGCTCGCCCGCTTCGGAAAAGTCGAATTGGGACGCGAGAAAAGTCAGAGTTTCGAAGCGATCATCGCCCTGATCGGCCATGGCGGCCGCAGTAATTCCAAGGAGTGTCCCGCCAAGGCAATAACCGACGCCGTGAACCTTTTCGTCATCGGTAATCTCTTCCACGGCATCAAGCGCCGCGAGGACACCAAGCGTTCGGTAGTCATCGAAGCTTAGCTCACGATCTTCCGGTCCCGGATTTTTCCATGAAATCATGAAGACCGTATGGCCTTGCGACACGAGATATTTGACCAGTGAATTATGCGGGGAAAGATCGAGAATATAATATTTCATGATCCACGCCGGAACGATCAGAATGGGTTCCTTGTGAACCTCTTCCGTCGCCGGTGAATATTGGATGAGCTCGATCAGGCGATTGCGAAAGACCACCTTGCCGGGCGTCGCAGCCACATCCTCGCCGACCTTATAATTTTCTGCTCCCACAGGCGGCTTGGCGCTAATTGTGCGCTCCATATCCTCCAAAAGATGCCGCCAGCCCTGCAGCAGATTGGCGCCGCCCGTCAGCGCCGTCTTTTGCATAACTTCCGGGTTCGTCCAGATGAAATTAGACGGCGAAAACATGTCGAGGATCTGCCGGCTTGCGAATTCGACGACGCGTTCATGTTGCGGCGTGACGCCGCGAACGCCAGTCGTGGCGTTGTGCCACCATTGCTGGGTGAACAGAAATCCTTGTGAGATCAGATTATACGGCCACTGTTTCCAGGCGGGATCGTCGAAGCGCTTATCCTGCGGCAAGGGTTCAATGGCGCACTCGCCCTTTGTCGCCATGGGGCCGCAATTGACGGCGAAGTTACCGTATCGCGTCAGCTTCTTCTGCGCTTTTTGGACAAGCTGGAGCTGTTTACCCGGCGAAAAGGCCAGATGCGACGCCCAATCGAGATAGGCCGCCGCAAGCGCGCTCGGCGACAGCCCGAGCGTCGCCCGGCCCATGGAAGCGTGCGCAGCTCTGTCCATGATCTCTACAATCGCCGTAGACGCGAAGGAGTCCTCCGGCCACGCCTGGTTTAATTTCGTCAAATCAAACGATGATGGAAACGGAAAACCGGGCGTTAGGAAGGTCGGTTTGCGTTTTTGCGGGCTAGGTTCGCCGTCCTCGGCGTTATCGGGGCGTTCAGACTTTGGCGGCGCCGACTTCTGCGTGCGCGCCTCGCGGAGTTTATCAAGTGCAGGGGCGTCATCCATAATCTGCCTTTTACGTTAAATGGTCGCCCGGAAACAGCTTGGCGGGATGAGGATCGGGGAACGCAGGGATTGTCGGGCGTCACCTCATCCATATGCTCAACTGTTTCCGGGCGTCTCAAAAAGACCTCTGTACAACAGGGTCTTATTGATCTTTATCTTGCGGCGGCGAGCGCGCCGGTCTTTTTCGCGACGGCTTTGAGGACTTCGCCGGTCAACGTGACCGGCGCATGCAACGCCACATCTTCAAGGCTCAACATGCCCACGACTTCCTTATTGTCGTTCATGACCGGCAGGCGGCGAACCTGATTTTGCTCCATAATCCGTACGGCGTCTTCCAGCTCTTCATTTTCGACGCACCAGAAGCATTCTTCCGACATAACGTCGCGCACGCGCACATCGGCTGGCGCTTTGTTTTCACCGACTACGCGGATAGCAATATCGCGATCCGTCACCATGCCGATTAACTTACGGTCCTCAACAACTGGGAGCGCGCCAATATTTTGCGTCCGCATTTTCTTCGCGGCATGCGGCAGTTTTTCGTCGGGTTCGGCGATTCTGATCCCTTGCGTCATTACATCCTTTACCAGCATCTTCCTCTCCTGATCTTACCCAACGCGCAATTTTTCAACGACGTGCATGACGCCCGGCGCTGACCATGCGGCGTTGGCGATGAGCGCCTTTTCATAAGGGGCTCTGACATCCCCTGTAATCGTGACCTTGTCGCCGTCCACAGCGATATCGATATTGGCTTTCTCCAGTTCCGCGCTGCGATGGAGCGCGCTCGCGATTTTGTATTTGATATCGCGTTCGGAAATCTCTTGCGCAGGCGCTTTCCGCCGCAGCGTGATGCGGTTATCGACCCCTTTGACGCCGCGCATGTGGACGATTTGGTTCTTGAGGGTTTCGCGCTCGAAATTCCAGTCCACCTCGCCGGTGAGCGAGACAAATCCCTCCCTCACTTCCGCGACAATATCGGGGTCGGGCACGATCATGTTCCATTCGAGCATGTTGGAGATACGCTCGGCGAGCGTTTCGTCCGTTTCCGTGTCGTCGCCCGGCAGTTGAACCTCGATATCTTCCGCCACAGCGTGAACGCCTTTCACACGACGCGCGGCGGTCTCAGCGGCGTATCGTTCCGCATAGGAAGCGACACTGCCAGTCAAGCGTACGGCGCCGTTTTTGACCGTGACGCCAATATCGGTCGATTTCACCCGGGGGTCCCAGGCGATCTCCTCCTGGATATCGTCACGAATGCGTTCGTCTTCGTTCATACATGCCTCCGTATCGAACCGCCGCCGCTGACAATGCGGCATTGCGTTCTTATGCTCACGGCGAACGCCCGGCTTCATTGAGCTAGGTCAAATTGAGCTTGACCAACGCGCTTTATCGTATTGGCTCGTGGGGGGCCTTGCGGCCTATTTGCAAGAGGAGAATGTCATGGCCTCATTTGACGAAGCGGCGACGGCGCATTCGAATGGCGGCCAACCCATCTATCGCACGAACGGCGTCACAAAAGTATATGGCGACGGGCCGGCGGCGGTTCACGCGCTGCGCGGCGTTGATCTTGAAGTGCCGACCGGCGAACTTGTCGTCCTGTTGGGGCCGTCGGGCAGCGGAAAATCAACGCTCCTGAACATTCTCGGCGGCATCGACCGCGCCACGGACGGCGCGGTTTTTTTTCAGGATAAAAATCTCGCCGCCATGTCAGATCGCCGCCTTACGGCCTATCGCCGGGCCCATGTGGGATTTGTATTTCAGTTTTATAATTTGATGCCAAGTCTTACCGCGCGCGAGAATGTAGAGCTTGTGGCGGAAATCTCGCCGGACCCCATGCTCGCGATGGAAGCGCTTTCACTTGTGGACCTAGACAACCGCGCCGATCACTTTCCATCTGAGTTATCCGGCGGCGAACAACAACGCGTCGCCATCGCAAGAGCGATAGCCAAAAAACCGACCGTGCTTTTTTGCGACGAACCCACCGGCGCGCTCGACAGCAAGACAGGCGTCACCGTGCTAAAAGCGCTTCAGACCCTGAACCAGGAATTGGGCGCCACGACGCTAATTATCACCCACGCCGCGGCCACCGCCGCCATGGCGGACCGGGTCATCCACTTCGCTGACGGCGACATTCGCGAGATTGTAGAAAACGATAGCCCGGTGACCGCCGACCAGATTAGCTGGTGACGCGATGGGTCTGACATTTTCCGTCCTCGACAGAAAACTTCTGCGCGATCTGTGGCGCGTGAAAGGTCAGGCGGCGGCGATCATTTTTGTCATCGGCGCCGGCATCGCGTTGTTCGTGATGTCCAGCGGCATGATGCGCGCGCTCGATGAAACGATGCGCGTCTATTATGAGCGTCAACGTTTCGCCGACATTTACGCGCCAGCCAAGCGGGCCCCGAATTCTCTTCTTGCCGAGATCCGAACGCTTAATGGCGTCGCCGGCGCCGAGGGCCGGATTCGCGGCGCCGGTCTTGTGGCGTTGCCGAATGTGGATGCGCCAATCAGCGCAAGCGTCATCTCATATGAAATGGACGCCGCAGCGCCGATCAATCGCATTCATCTGGTCGACGGCCGCATGCTTCGTCCCGGCTATCATAATGAAATCCTGCTTCTGGATTCTTTCGCCAAGGCGCACGATCTCGGACCGGGCGATGATCTCGCCATCACCATGTACGGCGTGCGGCACACATTTCAGATCGTCGGTCTCGCGCTGTCGCCAGAATTTATTTATGCGCTGACCCCCGGCGATTTCGTGATCGACGATGCGCGTTTCGCTGTTCTGTGGACAAGCCGCGAAACCATGGAGGCGGCGTTTGATCTCGACGGCGCTTTTAACGAGGCGGTACTCGTCATCTCCCGCGATGCGCGCGAAGAATGGCTGATCGACCGGCTCGACGCGATTTTGTCCGCCTACGGCGCCACGGGCGCTTATGCGCGCGCGGATCAGCTTTCAAACCGGTTTCTTGTGGAGGAATTGAAGCAGCTCAGGACCATGGGCCGCGTCATGCCGCCCATCTTTCTCGCGGTGGCGATCTTTCTGTTAAACATCGTCATTACGCGGCTCGTTCAGACGGAACGCGAACAGATTGGCCTTCTAAAAGCGTACGGTTACACCGACCGCGAGGTCGGCGCGCATTACTTCAAATTTGTCGCCGTCATTGCGATGGGCGGCGCTATCGTCGGCTGGCTCGGCGGGCTCTATCTCGGCCAGCTAATCGCGGGCGTTTATCAGAAATACTTCCATTTTCCTTTTCTTCTGTTCGAGCCGGAATTCCGCACCTTCTGGCTCGCCCTTGTCTTCAGTAATGTCGCGGCGATCGCCGGCGCCTTCACCGCCATCCGCGGCGCGGTGACCCTCTCCCCCGCCGTCGCCATGCGTCCGCCCGCCCCGCCGAAATTCAAACGCGGCGCAGCGGCGGCGCGGTATTTCTTCAATTTCCTCGATCAACCGAGCAGGATGATCGTGCGGCGGCTGTCGCGGCAACCGGTTCGCGCGGTGCTCACCACCGTCGGCATCGGCGCGGCGATGGGCTTATCAGTGATGATGCGGTTCAATACGGATGCGACCGATTATATGATTGATGTGAGTTTCAACGTCATAGACCGCAGCGACGTCTTTGTCTCGTTTGTGGAGCCGCTATCAGAAAAGGCGGTTTACGAACTTTACGCCATTAACGGCGTTTCCTATGTGGAGCCGTTCCGCGCAAGCTCGGTCATGTTTTCCCATGACCGTATCGAACATTTGGGCTCGATCACGGGACTGCCGGACAATCCGGTTCTTAATCGCGCCGTCGATAAAAATCTCCGCACAGTCGATATTGACGGCGCCGGCCTTGTTCTGTCGGAACAACTCGCCGAAATGCTTAACGTGAAGATCGGCGACACGCTCGCGGTCGATGTGCGCGAAGGCAGGCGCCCTCAACTCACGATCCCTGTCACGGGCATGGTGGAAGCCTTGATCGGCACCCCCGCTTACATGACAACGGATGCCTTGAACCAGCAGCTGAAAGAACCAGGCCGGATTTCGGGCGCGTATTTGAAAATCGATCCCGCAATGCGCGACCAGGTCTATGATGAGCTTAAGAATATTCCAAAAATCGCCGGCGTCAGCCTACGCCGCGAGGCTTATGAGAATTTTCAGAAAATGATCGACGAAGGCCCCGGCACCTTCCGCTCGATCATGACGGTATTCGCTATCATCATCGCGGCGGGCGTTGTCTATAACGGCGCGCGGATCGCTTTCATTGAGCGCCATCATGATCTCGCCAGCCTGCGCGTCCTCGGATTTACAAAAATCGAAACCGGCTACGTGTTGCTTGGTGAATTATTCCTCCTTGCGATCTTCGCACTGCCGATCGGCGCCGTCTTCGGCTATTTGCTATGGTCCTATCTCGCCGATACGCTGAGCACAGAGTTGTATCAGATTCCGACGATCTATCGGGAGGACGGCCTCGGTTACGCGGCAATCATTGTTTTGCTGTCCGCCATCGCGGCGGGCGCCTTCGTTCAACGCGATGTCAATAAACTTGATATCGCCTCAGCGCTAAAAGCGCGGGAGTAATCTATGCAGGGCGTAAAATCGCGCAGCCTCGTTATCCTTGGCGTTCTCGTTATTGTCGTGGCATTCTTCGCCTATGCCTTCTGGCCGCGCGCTATCAACGTCGATATGGCGGTGATTGAACGCGGGGCGATGATGGTCACCATCGACGAAGAGGCGAAAACCCGCGTACACGATGCATTTGTCGTTTCCGCCCCCGTCGCCGGCCGGCTGTTGCGGGTAGACGTTGAGCCCGGCGACCCGGTCGTGGAAGCGGAGACTGTCGTGGCGCGGCTGACGCCGGCGAACCCCACGGTTCTTGACATACGCACGCAGGAACAAGCGAAAGCCGCCGCCGACGCCGCCGAAGCGGCGCTCAGTCTGGCGAAAGCTGACGTCCAGAAAGCGACAGCGGACGAAGTCTACACCCGCGCAGAGGTCAAACGCGCCCGCGATTTGCGTCCGACGGACGCCGTTTCGCAATCCCAGCTTGATGCATCCGAACGAGCCTGGCGCGCCTCCGTCGCCACGCTCAATATGGCGAAAGCGAGCGTCGCCATGCGCGAGGCGGACTTTAATAATGCGCGCGCCATGTTGATGACCTTCTCCGAAGCCGAAGAGCTGGCCAGGAACACCAATCCGCATCCGAAGGAAGTCTTGTCGCTCCGCGCGCCCATCTCCGGACGCGTCCTACGGCTTATTCAGGAAAGCGAGACCGTTGTGCAGGCCGGCGCCCCCGTCCTCGAAATCGGCGATCCCAGCGGTGATCTTGAAGTTGTCGCCGAGCTTTTGTCCACCGACGCCGTGAAGGCGAAACCGGGCGACCGCGTTATTATTGAAAAATGGGGCGGCGGGACGCCGCTCGACGGCGTCGTCGAACGTATTGAGCCCTGGGGTTACACGAAATTTTCGGCGCTTGGCGTCGAAGAACAACGCGTCAACGCCATCGTCCGTTTTGCAGGCGACGAAAACACGCGCAGTCCCCTCGGTCACGGCTATCGGGCGGAAGTGCGCATCGTCATCTGGGAGGATGACGACGCCCTGAAAGTTCCCTCAAGCGCCCTCTTCCGGTCCGGCGAGAAATGGTCCGTATTCAAAGTGGAAAACGGTCGCGCACGGCTTGCCGAGCTGGAGCTTGGTCAAAATAACGGGTCAGAAGCTGAGATTATTTCCGGTCTCGCCGAGGGCGATCGAGTAATTCTCTACCCTGGCAATCAAATCACAGACGGCGTGCGGGTTAAAAAGCGGGCGCTTTGAGTTCGATGCCGCAGCGCGGTCACCACTTCTTCAAGTGCTCTTTAAAATAGTCAAAGAGATCATTTTCTGACAGATGCGTCACTTCCTTGTCAAAGACCCCGATCAGTTTCTGGGTGGTTTCCGGCGTCAGTTTTTTACGAAGCTCGCCAAGCGCGCGCGGCGGCAAGGTAAGCACCAATTGGTCAAACTTTTCGTCTTTCACCGCCGCGTTTAAATTGGCGGCGATCCCATGGATAAACTGATCTTCAAGATCTTCGTCAAGAGTAGCGGCGTCCATGGCGAACCGGGCGCCAGAGCCGGTTTTCTGACCACGACCGGCCCGCCCGGTTCCCAAATCGCGGGACGCCTTGCGCACATTTTCCGCCTCGTCGCTGTCGATCAGGGTCCATTTCTCCGGCTCATTGCTGCCGAGACTTTCAAACATCCTCATGCGGGCGCCGTCGGCGACTAAAAACCAGGTTGTTCGTTGTGACGTGTACATATGGACAAACGCTCCGTTTTAATTGGGCGATTACCTATAGAGGCGCGGGCCGTCGCGCGAATTGACGTGCGTCAAAGCCTTAAGCGCCTGCGACGCTTACGCTTTTTTCTTCCATCATCGCCGAGCCCGGATTATTTCATGACCAAAAAGATTTGTCTGTTACAGGGACATCCGCATCATGACCCATCCCATTTTTGCCGTGCGCTTTTAGGCGCTTACGAAGAAGGCGCGCGCGAAGCGGGCCATAGCGTCGAAACGATTGATCTTGCGAAAATCGAGTTCCCGCTGTTGCGCGATCCCGCAGATTTTCCCGATCCGCCGCCATCCGTCATTCGCGAAGCGCAGCGAAAAATAAAAAACGCCAACCATATGTTCGTTATCTACCCGCTTTGGCTCGGGTCAATGCCCGCTCTTGTCAAAGCCTTCTTCGAGCAATTATCGCGCCATGAATTTGCTCTATCTGAAAACGAAGACGGCGGATGGCCGCGAAAAATGTTGAAGGGAAAATCAGCGCGCGTTGTTGTGACCATGGGCATGCCAAGCGCCGCCTATAAGATTTTTTTCGGCGCCCATGGCGTGAAAAGCTTTGAAAGCGGCATCCTCGGTATGGCGGGCTTTAAGCCGATCCACGACACGCTGATCGGCGGCGTCGGCGAGATGAGCGATAAGCAATCTGAAAAACATCTGGCGACGATGCGTGCGTTGGGCGCGCGCGGCGAATGAGGCCGATGACCGCAGGCGACCGCCACGGCGTGCGTGACGCTTAAGCGTTTCATGATGCCCGAAACTGATCCAGGTTTAATCTACGCTCTCGCGGTCTCGTTGGCCCTGGGCCTTGTAATTGGCGTCGAACGCGAATGGCGCGAGCGCGATCTAAAAGGCGGACGACGGCCGGCTGGCTTGCGCACCTTTGGCCTCATCGGCCTCAGCGGCGGCGTCGCCGCGCTGATCGGCGCTCAATTTTCCGCTATACCCGCCACCGGCCTCGCCCTGACGTTCATTGTCATGATCGTCGCATATTGGCGGCGCTCCGAAGACGGCGCCTTCATGGGCGTGACCACGATCTTCGCCGCACTGATCGCCTATGGCTGCGGCGTGCTCGCGGCCATGGGTCTTGAAGTGCCCGCCACCGCGGCGGCCGTGACCGTCGCCATGGTGCTCGGCGCCAAGGAGCGCCTCCACGGATTTGTCCGGCGCCTCGATCAAAAGGAAATTTTTGCGGCGCTGCAATTCCTTCTCATCGCAGGCGTTATTCTTCCGTTGATCCCCAATGAAGCGATTGGTCCGTACAACGCCATTAATCCCTTTGAAATCTGGTTGATGGTCGTCCTGATTAGCGGCTTGTCCTTTATGGGCTATGCAGCGCTGCAAATCCTCGGGGCCAAACAGGGCATTATCGGCGCCGCCATCCTCGGCGGCCTCGTTTCCTCAACGGCGACCACCGTGTCGCTCGCTCGGATGGCGCGCCAACGGCCGCAGTTGAAAGCCGTCCTCAATGTGGGCGTCATCGCCGCATCCACAATTATGTTTGCGCGCCTCATCCTTATCACTGGCGCCATTTCTTTTTCGCTGATGCTGAAAATACTGCCGCCCGTCGCCATCATCCTTCTGGTTTCTGTCGTCAGCGGCCTCTATCTGGCCCGGCGATACGAAGATGATGCGTTCGATGCGCCGGAAGTGGCGAACCCGCTCGACATTGGTTCGGCCCTCGTCTTCGCAGGTCTGATTGGCGTCATCATGGTCGGATCACGGATGCTCGAAGCAACCTTCGGCGTTGAAGGAATCTACGCGATTTCCGTCGCGTCAGGTCTCGCCGATGTGGACGCGATCACCCTCTCGCTGAGCCGGTTTTCCACCCAAAATCTGCCGGAAACGGTCGCAGCGATCGGCATTCTCCTGGCGGCGGCCACGAATACATTTGTGAAGATCGCCCTCGCCGCCTTTGCTGGCGGCGGCGCGTTGCGTCCGGCGTTTGTAAGTCTGATCGCAGCGATTATCGCAGGAGGAATTACAGCCTATTTCGTTTTGTAAGTTGGAAGACGGAGATACGCCGGCCCCGGATCATCAGGACCGGCGTTCTCTCCCTCAATTTAGGCCACACGCAGATTGTCGACTACTTGCGTTACGCCTGGCGCGGCCCAAACAGCATCCTCCACGAGCTTACGCTCGTACCAGGCTTTTACGTTTCCGTTGAGCGTCACTTTCCCGCCTTTCACGTCAATCTGCACGTGAGACGCTTCAAGGTCCGCATTCCGGTGGAGCGCACGGTTGATCTCTTTTGACACGTCGGATTCTGCGACCCGCGGCTTCACATTGATCAGATTGCTCACCGCCGTCACACCGCGCACATTGGCGATTTGGTTGCGCGCGACCTCGCGCTGATAGTTCCAATCGACTTCGCCAGTGAGCGTTACAAAGCCGTCGCGGACTTCCGCCTTCACGGTTTCGCGTGGAATGGACGTGTTCCATTCAATAATGCTGGCGATCCGTTCAGCGATCTCATCGTCCGTTACCGATTTGTCTGACGGATATTTCACCTTCATTTCTTCTGCGATGGCGTAGACGCCTTTCACGCGCTTAGCGGCGCGTTCTGCGGCCAATTTTTCAGAATAGCTGCTGACCGTACCGGTGAGTGTGACCGCACCGTTCTTTACCGTGACGCCGACTTCCGTCGACTCAATCTGTGGCTCCCAGTCAATTTCGGCGAGCACATCGTCTCGAATCTCTTCATCCGTCCTCATCATATCCTCCTTACGCTGACGGGCATTGGCGTAAATTTACAATATCGCGTTGCTGCTTCATTGACGCATATCAACCGCCGGGCCGATCCGTTCAGGCGCCAGCCTGTCGAAGATTGTTTGGTAGGCGCGAAGCTCGTCCGCGAGTTCGCGCCAATCATCGCGCGTCAGAAAGCGGCCAAGCATTGGAAACAGGACGCGTTCGTCGGCTTCAATTGCGTTTCGGGCGCGCGTTGCGTAGTCGGCGACGGCTCTGCGCAGGCCCGCCCTTTCCTGATCAGACGGCGTGTGGATTTCAGAAACGAGGCGCTCTCTTGCGGCGCGCACCGCGGCGTGATGCGTGTCGATATTCAACGCCTCAGCATCGTTTCCGTCCGAAGATCGCCGCGCCACCGCCCGCCGCCAGGCTTTTCGCTCCAATATGTGATGAAAATCATCGGGCGCATCAATAAACTCGTCGACAAGCGACGCGACAAAGTCCGTCCGGGCCGAACGCGCGCCGCCCCGTGAAAAGTGCGCCTCCAGAAAATCAAAACAAGCGGCGGTTTTTCTATGATCGCGCTTCCAGTGGCCCAGCACTTGCGCCGCAGCCGCGCCTAGTCCCTTGTGAGATGGCGTCTTCATCACGCATCATCTGTTCGTATAATCTATCGGATATTCATACTTACGAATGCGTTCGAGAATCCGCATCCAGTTCTCTTCGCTCTCTGCGTCGCCTTCTTTTCGGCTCTGTTCGACTCTTCGTAATGCTTGCAGCGACGCGTCGCCGCCCCACGCCATCATGTTCAAGGCTTCTGTTTTTATTTTCTCCGTCGAGAACATTATTTCCTCCTGTTTAGAACCAAGAGAAGACAAGCCTTGTTCCGGATGCGCATTGATCATGATCAAACGGGTTGTATCTAACCGGAATTTAACCCAACGGCGTGTTTCGCTCCCGCGCTGACGGACTGCGCCGAAGGATGTGAACAAGCCAGCCGGCGATCAATCCGACAGCGAAACTCGAAAAGATGACCACCGACAAATGCGGCCGCAGAACCCAGAACAGAATCGACACATCAATTCGCGCCATATTCTGAAGGGCGAAGAATATCACGCTTACCGCAATCGCCAGCACAGTCCATTTGTAGATCGCTTTCATGACGCACCTCCCGATCTGAGGAAAAAGCGAATGACGTCTTCCGCATTGATCTGCATCAGAGGCTATCGGGCCGCGAAGCGTTATTGACGCCAGTCAACGCGTTCCGATCGGCGCCTTGTAAAAAAACCGCGCGCCTGGATAAAATCAAAGACCATTCATGACGACTTCGCCAACGAAGCCTTGGCACGCGATGTCGGTGGACGAAACGTTCGCCGCCCTCGGCGGGCGATCAGACGGCCTCAGCGCCGCTGAAGCCAACGCGCGCCTCGCGAAATATGGGCCCAATCAACTGCCTGAAACCGGCCGCTATTCGCGGCTGCGCATCATTCTGCGGCAATTGAATAATCCGTTGACCCTGATCCTCTTCGTGGCGATGGCGGTCTCCTTCGGGCTCGGCGAAAATACGGACGGCGTTTTCATTTTGCTGGTCGTCGTCATTAATGTGACGGTTGGCGCGTTTCAGGAGTGGCGCGCGGAGGCGAGCGCGGCTTCTCTCAAAAAGACCCTACTCATTTCCCCGACGGTTATTCGCGGCGGTAAAAGTATCAAAGTGGATATCGCGGAGATCGTCCCCGGCGATATTGTGCGCCTTGAATCCGGCGTGGTCGTCCCAGCCGACATGCGGCTTTCCTCCTCGCACGATCTCAAGATCGATGAATCCCTTCTTACGGGCGAGTCGAAGCCTGTTGAAAAAGCGCCGGAGAGCGCTTGCGATGCCGAGGCCCCGCTCGGCGACCGGATCAACATGGCCTATGCGGGTGCGATGGTCACGGAAGGCCGGGGCGCAGGCATTGTCTGCGCAACGGCGGCGCACACCGAGCTCGGCGGCATTGCGCAAGCATTGTCAGGTCGTGGCGGACGACCGCCTCTTCTTGTGCGGATGGAAACGTTCACCGCCTGGATCGCCGTCCTCACGGTCGTGATTACGATCCTGCTCGGCGCCGGACAGTATGCGCGCGGCGCGGCCCTTAGCGAAGTCTTCCTACTGACCGCCGCGCTCGCCGTGTCGGCCATTCCGGAAGGGTTGCCCATCGCGATCACGGTGGCGCTTTCGGTCGCGTCAAGCCGGATGGGCAAACGCAACGTTATCGTTCGCAGCTTGCCCGCGGTCGAAGCGCTTGGCTCGTGCACATTGATCGCCGCCGACAAAACAGGAACCCTCACCGCCAACCGGCTGACAGCGAAAAAAATCATTCTGGCGGACGGGACCGCGCTCGATATTGAAGGCGAAGGCCTCGAGCTTGAAGGCGTGGTGAGCCTTGCAGATGGCGCGCGCTTGCCGGCGGAAACGAGGGAGCGTCTGGACCGCCTCACCATAGCGGGCGTCCTGACCAATGAGGCGGACCTTTCTGTCACCAACGGCGCGGTCGAAGCGCGCGGCGATACGGTGGACATTGCATTTCTCGTTCTAGCGACGAAAATCGGGTCCGACGAAAAGACACTCCGCCGGGATTATCACACACGCGGCGCCATCCCCTATGAGTCCGACAACGGGTTTTCCGCCAGCTTCAATCAGAAAGACGATCGGTTTCTTGTCTCCGTGAAAGGCGCGCCGGAAGTGGTGTTGCCAATGTGCTCGAACTTCGACGCCGCCGCTGCGGAAAAACATCTGCATGAGCTTACAACAAAGGGCTTCCGCGTAATCGCACTCGCTGCGCGCGAGAGCATCGATAAACCGGCCGCGTTTTCACCCGAAAATCTCAAATCCCTCAACTTTCTTGGTTTCGTCGGCCTGATCGATCCTCTGCGCAGCGAAGCGCCCGACGCCGTTTCCGAAGCCGTGGACGCTGGCGTCGATATCCGGATGATCACCGGCGATCATCCCGAAACGGCGCTCGCTATCGCGCAACAATTGGGACCGCGCTGGGCGCCGGGGGCGGTGTTAACGGGCGCGGCGCTGAAAAAACTTGAAGGCGAAGAGCGTGCGGACGCGATCCTGAGGACCCAAGTCTATGCGCGCGTTGCGCCCACCCAGAAAAATCTCATTGTATCCGAGCTTCAAGACCACGGTCATTTCGTGGCCGTGACGGGCGACGGCGTGAATGACGCGCCCGCGCTCAAAACCGCGCATGTGGGCGTCGCCATGGGCGCCGGGGGCACAGACGTCGCGCGCGCCGCATCGGATCTGATTATCACAGACGATAATTTCGCATCGATTGTGGCCGGCATTGAAGAAGGCCGCGCAGCCTACGATAATATCAGGAAAATCGTCTGGCTTTTAATCAGTACGGCGATCACCGAAGTCGTGGTCTTTGCTCTCGCCTTGTTCGCAGGCCTGCCCGTGCCGCTGACGGCGGTACAGATTTTGTGGCTCAACCTCGTAACCGAAGGCATTCAGGATGTGGCTCTCGCTTTTGAGGGTAAGGAACCTGACATCATGCGCCGTGCGCCGCGCAAACCGAAAGAACCGATCTTCAACCGACAAATGGTCGAGCAATGCCTTATTGTCGGGCTCTATATCGGCGCCCTCGCCTTCGCCATCTTCTATTGGCTCTATCAGGTGCAAGGCTTCACCGAAGAAGCGGCGCGCAATCTCGTGCTTCTCTTCCTGGTTTCCTTCAACAATTTTCATACGTTGAATTGCCGGTCGGAAACCCGGTCCGCCTTCTCGATCCCGCTGAGCGCAAATCCGTTTCTCATCGCCAGCATTTTCGCCGCACAAAGCCTGCATATCGTTGTTATGCATATTCCGTTGACGCAGCATGTGCTCGATGTGAGCCCCGTCACCCTTCAGCAATGGGCGAGCGCGATTGGCCTCGCCGCCACCGTGTTCGTATTAGGGGAAGCCTATAAGCTTGTTATTTCCCGCCCGCGCGCCCGGCGCATCGCAGCGCAGGCGGCCCCCGCGTCGCAACGTCTGGCGCCGGCGCCTTGATCCCGCTCAATGCATAATTGGCGAAACGATAGAAAGTCTGATGACGTTGAAAGCGGCGAGGCTGCCATAGAGTTCCCAGAAGAACAAACCGGTTCCAAACCACGCGCGCCTTTCACTTCAATGAAAAAACAGCGGCGGCGCTGGATCGGCTTTTTGATCGTCGGGCTCGTCGCTGTTGCGGCGCTCATCTTTGTCGTCCTGAATGTGGGCGATATTGGCGGCTTCGCCGTGCAAGCCACGCGCGCCAAACCCGGATGGCTCGCCGCCGCCGCCGCATCGCAGCTTCTCACCTATGCATGCGTCGCTGCTGTCTGGCGACGAATCCTGGACAGCACCGGCCACACAGTGGGCCTCATGCGGCTTTATCCGCTCGCCATTGCAAAGATGTTTTCCGACCAGGCGATCCCCTCAGGCGGCGTCGCCGGGGCGGCTTTCGTCTTTCATGCGCTCGGTCGGCGCGGCGTCCCTTATAGCGACGCCTTCACGGTTTTCAGTTTTACCGCAATCACTTTTCTCGCCGCGTTTATGGCCGCTGCGATGGTCAGCCTTACCGCTATCGCCATGGTCGACAACGCCTCACCGGTGCTGTCTACAAGCATCGCGGCCTTCGCCGCGGCCATGCTGTTCCTCATCCTGTGCGCATCGGCGATCTTACTCACGGGCGTAAAGGCGCCGGCGTTCATAATGAAGCTTCCTCGGTATGAGGAGTTTTCTGATTGGATCAATACGACAGCACGATTTGTCACAACGGAGCGCGCGCTCTTCGCGGAGGTGACGCTCATGCATTTTGTCGTCCGCCTCTTTGACGGATTGACATTGTATCTTGTTTTCCTCGCCATTGGCGGCGACGCGTCCTACGCCGCGTGCTTTTTCGCCGTCGTCATCGCATCAGTCGCAGCGACCGTGGCGCCGATGCCGATGGGGCTTGGCACGTTTGAGGCCGGCATGATGGCGACACTGAACGTTTTTGGCTTGCCGATTGAAGATGCGCTCACAGCCACCCTGATCTTCAGGGGCCTGACGCTCTGGTTGCCGTTAATTCCGGGATTTTACGTCATCCAACGTGAAATCCTCAGCCGGAAATCACAAGTTGCGAACGATCCAGCAATCGCGTCAGCGGACGGACAGGTTGATTGAGATCAACGCGTCACTGTCTTTCCGATCATATAGTCAACTCCTAAGGCCCTCAGTAACGATTGTCTCGCGCGGCCGGCGCGCAGGCGGCGCTTCGCCGAGACAACACCATGTAAAGGAGGCATTCATGACAAAAGTAAAAGAAGCCATGCACAAGAAGGCGGAGTGGCGCGACCCGTCAACGCCTGTGTCGGAGATCGCCAAGCTTATGCAAGATGAAGATATCGGGGCTGTCCCGATCGGCGAAAACGATCGGCTCGTCGGCATGGTCACCGATCGCGACATCGCCTTGCGCGCCGTCGCCAACGGCGCCGACATCGCCAAGACCACGGCGCGCGACGTCATGTCCGAAGGTATCGTTTATTGCAAAGAGGAGGAAGATATCGAAGACGCCGTTGAATTGATGGAAAAAAAGGAACTCCGCCGGCTCCCGGTAATCAACGCCAAGAAAAGGCTTGTCGGCATGTTGAGCCTCGGCGATATCTCCCATGCGGCGAAATATGAGACCTCCGGCGAACTTCTCCAATCGGTGTCGGCGCATCATTAACGCTCCCTTCCCTTAATTAGGCGCGTCGGACGATTAGCGACAACATGAAAGGCGGGTGTTGATGACGGCTTTTGAAAATCGCGAAGAAGCAGGAAGGCTTCTGGCTGAACAGCTTAAGCGCTATGCAGGACCGGACGCCGTCATCTGCGCTCTGCCGCGCGGCGGCGCGCCCGTCGCTGCGCCAATCGCCAAAGCGCTCGGCGCCCCGCTATCGATTTTGTTCGTAAAGAAAATCGCTGCGCCGGCGCATCCGGAAGTGGCGATCGGCGCCATTGTGGACGGCGACGACCCGACTCTCGTGCGGAAAGACGACGTAATCGCCGCGCTGAACGTAAGCGAGCTTTACATCACCACCGAAAGTGATGCCGCGCTTGGCGAAATCGAGCGCAGGAAGCGGCTCTACGAAGACTTCAATCCGCCTATCGCCTTAAAGGACAAAACGGTTATCATTGTCGATGACGGGCTTGCGACGGGCGCGAGCATGGAGGCGGCCATCGAAGCGGCCAAAGCTGTAAACGCAAAGCGCGTCATCGCCGCGATACCCGTCGGTCCGTCTGAAACGGTTGCCCGGATCGGGCAAGCCGCCGATGAACTCATTTGCCTTGATACGCCGTCGCCGTTCTTATCAGTCAGTACGAGCTACGACGACTTCCCGCAGTTGGAAGATGCCGAAGTGATCAAAATCCTGATCGAAGCGCAAACGGCCGCCAACGACGATAGCGAACCGCCGCGCGTCGCGAAGATCTGAACCGTATGCCTTCGCCAGAGCCGTCAGAGCGTGACTTCCTCTGTATGCCCGAATTCTTTTGAGTAATCGATCAGCGAAATGACCTTTGGGTCAATACGGAAATAAGCGAGCTCAAACGTATCGTCAGGGACATAATTTTCGGCCTCAGGAAATTTTTTGACAAGCAGCCTACCGAGTTTTTCAATTTCGTCGGCGTCCCCCACCCGATTGGCGACGGCGCCCATGGACAAGCTGCGGATCGCGTCCCAGGAATCATATCGCGCATCGATTGTGAGCGAGACTTTATTATTCTTTTCGATATTGTGTGCTTTTTGCGAGTCTGTGGACGTGCCGAAATAAATCGTCATGCCATCGTTGATGTAGCTGACCGTGGTGGCTTGCGGAAATCCATCGTCGCGGACGGTGGCGATGGTCATATCATTTGTGTCGTCGATAACCGACTGAATGAATTTTTCCTGATCAGGGCTCATGTAGCATACTCCCATTGCGGCGCGCACACCTAATAAGACCATCGCTATTAACGCATTGACGGGGGTCAATCATAAACGCGTTTTATAATTCGTGAGGAAATTAATTTATAGTTATTCTCAATCAGAGATCGCCGGCGACGCCTGAGCTAACTCGTTGACCCACGTCAATTGAAGGGCCGCGCGCGCCGCCCATACTGAGCGACAACCACAAAACAACGCGTGCGATCACGCAGAGAGATGGGGACCGGCTAATGGCGACGCGAAAAAGAACGATGTCAAAGTGGATTTTGTTCCTCCTACTGCTGGCGGCGTTACTCTTCGCGACCGGCGTCCTTCGCGCGCAAATCTCCACGCAGGCCGGCGAAACCGTCGACACTGGCGGGGCGCTTCCTGACATGGCGTTCTTTTCCGCCGGCGATCTGACAGTCAATGCAAAGTCAACGGACGATATTTTCGCGGCCGGCGGTGACGTTACGCTCAATGAGGCGCAGGCCGATCATATGATCGTTGCAGGCGGAGAAATCACAATCTCACAAGTGGCGTTTCACGATCTGATCGTCGCAGGCGGCGACGTTGATTTTGTCAGCGGCACCGTTACCGATGATGTGGTCGCGGCTGGCGGCGATCTTCGGATCAACCCGCAATTCGCCATCAAGGGCTCGGCGATGCTGACCGGCGGCGAGGTCACAATCGATGCGCCGGTCGGCGCAGAGTTGCGCGCGGCCGCGGGCCGTTTGCGCCTAAACGCAGATGTTGCAGGCGACGCCCATCTTGTGGGCGACGACATCACCATTGCGCCGAACGTCACTATCGGCGGCGACCTTCGCTATCGCGCAAACACGTTCGAACTGGACCCGAGCGTCGTCGTCTCCGGAGAAGTAATTGAACTGGAACCCGCGACGCCGCCTGACGTTGAGCGTTGGGGCGTGCAAGCGGCGGCGGCCATTACGGTCTTTGCGCTGGCGTTTCTCGTGGGTCTCGCCATTCTTGTCATTGTGATCGCGCTCGCCCTCCCAGGCTTGATGAATAGTTCCGCAGAAATGATCCGGACAAAGCCGTTGCAAACGCTTGGCCTCGGATTTTTGATCGTCGCAGCCGCTCCAGTGGTGATCGCGCTTCTTCTCGCGACCGTGCTCGGCATCCCGCTGGCGATGATGATTGTGGCGATCTACATCGCCGCCGCCCCGCTCGCTGTCGCGGCCTTCATTTACTACGCGGGGATGATTGCGCGGCGGACGATCTCAAAACCGGAGGCCCTTACGCCCGGCGCGGGATCGCGGATCGGCTGGACCGCGCTAGCGGCGGTCGCTTTGGTTCTCTTGGGCCTCATTCCGATCGCCGGCGGCTTCTTCTGGCTCGTCGCCTACACAATCGGCATGGGCGCCGTCATGACCTGCGGCGGCAAAGCTATGGCGCGCGCGGATATCACCGCAGCATAGTCCATCGTGACAAAATCAACTCGTAAACGTTTCGCCAAAGGTGCGACCGACCATTTGCCCGCACGCAGGCAATTATTCTTTACTTAAATCTTTTTCGCCGCAAGATTCACGAACGACCAATTCGACCGGCAGTGTTTCCGGTCCCGCAGGCGTTCCCTGCAACGTCGCGAGCATCTTTTCCACCAGGATTTTTCCGCCATGCTTTATATCTTGACGAATGGTCGTGAGACTGGGGTTAACGTGGGCGCCGGCCGGCACATCGTCAAAACCAACAACGGAAACGTCGCGCGGCACGTCGACGCCCTGCTCTCGCAACGCCGCAATCGCAGCAAGCGCAATCATGTCGCTGGCGGCGAAGATGGCGTCGAAGGCCGGATACATAGCCGCGAGCGGGGCGACCGCCCGGCGCGCGCCTTCAATATCGAATGGCGCATCGACAACCTGGCCGTCGCTCGGCTTTAACCCCGCCGCTTCAAGAGCCGTGCGATATCCCGCGAAACGCTGACCAATTTCAGGCAACGTTGTGTCGCCAAGAAAGACAATCGATTTTCGCCCTAGCGAAAGCAGATGTTGGGTCGCCATAAACCCGCCGCCGAAATTATCACTTCCAACAACGCAATAGTCCTGCGCGTCATCTATCGCGCCCCAGACAACCACGCGCCTTTGCGCCCTTGCGAAATCCCGGATCTCGGAGCGGTGGCGCCCTTGGCCCACAAACACGACGCCGTCCGCACGCCCGCCGAGAAAGGCGCATCCCGGACGTTCGGGGTCCCAGGGCGTCGATTTCGTCAGGAGCACGTCATATTGATGCGTCGCAATTTCGTCCGTTAGCGTCGCCAGCATATCAACGAAAAACGGATCTGAAACTTGCTGCAACGTTCCCGGCTCGATGGGAAAAACCACTTCGATGGAGCGTGTTTGACCGAGCGCTAGATTTCGCGCCTGCTCGTTAACGGTGAAGTTCGCAGCCTTGGCGATTTTTAAAATGCGCTCGCGCGTGCTTTCCGCGACAAGCGTGCTGCCGGATAAAGCGCGCGAGACAGTGGATTCCGATACGCCAGCCATCGCCGCGATCTCACCCATGGTGGTGATCGCTTGCTTTTCAGGTTTCGCCTTCGGTAATTCAGTCGTGTCCGACATAATTTATATTTAACACCAGCGTGTCGCGCATTATTCTGCGATGAAGCCCCCGAACGACGGAACTATAACCCCGTCATCGCGCCGCGTCGCCGGCAATCCGCAGTCCAGCAGATTTGTCACACCCTCAAGGTCGTCCCACGGTGCAAACACTTCCTCACGCGACAGATTAAAACCGCAAATAAGACGACGTTCTTCATCCGATCGCGTGAATAATAACATGGTCTCCGGGCCGTCGAGGAACGCAATCTCACCAGTGCGGAAAACAGGGTTTTCCCGCCGGAATGCAAGGAAACGCTGCGTAAAACTTAAGACAGAGTCTCGCGCCGCCTCCTGCAAGTCCACAGCCATAGCCCCATGACGCGGATCAAGAGGCAGCCATGGGTCAGTGACCGAAAAACCCGCATTCGCCATGCGCGACGACCATGGCATCGGCGTACGGCATCCATCGCGCCCAAGATTCGCCGGCCAAAACCGGATCGCTTCCGGGTCCTGGAGCTTTTCAAAAGGCACATCCGCCTGCGGAAGCCCGAGTTCCTCGCCCTGATACAAAAAGGCGGTGCCGCGCAATGAACACAAGATAGCCACCAACAACTTTCCGAACGCCGGGTCATCATGACCGTTCCACCGGCTTGTCGCTCTTTTCACGTCGTGGTTGGAAAAGGACCATGACGGCCAAGCGTCTTCATCTCGCCATTCCCGCAAACCGCGTTTGATCAGGTCAGCTGAAAGGTCGTCGCTTTCCAGAAAAAGAAAATTATAAGCGGTGTGGAGGCGGTCGGCGCCTTTCGTATAGTCGATGCTGCGCGCAATCGGCGAATCGCTTGCGATTTCTGCAACGGTCATCCGCGCATCATAAGAATCCATGACGCTGCGCAAGCGTTTCATGAAATCAACAGTGTCGGGCCGCGACCTATTATAAAGGTGACGCTGGAACGCGTATGGCCGAACCCCATCGGTTTCGCCGCTCGCCGGATTGTCCCGTAATTTCGCATCGTGGAAATAATAATTCGCAACGTCGAGGCGAAAGCCGTCAACGCCGCGGTCAAGCCAAAACCGCGCCACATCCAAAATCGCCGCCTGAACGTCCGGGTTATGAAAATTCAGGTCCGGCTGTTCGGCGAGATAATTGTGTAAATAATATTGTTTGCGCTGCGTATCCCATGACCAGGCGGGACCACCGAAGAAAGACAACCAATTATTCGGCGGCGTTCCATCTGACTTGGCGTCGGCCCACACATACCAGTCGGCCTTCGCATTTTCTTTATCCTGACGGCTTTCAAGGAACCATGCGTGCCGGTCGGAGGTATGCGAATACACCTGATCGATGATCACTTTAAGGTTCAGCGCATGCGCTTTCGCCACCAGCGCATCGAAGTCATCGAGATCGCCAAAAACCGGATCGACCGACCGATAGTCCGCCACATCATAACCGAAATCACGCATCGGCGAGGTGAAGAAGGGCGACAGCCATACGCCGTCAACGCCAAGGTCAGCTACGTACTCTAGCTTCTCAGCGGCTCCAGGCAGATCGCCGACGCCGTCATTATTACTGTCGAAGAAACTGCGCGGATAGATTTGATAGATTACAGCGCCCTTCCACCAGTCACTCATAAAATTCTCCTGGGCGTTACCGGAACATGAAAACGATGACGGCGGTGACGAGAAGCAAAGCCAGCGCCTGAACCCGGTAATTCGCCCACAGAGGAACCGACTTCAGCGCTGCGCTTTCTTCTGAAAAAATCGCTGGCGACCACAAATATTCTCCGACAACGGCCGGATCAGGCGGCGGCGTCGTCAGGCTGACGATGATGATCACGGCGACACAAATCAAAAACAGAATTGGCGCCATGTAGAGAAAATGAAGGCTAAAGAGCCCGAGCATTTCGATGAGAACAAACGCGCCCGCGCCGATAAAGAGGCCCGCCATGGCGCCGGCGAACCCGCCAGCGGCGGTCGCCCGCCCCCAGAAAACGCCGACGATGAATAACGCCACCACCGGCGGCACGGCATAAGAAAACATCGTCTGCAAATAGGAGAAGATCGAGCGGAAGTTGGAAATAAACGGCGCCCAGACGACAGCGAAGATCAGAAATCCAGCCATGACGAAGCGACCAATCGTCATCAGCCGGCGGCTTGAAAGATCAGGCTTCCGGCGCCGCACAAAATCCATGGTGACAAGCGTCGAGGCGGAATTGAGCGCAGAATCAATCTGCGACATGATCGCCGCTAAGAAACCAGCCAAGGTGAGCCCCAAAAGGCCGGTGGGAAGCAAGTCGAACATAAGCGTCGGATAAACGAGGTTCGGTTGTTCGATGTTCGGGTACAGCAAAATCGCGACGCTCCCCGGCAACACCATGATAAAGAGCGGCGGCAGCTTTAAGACCCCGGCGAAGATCGCGCCCCAGCGTCCATGATTGATTGACTTCGCCGACAAGGCGCGCTGAACGATCGCCTGATTAGTGGCCCAATAATAAAAACCCAATAGGGGCACCCCGGTCATCAACCCCAACCAGGGCACGCCAGGATCATCGAGCGGGCGGAGGAGGCTCAGCTTTTCCGGCGAAATCTGATCGAACACCACGCCGATCCCGCCCACCTTATCGACGGCGATCAGCGTAATGACCAATGATCCGAGCAGCAGAAGGATCGCCTGAATCGCGTCGGTGAGTATAACCGCCGTCAATCCGCCGGTAAGCGTGTAAAATCCTGCGATGACGGCAAGCGCCGTCATGGTCTGCCATAAGGGAACATCCGGCAGAATAAGCTGGATCACCAACGCTCCAGCGAAAAGAGAGCCCGCCGTTTCCACAACAACGCCAAGGAAAAGCGTCAGCAAGGAAAAATACGTCCGTATACGCCCGTCATAGCGGCCAGCGAGAAACTCCGGCATCGTGAACACTTGCCGTCGCAGAATAATCGGTAGGAAAAAGACCGCAAAAATAACGAGGATAACCGCCGCCATCCATTCGTAATTGTAAACCGATATGCCGGTCGCGTAGGCGTCGCCGGAAAGCCCGACCAGCGTCGTGCTTGAAATGTTTGACGCGAACAATGACAGACCGATGAAAGGCCAGGTCATCCCGCGACCCGCGAGAAAATAATCCTCCGCTCCCTTACTTTTGGCGGAGAGATACAATCCCAACAAAATCAATGCGATGAAGTAGAGGCAGACGATTCCGATATCGACGGCGCCTAAAGAAACTTCCGGCATATTGATCCCTCCCGCTGCAGGCGCCGTATTTATGATTGGTTGCGGCTTCTTTGTTCTTCATCTTCAAACCGCAAGCGTTTTCAGCGACAGCTACACCGTACCGGACGCAATATGCAACCGCTTGCATATATGCTCTCTTAAATTTCGCATTGCAGCAAGATACCTCGCGAAATAGTGATTTTTATTTGATCATTTTCGAGTGACGGATACTGGTGCCTACTTGCAAGCGCTTGCAATATCGGCAATGGTCGCGCCGTCGTCAAATCGAAAAAACAACGACGCGCGCATTCGCGTCACGCCACGTACAGGGAGGCACTCTTGAAATACGCGACCTTAAACAAACACTTGCTAGCGTCCGTCGCCTGCGTCACCGGGCTTGTATCCGGCGCTGCAATGGCCCAGGACGAAAACGAACCAGCGCGCGGCATTGATGAAATTGTCGTCACCGGCCGCGGCGGCGGTTCGCAGATTACGCAATTTGAATCATCCGTTTCGATCACCACCTTCGACGAAACATCGATTAAAGAGTCAGCGCCGCTCACAATCGCCGACTTGTTCGCGGAAGTCCCCGGCGTCTGGGCTGAATCATCGGGCGGTCAGAGCGCATCGAACGTATTCATTCGCGGCATCCCCGCCCCCGGCCAATTCCTGTTCTCCAAAATTCTTGTGGATGGTTTGCCGGTCTTTGAAGAACACGGCATCGGCTTTTTGACGCCGGACGGGCTTCACCGCATCGACGGCACAACGCGGCGCCTTGAGGCCGTTCGCGGGGGCACGTCCTCCATCTTTGCGTCAAACGCGCCGGGCGGGATTTTCAACCACATTACGAAGCGCGGCACGCAAGATCCCGAGGGACGCATCGCAATCGAATGGGGCGACTTCGGTCACCGCCGCGTGGACGCCAATTACGCCGGACCGATTTCGGACAATACGACGTTCTCGCTGGGCGGCTTTTATCGTGTCGCCGACGGCGTGCGCGATCCCGGCTTCCGCGCCGACGAAGGCGGTCAAATCCGCGGCAACATCACGACTGCGTTCGACCGCGGCGAGTTCACCGTATCCGCCGGCTACATCAACGAACGCAACCTGTTCCTGCTCGCCATTCCGCTTGACCTCGACGCAAACGGCGACTTGACGTCGTTCCCCGGCTTCGACGCCAACTTTGATACGCTCGTCAGCGACGATCAGCGCTTCGTCAGCATCCTGCAACCCGACGGCAGCACGGAAGATTTCGACCTCGCCGACGGCATTCACAATGAAGCTTTCAATATCGGCACCGAAGTCACTTACGAACTCGATAATGGCTGGGTCGTCACAAACAAGAACCGCTATGTCGACGGCGAAACCCAATTCAATTCCGCCATCCCGTTCAGCTTTGAAAACGGGCTCACTTTCCTCGACGGCCAGCTCCCCGCGGCGCAAGCAGCATTCGGCTCTGACGTTGTTGCGGTGAACGCGACCTTCGCAGACGGCACGCCCTTCGCGCTCGCGCCCTCCCCGACCGAATTCGGCGGCAATAACGGAAACGGCTTTATCGGAACCAGTGGTTTCTTCCCCGTGAACAGCCAGTATGAGAACTTCGTCAACGATTTCTCCATCGCGAAGGAACTTGACTTCCTCGGCGGAAAACATGCGTTCACCGGCGGATTCTATGCGAGCTTCTACTCCATTGACCAGCTCCAGGGTTTTGCGACCTTCATTCATGAAATCGACGGATCGCCGCGTAATCTTGATTTGTCTGCGGTGGATGCGAACGGCAATGTCCTTGGTACATTGACGCAAAATTCCTTCACGAATTTTGGTAGCGCTTTCTTTCAGAACTATTCAGGCGACGGCGAAGTGCTCGCCTTTTACGCGGCGGACGAATGGAGCGTAACGGACCGTCTACGAATCGACGGCGGCTTACGCCTTGAATATCAGACGATCGAGGGCGTCACCGAAGCGCAAGGGGTCTTTGACGCCAGCGCGAACAACTCCCTTCTCACAGCAGGAGCGCCGGCGACGACAGCCGACGATGCGATCGTCTCCGGAACCGGTCAATTTACGCCGTTCCGCGACACATTCTCTGAGTTCGCATGGTCGATCGGCGCGAACTATGAGCTCCTGGACTCGGTCGCTGTTTACGCGCGCGCCAGCGACGGCTTCCGCACGCCGACACTGGACGATCTCGCCGGCGTCGCCGGCGCGGGCGGTAACGTGGAAGCCGTCCCGGTGGGCGATGTCTTCCAGGTCGAAGGCGGCTTTAAGATCAGCCTGCCGGGCGTACAGTCTTTCATCACCGGTTTTTACAGTGATATTGAAAACCTGCCGTTCACGGAGCCCGTGAATGATGTCAACGGAAACGTCATCGACGCGACCGTCGTTCAAAGCAGCAGCACGCTTGGCATCGAAGCGGAAGTCCAGACCGACGAATTCTACGGCTTCTCGCTGAACGCAAAAGCGACGTTCCAAAATCCGGAACTGGACGGCTTGACCGTCAGCGGCGGCGGCCTGACGATCGACGATAGCGCCATCGCCGGCAACGACGTCCCGCGTATTCCAGGACGGATTGTCAGCATACGCCCGCAATATGCATTTGACGGCGTCGGCGGCGCCTCAGGAACGGTGTTCGCCGATATTTATAATGTGGGCGACCGTTTCCAGAACTTCGGCAACTCAATTCTTTTGCCCGGTTACACAACCCTTGGCGCCGGCGCACGTTTCAACTTTGAAAACGGCGTCGAAATCCTCGTCGTCGCGGACAATCTCTTCAACACAATCGGCCTCACTGAGGGGAATGTGCGGAGCGACCTCTTCGCGCCGGCGACCGGGGACGTGACGGTGGCCACATTCGGCCGGCCGATTGTCGGCCGCAATATCAGAGTGAGCCTCGGCTACAACTTCTAGGTTCGTTCCTCCCGACGCCTGGAAAACGTGCTGGCGGCGGCTGACCCTTCCGCCAGCTCACTCGCCTGGGGCCGCTTGATGATCATCGGGCGGCCCTTTTTGACAAAAGATGAGCCATGGACTTCGACTTATTCATCATTGGCGGCGGTATAAACGGGGCCGGAATCGCGCGCGACGCCGCAGGGCGCGGGCTTCGCGTCGGCCTTTGCGAACGCGACGATCTCGGCGCACACACGTCGTCGGCAAGCACGAAACTGATCCATGGGGGCTTGCGGTATCTTGAAAATTACGAATTCAGGCTGGTGCGTGAAGCGCTGAAGGAACGCGAGCGCCTGTTGGCGATCGCGCCCCATATTATCTGGCCGCTCCGCTTTGTTCTGCCGCACCATAAGGGGCTGCGTCCGGCATGGCTCCTGCGGCTCGGTCTGTTCATCTATGACCGGCTCGGCGGACGGATTTCCCTGCCGCGCACCGAGCGCGTGGATCTGCACACGCCGCCGTTCGGGGGCGACTTGAAATCGGCGTTCGCCGCCGGCTTCGCCTATTCCGACTGCTGGGTGGATGACGCGCGTCTCGTTGTTCTGAACGCTGTCGACGCGCGCGATCACGGCGCTGACATCCGCACCCGCACCGAATGCGTCGCAATCGATCGCCATGCGGATCATTGGCGCCTCACGCTTCAAACCAAAGATGGGTCACAAGAGCGCGTCACCGCCAGGGCGATTGTAAACGCCGCCGGTCCCTGGGTCGACGAGATCGCCAACAAAGCCTCGGTCGCCAGCAACCGCGAACGCGTCCGCCTTGTGAAGGGCAGCCACATTGTCACCCGTAAGCTCTATGAGGGCGCGCACGCCTATATCTTCCAGCACGCAGATGGGCGCATCATCTTCGCCATTCCCTATGAGGACGACTTCACGCTCATCGGCACCACGGACGTCGCCGTCTCATCGCCACAAGACGCAAAGAGCGTATCACCGGAGGAAGAATCCTATCTCTGCGCTCTGGTGAGCGAATATTTCGCAACGCCGGTCACCAGCGACGACGTTATCTGGCGCTATGCTGGCGTTCGGCCGCTGTTCGATGACGCCGAAGAAAGCGCATCGAAAGTGACGCGCGACTATACGCTGAAACTGAATACCGAAGGGGCGCCAGTACTCTCCATCTATGGCGGCAAGATAACCACCTATCGAAAGCTCGCCGAACATGCGCTTGAAAAACTGGAACCTCATCTTAGCGCAACGTCCGGCGCCTGGACCGGAGACGCCCTCCTGCCGGGCGGCGGTTTTCATGATCACAGCGTTGAAAGCGTGATCGAAGAGGCCAAGGCGCAATATCCGTTTTTGCCGGCGCCCATGGTTCGGCGCCTTATCAGGACATATGGGACGCAAACGCAGAACGTTTTGGGCGACGCGGCGATGATAAACGATCTCGGCCGGGGGTTCGGCGCCGATCTTTATGAAGCCGAACTCGTCTATCTCAAGCGCCGCGAATTTGTTGAAACAGCCGAAGATGCGCTCTGGCGGCGCACAAAACTCGGCTTGCGCCTTACTGAGGTTCAACAAACGGCTGTCACGCGCTGGTTCGAAGAAAATAGTGAAACGGGGCAGCCAGCGCTCGCCGCCAGGCGCTCACTTGTCGCCTCATAAAGAGACCTCCCGGACAAAAAAAGAATGGTGGAGGGGGTTGGATTCGAACCAACGTACGCTAAGCGGCCAGATTTACGGGTTTGGTATAGTCTACCTGACTTTTTAATTAATTAGTTGCCAATGTCCCGTGTTCTGGATGTGAGAATTCTTTTGAGGCTGTAAGGCGTCAGGGACATTCCCGTTTCAGATCGGGACAACACACCGGCGAAGATTCCGGTTGCACGAAAAAAATCTAAAAAACTTATCCCCACCCCTCTGAGCAGCCGTATGATGGCGTCTTCTTATGGAGTTGCGTCATATGCTGATAAATCAAGATCCCCACATCATTGCCCCACGAAAAAAGATTGACAGCTATTCAACCGAATTGCTGGCAACATTTTTTCTTGAATTAAAACATATCGTTGAAGTGCGCTCAAAGCCATTCAACTTTCATGAACAAGTTAGAAAAGGACCCTCATTATTCGTCGGCGAAGGGAATATGAGTTTTTCTCGTAGCTTTACAAATGACCGAAATATTCATCCACGCTTTCTTACTGCGACGACCTTTGAGAACGCTGAGGCGCTTACGGAAGAGACCCGAAAAAACGCCTCACTACTAAGGGCGCACGGCGCATTCGTTCGCCATAATATAGATGCGACAACACTCGAACGCCATTTCTCCTATGCGAAGTTCTCAACAATCATTTTCAATTTTCCAAACGTTGCTAGCCGCGATCCGAAATTTGGCCGCAATCCGAATCACACCCTCGTCAGGAGGTTTCTTTCGTCAGCAAAAGACATTCTGGATCAGGATGGCCTCGTTCTAATTTCGACAGTGGATTCTCCGCATTGGCGCGGCGCTTTCCAGTTTCCGCTTGCCGCGAAGAAGAGTAGATTTGAAATATCCAACGTCTACAGGTTTTATCCATCCCGTTTCTGCGGTTATACGCATACAAATACTCATGATAACGACAGCGCACTTTCAAGCGATGATAAATTCTGCACCTGGGTCTTTCGACCGGTATGACTGACCCGTCTGAACGCATTGCAGCCTTGTCCAATCTCTCGTCGATTGATATTGAGGGGTTGGAAATTTTAGAGAATTTTATTGATCAGACTGAAGAGATGCGCCTTTTGACGGCGATTGATTGTCAGCAATGGTCGACCGCGCTTAAACGCCGCGTACAACATTACGGTTACCGGTATGACTACAAAGCGCGCGCTATTTCACGTGAAAGCTATTTGGGCTCCCTGCCTGAATGGACGACGTTTCTGATAGACCGTTTCAGCGAGAACGAGACGTTCGAGGCCTCGCCTGATCAGGCGATCGTCAATGAATACCAACCTGGACAGGGCATAGCGCCGCACGTTGATTGCGTTCCATGCTTTGCAAATACAATCGCGTCGCTAAGCCTGAGATCTGCATGTCAGATGACATTTTCAAAAGTTGCAACGGACAAAAAAGTGGTGATGACGCTACCGCCGCGAAGCTTGCTCATCCTTCGGGGCGAAGCGCGGTATCACTGGACGCATGCTATCGCGCCAAGAAAATCCGATCTTATCAATGGCGAGCGAGCGCCTAGAGGACGGCGTATTTCGATTACTTTTCGCAAGGTGATGGGGTCAGCAGCCCGATAATTGCGCTTCTGCCTGCGCTGCATCCAGTGAGGTGTGTCAAAAAGGTAAAAGGAATCCGCCAGACCTGTTACTGATAAATATTTATTCCGCACACAGTAAAACCGCGCGCAAGAGAGTTTCCTTTTATGGTTCCGAGTCTTGAATTTGATGGTGGAAGTCAACGAAACGGCTTCGAATTCGTAACCAAGCGGCCGACCGGTCGCCGCTCGGCCAGCGCGCCCCATCGGAGACACGAGCAAAGCAGGCTGTCGTGAGATATAAAAGAATGGTGGAGGGGGTTGGATTCGAACTGACCTGCGCCTTCGCGCATGGGCGGATCATAGGTAGGCTGAATGTTTGTATTGATCCGCGTATATTGATTGAGCGCGTTCGCAGGATCGTAATTATCCGTACTGTCGCCGCCCGGGAGCCAGAGATAATCACCGGCGCCGGTCGTCTCCGTAACCGCCCGGCGAAGAATCTGGCTGGCCGGATTGTAAGACGGGAAACCGAACGCGACCTCTTCGCCGCTCAGCCCGTTATGGCTGAGGTCCGTCAGTCGTGACGCGCCGTCATAATCATAGACGGTGCGGCGTTGCGCGTCCGCGCCTTGCCACCGTTCGGTTCTACCAAGATCGTCATAAGCGATCTGGATCAGCGTGTTGCTGGTGCAATCCGTCTGGGCGCCGGTAAACAGGCCGCAAATCCGCGTGAGGGCGCCGGTCGCGTCATAATCATAGGTGACGCGCTTATTGTCCGGCCACTGCATGAAGGTGCGCAAGCCCGCCTCGTCGTAGCCATAGGTGACGGCGCCGATCCGCCAGGAGGGGCTGCGCGCGTCCAGCGGATTGAGAATAATGTCCTTGTCGGGCCGGAAGAATTTCTCTGCATAAGACCCGTTCACATCATAGATGATGGCGCGCTGGCCAGCGGCGCGAATACCCTCCAGTAGCCGAAGGATCGATTGGGTTTTGCCGGTGCCCGACGCGCCGATAAAAAGGCAATGCTGGGTTTCGAAACTACGCGGCAGGCGGACGTCGCCGAGCTCCAAAACCCCGCCCTCGCCGTGGCGCGCGAGCAGCTTGTTGAGCTCTCTTGTGGTCCCGATCCGCGCCCCGCGAATGTAGGCTTCCTGCGATTGCTCGCGCCCGCGCATATAGAAATAGCCGCCGAGCAAAATCACAATGAGAAGGAAGACGCCGAACCCGTAACGAAAGCCGTGGGCGGCGCCGACGAGCACAGAGGCGATCGCATCGGCGACGAGCTTTGATTGTAAGAAATTACTGCTTGTGACCGCCCACTGCGTTCCCTCCTCGTCGGTGTAAATCACCTCTTTGGTGGGATCGGAAAGGATCATTTTGTTGGCGCCGGCTTGCATGTAAACCGCCATCACATGGCGCTCTTGCGGCGACAGATTGAGATAGCCGCCAATGAGAACCGCGCAGCACAAAATAACGAAACCGGCGGCCAGCGTTTGCCACATGGATTGAAAGAGCATCCGCCATTCATGGAGCACCGATTGCGAGCCGCGGATCCAATCTGAAACACCGCCTTTGAAGAGGGTGGTCATCGCGCCATCTCCTCTTCCACGTCATCATGATCGAGCGCCTGCAGGGCGTCTTGCGCGGCGGATTTTTCCGATGCTTCACGCGCAATTGACGTCTTGGCGCCGTTTAATCGCGGGGCGATTTTTTGCGTTTTTTCGCCGCGCGCTGCGCCCGTGGTCGCCCGGTCATATTCGTCGAATTCGGCCGTCAGCGCGGCGAGCGCGTTCGGGTTCACATGCCGTAAAATTTCGGTGCACAGCAGGCGATTTTTGTAGATCTCCGTGAGCAATTGCTCGTGGAGTTTTTGGTATGTTGAATGGCTTTTGGCGACGCCGCTGGCGAGGCTTTTCTGAATAGTCTTTAGCTCGGAAGCAAGAGCGCCTTGTTTATCGCCGGTTGAATTCGCTCCAGCCGTATTTTCAGTGACAGCAGCGCCAGCGATGGGGTTCAGACGCGCCGTCACGGCGTCGTAAATAAACTGGCTTTAAGAGATTTTTACTTTTGCGACCCTGTTTTGCAGAGCCACCAAAGTTACCTGATCGACTTTCGTCGAAATCGAGTTGTTACGCACCTTGGTAGTCTTCCCTTTTGCCCCCCCCAAAAGGTCGGTGCTAACATTGCTAGGAGAAAGGTTTCATATGCTTAATCTGCTGTCAATGATCACAACGAAAAATCACGTGTGAACGGTTTGTGATCAAAAAACCATCATAAAAACAGTTTTAAGAGGGGCAAATGATCACAAATGATCACGATGATCACGGTCCCTTGATCACATACTGCAGCCAGAATACCCCAATAAAAACAGGCACCTGAAAGGGTGCGTTTGTGTGTTGCTAATTCGTCCCTAGCGAAGCTGGGGACGCGAATGAAAAATCCATAAAAATCCGTTTGGGGATTTTCTTTAGGCGAAGGGTTCTTGAAGACTGCGCCTGATGAACGCTATGGTCGTTTCGCTCATAGGGCGCCCGGAAGGAAAGAGACATATGACTTCTGGAAGCGACTTAAAAAAACTTCGCGCGCTGAAATCAGAGCGGGAAAAACTTGAACAGAAAATGAAGGATGCGCAGGGGCATTTCGCTGCGAAAATCGGC